>UWSO01000017.1 GCA_900538385.1 uncultured Porphyromonas sp.
GATCTTCCACGGAGGATTGTTCTATTTCCTCCATTTCCCGAGATCCTTCATTAAGACGTAGGTAAACCTACCCCGTATAATGCGTCAGCCCTGGGAGGTAATTTGAGGTGATCAGTCGTATCATCAAAAAGCAGTATATTTGCAGTGTGTAGGTTGTGTCCACTGTGTTCAGTTGCTAGAGCGGCTGGCTCTGGATGACCTACTAGGTGGGGCTTATGGCGCTGAGTAGCTTACCAGATGGTCATAGTGCTGTAGCCGTACCGATGATATAGAGTATAAATCTTAAACTACAAAGTTATGAAACGCATTGCAATCCTTACAACAATCCTCCTACTCTGTGCTACGCTAGCTGGAGCTCAGAACAAGGAGACCTCTAGCAAGCAGTCTGGTCCTCAGATTACAGCTACGGAGACAGAGTTTGACTTTGGCACCATCAAGGAGGTTGATGGCCCCGTGAGTCATACCTTCACGGTCAAGAACACAGGTACAGCTCCGCTCGTGCTCACACGTGTTGTGGCCTCTTGTGGCTGTACGAAGCCTGAGTTCGAGACAGCGCCTATCGCTCCGGGTAAGAGCACGACGATCAAGGTGACCTACAATCCTGCAGGACGCCCTGGACAGTTCGTCAAGACCATCTCTGTCTATAGCAATGGCAAGGATGGTAGCTACATCCTACGCATCAAGGGTATTGTCGAGTAATCGCATACTACAGAGAGATCATCTATAGTCACTTGATGCAGCATACGCTACCGCCCCAGAGCCTTCACCACGAAGGCGGTGGGTGGAGGAGCGTACCTCAAGCGAACGAAGATAGATAGTTTATGGCTACAAGAAGAATGGTAGCTCTCCTGCTCTGCCTCGCTACTACCCTATGTGTGGTGCGAGCCCAGCAGCGTGGGGAGATGATCGACTCGCTCTCAGCGATCCACAACTTCGGCACGATTGCTGAGGAGCGAGGAACGGTGTCGCACAGCTTCACCTTGCACAACGTCTCTGACCAGCAGATGGTCATACTGCGTGTCAATACGGATTGTGGCTGTACGACGCCTACGTACGATCGTACCGCTGTAGCTCCTGGTGACTCGATACCGATCTTGATCACCTACAATCCGCTGAATCGTCCTGGCTCTTTCGTTAAGTACACGCGTGTCTACACTTCCGTAGATCCGAGTAAGCCTGTCAAGCTGACGATCAAGGGAAATGTAGCTACACTGGGTAGACCGACCCCAATGAGTGCACGCTACCAGCAAGAGATCGGTGCGCTGCAGGTGAGTAATCTCTTTTTGGACTTCCCATTGCAGCCTGCTGGCGCAGAGAATACGATTCGCCTGATGCTCAATAATCCGACGGGACAGCCGCTAGAGGTGTCGCTGGATACGCTTCCCAGCTTTCTCACGAGCAGTCTACGTCACGCCACATTGGCGGCTTATGAGCCTGAAGAAATCTTTCTGACGGCGCACACTGATGGATCGGTGGCTCCGGGCATTCACAAAGGGTGGATAGGGATCACCGTGCGAACGCAGGACGGTGAGCCAGACCTCTCGGGTGGCGTGATGGTACGTCTGGTGATGCCCCCCAGCTTTGTCAAGGACGCTGCAGCACCGATTGCTGAGCTGAAGACCTATCAGCGTCTTACAGATATAGCTCCAGAAGAAACGGTCTATGAGGGGACGGTCGCACTAAAGAATGATGGTGACGCACCGATGCATATCTACTCTGCCGAGAGCAATACAGCCTTCCTAACCATCTCCGATTACCCCGAGACGATCGCACCTGGTGCCAGTGGCGAGATACGTTATCAGCTTAAGCTAGAGGGCGAGGATCGCTCTCGTGGAGCTCTCAAGGCAAACTTTGACCTCCTGCTCAATGATCCGAACGCTCCACTACGCAACGTCTTGATCGTCATCCCTAAGCTGTAGCGCTCAGCTAGCCCTCTAATCTCTAACTTCTAATCTCTAACCTCTAAATCCCTCATGCTCACAAACGATCATCCTGAGAATGACCCTCGCTATGCGGGTCTCAAGGTGAATAAAGGGGTCTCTGCCCAGCCTATGGTCAATCCTTATCTGCGCCAGCAACGGGTGCAGCGTGAGGACTATCCCGCTGAGCGCTATATCGAGGAGATCTTGGCAGGCAATCGCACTTTCCTGGCTCGTGCCGTGACGCTCGTCGAGAGTACACGTCATGATCACCAGCTCAAGGCACAGCAGATACTGGAGGGGTGCCTGCCTTATAGCGGGCGGTCGATGCGTGTCGGTATCACTGGTGTGCCTGGAGCGGGCAAGAGTACATCGATCGATGCCTTCGGCATGCACCTCATCAAGCAGGGACACAAGCTGGCTGTGCTGGCTATCGACCCTAGTAGTGAGATCTCTAAGGGAAGTATCCTAGGCGACAAGACCCGTATGGAGCGCCTCTCACGTGAGGAGCGTGCGTTCATCCGTCCTAGTGCTAGCAGCTCTTCGCTGGGTGGTGTGGCGCGCAAGACGCGTGAGACCATTATTCTCTGTGAGGCAGCTGGCTTCGACACGGTCTTTGTCGAGACGGTGGGGGTAGGGCAGAGTGAGACGGCTGTGCACTCGATGGTCGACTTCTTCCTCCTCATCCAGCTAGCGGGTACAGGCGATGAGCTACAAGGCATCAAGCGCGGTATCATGGAGATGGCCGACGGCATCATCATCAATAAGGCTGATGGCGACAATGTAGACAAGGCTCGTCTAGCTGCGCAGCACTTTCGCAATGCGCTGCAGCTCTTTCCCGCTACGGAGTCGGGTTGGGAGCCGAAGGTGTTGACTTACTCAGGTCTGATGGGCATAGGCATCAAGGAGATCTTTGATATGATCGATGAGTATCGCCAGACGAGTAAGGAGAGTGGCTACTTTGACTATAATCGTCGTCGCCAGGAGAAGTGGTGGATGTACGAGACGGTCAATGAGGAGTTGCGTCGCTCCTTCTACGACAATGAGCAGGTCAAGCAGCTCCAAGAGTCGATAGAGCACGAGGTCCTGGAGAATCGCATCACCCCCTTCGTGGGTGCGGGACGGCTCCTAGAGGCTTTCTACCAATCGCTGAAGTGATGTGATCTGGGTGCAGACTTATAACTTATACAACATATAGTATGATGGCAGACTTAGACTTTGAGCAGATCGATCGGAGTGCGATCCAGTACCTGCGTGAGCATCTAGATCCTTCCTTTATCAAGGAGTATGATGATGACGAGATCTTTCTCTATGTGATGGATCTCTGTGATGAGTACTCTGAGGGGATGGATGACGAGGAGGGCTTTCTCGACATAGATGAGATGGCAGACTTTGTCTCTGGTCGTCTGAGCCAGGATATGGGTGTCAAGATGCACGAAGATGATGCGTATGACCTGATCTCCACGCTCTACGACTACTATGCTGAGCAGGGGCTAGTCGACATCCTCGATGCCGATGAGGATCAGGAGTAATCGATGCTGAGGCACGCCTATGGCTAGACGTAAGCTGGAGAAATTTGCCGATCTGCATAGCTATCCCAATGTGTATGAGTATGGCTATGCAGAGCTTTCTTCTCCTAAGGTGGCGGAACAAATAGCTGGAGGGTGGAGCGAGCGAGCCTTTGATGCGGATCGCCCGCTCATCTTAGAGTTGGGCTGTGGGCGAGGCGAGTATACGGTCGCACTGGCCCAGCAAGATGTGACGCACAACTATATTGGTGTGGATCGCAAGGGAGCCCGCATGTGGCATGGTGCCACAGAGGCTCTAGAGAGAGGTCTCTCCAACGCAGCTTTCCTACGTACCGATATCAATCTCTTGCCACTAGCCTTTGCTCCAGGCGAGGTGAGTGAGCTGTGGATCACCTTTCCCGATCCGCAGATGAAGCGTACACGTGCTAGACTCTTGTCATCGGCTTTTTTTGCCAGTTACAATCGCTATCTCAAGCCTGACGGGCTGGTGCATCTTAAGACGGATAGCACCTTCCTCTATGAGTACACGCTGAGCCTGCTGGAGGTGAATGGGATTGAGCCTATTGTGGCTCTGCCTGACCTTTACCAAGAAGAGCAGGTGCTGACGCAGTATGGCATACCACGTATCCTGACTCACTATGAGAAGCAATGGCTCGGGAGGGGTAAGGAGATCAAGTATATCCGACTTGCGCTACCGGTGCGGGAGCAGTGGCTGGAGCCCGCGTGTGAGCCCGAGCATGACGACTATACCAGCTGGTCGCAGGTCCCTGGAGGACTCTTGCATCAAGTGGAGCAAGCCTTTGCTCAAGAGGAATAAAGCTCAGACCCAAAAACAGAAACAAGATATGAATAGCTATACAACCGAGCAGGTACTCGATGCGCTGCGTAATGTGCGCTACCCTGGTACGGGTACAGACATTGTCTCTTCCGGCATCGTGACAGACGATATACAGATCGAGGGGCGCCAGATCTCTCTGACGCTACACTTTCCCCGTGTGCGAGACCCATTTGCTCGCTCTGTGGTCAAAGCGGCTGAAACGGCCATCCTCACCTTCCTCGATGCAGAGGCAGATGTGGCGGGGCGTATCAAAGCAACTTTTAGAGAGGAGCCTGAGCAGCCGGAGGTGGAGAATCCGCTTCCGATGGTCTCTAACACCATCGCCATCTTCAGTGGCAAGGGGGGCGTGGGCAAGAGTACGGTCACGAGTAATCTGGCAGTTGCCTTAGCTCGTCAAGGGTATAAGGTAGGGCTCCTCGATGCCGATATCTATGGTCCGTCGATGCCGAAGATGTTTCACTGTGAGGATGCTCGTCCTGTTGCTGAGGAGGTGGACGGCAAGGACCGTATCGCACCGATTGTCGTGACGGAGGGTATTAAGATGCTCTCGATCGGCTTCTTCGTGAGTCCTAACCAAGCGCTCCTATGGCGCGGTACGATGGCATCGAATGCGCTCAAGCAGCTCCTCACGGAGGGGCACTGGGGAGAGCTCGACTACCTACTCATTGATATGCCTCCTGGTACGGGCGACATAGCTCTGACGTTGGTGCAGACGCTACCGCTCACGGGCGCTATCGTGGTGACCACACCGCAAGAGGTGGCGCTTGTGGATGCGATGAAGGGGATCAACCTCTTTCAGACGGATCCTGTCAATGTGCCCATCCTCGGCTTGGTGGAGAATATGTCTTGGTTTACGCCAGCCGAGTTGCCCGACAATAAGTACTACATCTTCGGTCGTGACGGCGGTAAGCGGTTAGCCGAGCAGTTTCACATCCCGCTCTTGGGTCAGCTGCCACTTGTGCAGAGTGTCTGCGAGGCTGGTGATGCAGGAGAGCCGATAGCAGCTCAGAGTGACCAGGTGATGAGCCACTACTTCGCAGAGTTAGCCACGGCTGTGACGGAGCGCGTGCAGGAGAGACTGACGGTAGCTCCCGCCACAAAGAGGGTACATGTGTCGCATTAGACTTTAGAGATTAGAAGTTAGAGATTAGACCTCTTCTCGTATCCTTGGGGATTAACCCTAACGCCTAGCTTCTAACCTCTAACCTCTAATTTCTAATCTCTAACTTCTCCTCTAGCCTCTATTTTCGCGGGAAGTAGTATCTTTGTCTTCATATCAATGATCCTATATGATTCGCACCATACAATCTCTCCATAGATACCTACTTCTCGCTGTAGCTCTGCTACCGCTCATCAGCTTGCCCTCCTGCCAGCGTAAGTCGCTTGTAGAGGATGTCCAGGTAGAGAGCGTCCTCATCTCAGAGCTCAAGATGAGTGATAAGGCACTCCCTGAGCTGGAGAAGACACTCTTCTCTATAGACCAGCGCAAGGGACTGATATACAATGCTCGTCCGCTACCTAAGGGAACTAAGATTGGGACGGTCAAGCTACAGATTACAGCTTCTCCGGATGCACTGCCTAAGGTCTATGTCGGGGGTGTCGAGCAGCCCTCTATGTCAGGTTTGGATACACTCAACTTGTCTAAGCATGCTGAGGGTGTGCGCATCGTGATGCAACATCGCAACAACGCTTCCCTGACTAAGGAGTATCAGCTCAAGATAAATATCTACGATCGTGATCCCTACACCCACACCTGGACGAAGTCCGCACATCCAGCGCCAGCCACGGCGACGAGTGAGGACATCGTCTTGAGTCGTCTTGTGGACAATGGTGAGGCTTATTACTACTTTGTCCGTACCGCTACCGAGAAGCATCTATGGCGCGCCTCTCACAAGGAGCCTGAGCTATGGCAAGAGGTGACGATACCTAAGAAGCTGGACTCACCCGTCGTAGACATTGTGGAGCAGGGTGGCGGAGATGCGATCCTCTGCTTACAGGAGAGTGGGCAAGCAACCATCTATGAGCATCAGGGTGCTCAGTGGAGCCAGAGCAATGCGATACCTGGCAGACCTTCTTACCTCTTGGGCAACCTATACTACAGAGGAGAGAATAAGCCTCTAGTGGCTGTGAAGGCTGTTGACGGGGTACACTTCAACAGCGAGGGGGGAATACGGGTCCCGAAGACTTTTCCTCTAGAGCAGAATGCCCGTCTATCGCTCACCATCGAGCATCATCCAGTAGCACTCGTGATCGGAGGCTCTGTGGCAGATACCACCGCACTAGTCTATAGCACTTCCAATGGGCTCGACTGGCTCACGCCTCACGATGCTGGTGTCGTGAGCAAGATCTGGCCGAGCGACCTGCCTGGTGCTATGATCTATGAGCCAAAAGACCAGACGATACTACTAGCCAAGCCTGCAGCTCGTCCTAAGCAAGCTGAGCAGCCTGCGATGCGTGTCTACGTGTCGCTAGACTACGGCACCATATGGCAGCAGCTTACGGAAGAGTCGATACTCCCATCGCTTTACTATGATAAGGGACAGCAACATCAGCAGGGCTTAGCACTCTATCGAGGCGATGATGGACGCATTTACCTCTTCGGAGGAATAAAGGGTGGTGCCCCTACGCTTTGGATCGGGCAGCCTATTCGCTTTCAGTAATCTTACGTCACGCTATCGGGGCTGAACTACGGATACGCATATGCAGTTAACCTTTCGTCAACCACTACTCATCACCTTGATGCTCTGCGCTGTCTCGCTGACGGCGCAGGAGTATCGCTATGAACTGGGAGGATACGTGGGTGCTGCGTCCTATCTGGGTAATGCTAATAGACGTATCCCCTTCGTGCCGATAGGAGGAACGGGGGGGTCGGCTTTTCGTTACAATCACAACTTCCGACTAGCCTTTTCGGGTGAATTAGGCTACAGCTTCCTCCCCTTCGACTGTCGCTATGCGCAGACTGACTACCCGCAGGTTAGGGAGACGCGTCAAGCTTCTCGTGGAGCTTCTCATTTGCTAGCTCTGAACGGCTGGGTAGAGTATAACTTTGCTCACTACAGTGACAAGTTTCGCTACTTACAAACCCGCTCTCTGGTACCTTATATCGGTGCAGGTCTCAGTGTCGGGACGACTCTCGCAGCTCGCAAGATGGCTATCTTACCAGGGGCTGGTATCAAGACGGGCATCAAGTATAAGCTTCGTAATAGGCTCAACCTCATTGCTGCACTGCAAGGAATCTACTACCTGAGCTCTCATTTAGACACTCCTACCGGTCAGACTGCGTGGCTCAACAATCCCTATGGCATGCCTGTGGACTGGATCAAGGGGGGCGATGCTACGATAGGCTTGATCGTGAGTATCACCTATGAATTTGGTAAGCGTAGTGAACCTTGCCACGGATCGGATAGCTACCCTAACTGGCAGACACCAAAATGATGAAACAGCAGACTCCTCAACATATAGCCATCATCATGGATGGTAATGGTCGCTGGGCTCAGCAACGAGGTTTGTCTCGTAGTCACGGGCACAAGCAGGGTGTCGATGCGCTAGAGAGGATTCTCACTGCTGTGGCAGAGCGTGGTATCCCATATCTGACAGTCTACGCCTTCAGTACAGAAAACTGGAATCGTCCTGAGTCAGAGGTTAGCTATATCATGCAGCTCCTTGCCGAGGGGTTGCATCTCTATACGCCACGTTTCATCGAGGAGGGCGTGCGGCTACGTGCTATTGGAGATATTGATCTACTCCCAGCCCAAATTGTGGAGCACCTCAGAGACTCCATAGAGCAGACTAAGGATGGCTCGCGGATCACACTAAGCATCGCTCTGAGTTACTCCTCCTACACGGAGATTAGTCATGCGATACGACATATCGTTGCGGATGTGCAGTCCGGACGACTCAGCAGCGATGACCTGTTGCGCCCAGAGCTGATCAATGATTACCTCTATACGAGTGGCACACCGATGCCTGATCTGCTCATTCGTACAGGTGGAGAGCAGAGACTCTCAAACTTTCTCTTACTACAATCGGCTTATACAGAGCTTTACTTCACAGACACACTATGGCCTGACTTTGATGAGGCAGCGCTGGACAAGGCGCTTGCAGACTATGCTTCACGCCAGCGACGCTTTGGCACAGTGCCACAGTAAAAACAAAGACCCATATACATCACAGACCCATCTGATCTCCTAATGATGACAATGCAACGATATCACAACATACTCTTCGCACTTATAGCACTCCTTGCGGTCACCACTGCGAGTGCACAAGTTGCTACTCCTCCTGCCGATACGATCTATGCGCCCAAGATAGACTATGCCCGCCCCGTCACCAAGACCATCGCTGGTGTGACGATCACAGGTGCACAGGGATATGATCAGGAGGTCTTGCTAGGCTATACGGGTCTCAAGGTGGGGGAGAAGATAGAGATACCTGGAGTGGCTACAACTGCTGTGGTGCAGCAATTCACACGCAATGGTACTTTCGCTAATGCGCGTGTATTAGTGACTAAGTATGTGGGGGATAAAGTATGGCTAGAGGTACAGCTAGAGCAACATCCTCGGATTGCTTCGGTCACCTTCCACAACATCAAGAAGTCGGAGCAGGAAGACCTGCAGACTAAGACCGGTCTACGAGAGAGTATGCAGCTCTCACCCAATGTGCTCGATCGCACTGAGCAGCTGATACAGAAGTACTACAATGAGAAGGGGTATAGCGAGATGGAGGTCACCTTCGATCAGCAGCCGGATCTATCTCGTGAGGGGTATGTCAAGCTCGGCATTACGGTCGATAAGAAGTATAAGACGAAGATCGCTAACATCTACTTCTCAGGCAATAAGGCGCTCTCCGATACGGATCTGCGCAAGGCTATGAAGAAGACGAATGAGACCTTCCGGCTCAATCGTGGTAATATATGGAACTCACTTCTGGAGCTCTTCCAGAGCAAGAAATTTATCCAAGATGTCTATCGTGAGGATCTGCACAACATTCTAGAGGCGTACCACAAGGCAGGCTATCGTGATGCAGAGATCCTGTCAGACTCTATCGCACGCAACCCTAAAAACGAGAAGCAGATCGACATCTTCATCAACCTCTCGGAGGGGCATCGCTACTACATCAAGGATATCAACTTCGTGGGCAATACTAAGTTCCCCACGCCCCTTTTAGAGGCGATGCTCGGTATGCAGCATGGAGACGTGTATGACCAGGATCGACTTACGAAGCGTCTTTATGTCGAGGACGATGCTGTGGCGAACCTTTACTACAACAATGGATATATCTTCTCAGGTATAGATCCTGTGGAGACCCATGTAGAGGGAGACTCCGTATCACTCGACTTGCGTATTGTGGAGGGTCCTCAGGCTACCATCGACAAGGTGATCATACGAGGCAACCATGACATCTACGAGGAGGTGATTCGTCGTGAGCTCTATACGAAGCCTGGTAAGCTCTTTAGCAAGGAGGATATGATGAACTCCTGGATGACGCTCAACCAACTCGGGCACTTTGATCCAGAAAAGAGCTTTCCCACGCCAATCCCCAATCCCCAGGAGGGTACTGTGGACATAGAGTACTCGCTGCAGCGCAGAAACAATGACAAGTTTGAGCTCTCCTTCGGTTGGTCTCAGGCGGGTATCATCGGGCGTGCCGGTATCAACTTTACCAACTTCTCGATCTACAACCTCTTCCACCCGAAAGCGTATCGTGGTCTCATCCCGCAGGGCGATGGGCAGTCCCTCGCTCTTAATGCGATGAGTAATGGTCGCTACTATCACTCGTTTAGTATACAATTCTCCGATCCATGGTTTGGTGGCAAGCGTCCGAACTTCTTTACGGCATCGCTCTTCTACTCCATGCAGACCGCTATCGATACTCGCTACTATAACAACCGTACGCAGGGCATGGGCTACTATCCAGGCTACTATGGCGGATACGGCGGCTATGGCGGATACGGCGGCTACGGCTATGGTGGTTATGGAGGCTACGGCTACGATGGTGGGTATAGGCAGTCGCTCATGGAAAACTCCTACAATCCCAACCAGTCGATGCACATCTTCGGAGCCACGGTCGGTTTTGGTAAGCGTCTTAACTGGCCAGACAACTGGTTTAATGTCAACGCTACGCTCAACTATACCCACTACTACCTCCGTGACTGGGTCTATGAAACCTTCCAGGGCTTTCACAATGGTCATGCTAATGACATAAGCCTCACGCTGGCGCTCTCGCGTAACTCGATCGACAACCCGATTTATACCCGTCGTGGATCTTCCTTTACGCTGTCAGTTAGTGCCACACCTCCATACTCCCTTTGGGACGGTATCGACTACTCCAATATCAACCTCAAGGCGGAGGATCGCTACCGTTTTGTGGAGTACCACAAGTGGAAGTTCTCGGGCAAGGTCTTCACACCGCTTATGAATCCTGTTACGGTGAAGTATACGCCAGTCCTTATGACGCGTCTAGATGCGGGCTTCATCGGTCACTATACACCATTCAAGCGTTCACCTTTCGGCACTTACTACATGGGTGGTGACAATATGAGTGGCTACGTAGGCAACTTCCTCAACGAGACCATCCCGCTACGTGGATATAGCAATGGATCGATCGCTGGTGGCAACTATGACTATGCCTACGCCTATATGCGTATGATGGCTGAGCTACGTGTGCCGATCCTCTTCCAGGGACAGTACAATGTGTGGGCCGTCGCCTTCCTCGAGGCTGGTAATGCGTGGCGTGATCTTAGTAGTTTCAACGCCTTCAACCTCAAGCGCTCGGCAGGTATCGGCTTCCGCATCACATTACCTTTCTTAGACATGCTAGGACTTGACTGGGGATATGGCTTTGACAAGCCTGACGGCTCCTCACAGCGTGGCGGTAGCAACATACACATCGTCATGGGGCGGGAGTTTTAGCAACCCTTAGCGTGTGCGTACATGTGGCTTGCCTTTCTTAAACAATTAAGTCTCCAAGCTATCTATAGACTCTAGTACGGACCTTCTAAACAACAATATTATGAGAAAGCATCTATATCTCCTCACACTCCTCCTAGCTCTGACGCTGGGAGCATCAGCACAGAAGTTTGCCCTTGTGGATATGCAGTATATCCTCAAGAACATTCCTAACTATGAGATGATGAATGAGCAGCTTGAGACCGTTTCTAAGCGTTGGCAGCAGGAGGTCAAGACACTCCAAGACAAGGCTGAGACGCTTTACAAGAAGTATCAGAGCGATCTCGTCTTCCTCACAGCCGAGCAGAAGCGTCAGCGCGAGGAGGAGATTGTCAAGACCGAGCAGCAGGCCACCGAGCTACAGGGCAAGTACTTCGGGCCCGAGGGCGAGCTCTTCGAGCGTCGCTCTAAGATGGTTAAGCCGCTGCAGGACGAGATATGGCAAGCGATCAAGGAGATCGCCTCGCAGAGCGGATTCCAGCTAGTCCTCGACCGTTCTACGGCTGGCATCGTCTTTGCCAATCCATCTATCGACATCAGTGACCAGGTCTTAGAGAAGCTAGGCTATGGTCGCATGCACTAACGAGATACATACGCATAATCAATAACTTAAATACAGAACAATGAAGACAAAGAATCTGTTTCTAACCCTACTCCTACTCTTGCTACCTGTAGTAGCTACGGCTCAGCAGAAGATAGCAGTCGTCAACTCACAGGAGCTCCTCACTGCTATGCCAGAGATGAAGGTAGCTCAGGATCGTCTCCAAGAGCTAGACAAAAAGTACACGGCAGAGATGCAGACGATGAATGACGAGTATCAGAAGAAGCTCGAGCTCTACATGAAGGACAAGGAGGGACTCTCTGATGCACTCCTCAAGAGCCGTGAGCAGGAGCTAGCTGATCTGCAGAACCGCATCCAGCGCTCTTATCAGGCTATGCAGCAAGATATGGAGAAGCAGCAGGGCACGCTTATGGCACCCATCCAACAGAAGATTGTAGAGGCAATCAAGAAGGTCGGAGATGCTGGTGGCTATACCTATGTCATGGAGGCAACTATGATGCTCTACTCGGGTCCCTCTGCGGTAGATATCACAGCTCAGGTCAAGAAGCAACTAGGTCTCTAGTAGTCTTACGACCAGCATAGCGAGCAAGAGGACTAGTCGATAGTCCTCTTAAGCTCTCATCATACGAAGCCCCACGCTCTGCTCTGCAGACGTGGGGCTTTTTCTATGTACGCTCGGCATAGCACACTCACACGCTCTCTCTCGGACTAGACGAATTGCGGGCGTAGAGGGCATTGCTGCTCGATCTCCACGGAGGAAATTCTAGATTCCTCGGTGGAGATTTCTTATTTGCTCCGATGCGAGAAATGAAACTTCGGAGCAATCAGATAAAACTTCGGAAGTATGAAGTCATAAGTCCGAACTATTTCTCCTTTTCCTCCCGAGGAATCAAACAATTCCTCCCTAGGAACCGAAAAGTTCCTCCGCTGGAACTGAAAAGTTCCCCTCTTGGAACTAAAAAGTTCCAAGAGGGGAATCATTTTTTGGAACTTGTATGTGTCAGAAATAGAGTTTGATATGAGTCAAGCTTAGTGCCCTGATGGCGAGGCTAGAGCTTTTACAGCATTGTGTCCTGGTAGTAGTCGAGAGCCTCGGTGATGTCGAGGGATTCGTTCTGTAGTTCGTGGACTTGACCTATGTCGGAGAGAGCGACGGTGGTGATGAGCTGTGCGTCGCTATTCTTCTTGTCGTGGAGCATTAGCTCCCTCAGCGCATCGTAGTCTCGACAGGTGATGGAGAGCGGACGGTACAGTTCCTGCACTACGGAGAGTAGCTGGTGTAGCACCTCCTTGGGAAAGCCTAACTTGACGTGCGATAGGTATAGCTCGGGAATTAGTCCCAGAGCGACTGCCTCACCATGTAGCAAAGGCGTGTCGCAGTGCTGATGGCTCCACGCCTCGAAGGCATGCCCGAAGGTGTGCCCGAGGTTGAGTTGATGACGAAGTCCTTGATCTAGACGATCCTGAGCCACGATGTTGAGCTTGAACTGCACCGCCTCACGAATGAGTGGGGTTAGTTGCTCTAAGGAGAGCGGTTGCTCGGGCAGTACCTGCAGCAACCGGCGCCACAGGTCGGGACTAACGAGCAGACCATACTTGATCAGTTCGCCACAGCCTGAGCGTAGCTCCTCCTCTGGGAGGCTCTCCAGCCAAGCTGTGTCGCAGAGCGTCAGCGTGGCAGCTTCATCGGCAAAAGCTCCGAGTAGGTTCTTGACACCCGCAAAGTTGACCCCGCATTTGCCCCCCACAGCAGCGTCTGCCATGGCGAGGAGCGTCGTGGGGAGTAGGACGAGGGAGACCCCCCGCATGTAGATCTGTGCGAGGAAGCCGACGGCATCGCTCACAGCTCCACCGCCCAGCGCAATGAGTGTAGCTCCACGAGTGGCACCCTGCTCGAGGAGCCAGCGCGCCATCTCGGCGATGCCCTCGAGGCTCTTCGCCTCTTCAGGATCATTGATTAGATAGCGGGGTAGCTCTGTTAGCTCGGGATAGTTTTTCGCTATAAGCTCTTGGCTCAGATGCCACACCTGCTCATCTGCCAGTAGGTAGTAACTCTCGGGCTTGCCTTGGCGGAGCAACTCCCGCAGATAGTCGCCCATTAGGTTGCCCACGAGCACCCTCGACTGGGTGGAGATGAAGGCTAGGGGTGGCATCTAGTCTAGCTGCTAAATCAGCGAGACGATATGGTCGATGGCTGCTTGTAGCCCCTCAGGGTTGCGTCCACCAGCCGTCGCAAAGTGTGGCTGACCACCGCCACCACCCTTAATGAGCGAGGCTACCTCCTTGATGAGTTTGCTGGCGTTGAGCCCCTTGTCGACAAGGTCTGGCGAAAGGATTACCGTGAGGGTACACTTGCCCTCCTCGGCAGCACCGATGAGCGCAAGGTAAGAGCCCTGTAGTCGCTCGCGGATCGTGCCTGCGACATCCTTCGCGACATCGCTACTCATTGGCTTATTGACTACAACGATGGTTGTCTCGCTATGCTTCGTCTGATCGGCTAGAGCCTGCTGAGCTATCTGCTCTGCCTGAGCCTTGGTGTACTGCTCGATAGCCTTGCGCTGCTCGGCACCCTCGGCGATCAGTCGGTCTAGCGCCTTGAGCGGATCGGGCACGTTGTTGAGTCGCTCGTTGAAGAGCTGCAACTGCTCCTCCAGATGGTGTACATACTCCTCAGCCTTAGGACCCGTAACCGCCTCGATACGCCTGATACCGGCCGCGATAGAGCCCTCGCTGATGATCTTGAAAAAGCCTATCTGCCCCGTGCTAGCCACGTGGGTACCACCGCATAGCTCGACCGAGTCGCCATACTTGATGACACGCACCTCGTCGCCATACTTCTCGCCAAAGAGTGCCATCGCACCCATCTCCTTAGCCTGAGCAATAGGCACGTTGCGATGCTCATCACGAGGCCTGTCGGCACGGATCTCCGCATTGACCAAACGCTCTACCTCAGCTATCTCTTCGGGTGTCAATTTCTTGAAGTGTGAGAAGTCAAAGCGTAGCAAGTCTGCCGATACGAGCGAACCCTTTTGCTCTACATGGGTGCCGAGCACAGCTCTCAGAGCGTGGTGCATCAGGTGCGTTGCTGTGTGGTTTGCCTCCGTAAGGTGACGTAGCTCAGCTCCGACACGAGCGATGAGTGGCTGCTTAGGATCTGCGGGGAGGCTAGAGAGGATGTGGACGGTGAGGTTGTTCTCCCGCTTGGTGTCTAGGATCGGGTACTCGGTGCCGTCCTGAGCGATCAGCACGCCCTTGTCACCGACCTGACCACCCATCTCAGCGTAGAAGGGCGTCTCAGCCAGCACCACCTGATAGTAGCTGCGCTTCTTGTCAGCTACCTTGCGGTAGCGCAGGATATGCGTCTCGATCTGGAGCGTCTCGTAGCCCACGAAGGTGCTCTCAGTGGTCTCCTCATCGAGGACCACCCAGTCGGCAGCGTCGATGGCAGCTGCCTGACGCGCACGGCTCTTCTGCTCCTGCATCAGTTTGTCAAAAGCCACTTGATCAAGCGTCATACCACGCTCCGAAAGGATCAACTCCGTGAGGTCTAGTGGGAAGCCGTAAGTGTCGTACAGGACGAAAGCGTCGGCACCCGACAGAACTTTCTCATCTTGGGGCAACTCTTGGATCTTGCTTTCCAAAAGCTTGAGTCCCTGAGCGAGGGTGCGTAGGAAGCTTTCCTCCTCCTCTTTGATTACCGAAGCGATCAGTTCGCGCTGCGCCACGATCTCTGGATAAGCCTCACCCATCACCTCATTGAGCGTGGGCAGGAGCGTGTAGAGCATCGGCTCATCGGCATGGAGGAAGGTGTAGGCGTAGCGTACGGCACGCCGTAGGATACGACGGATCACGTAGCCCGCCTTAGCATTGCTCGGGAGCTGGCCGTCGGCGATGGCAAAAGCGATCGTGCGGATGTGGTCAGCGACGACACGCATGGCGATATCCACCTGCTCGTTCTGACCGTACTGCTCACCGCTGAGCGTCTCGATAGCGCGGATCAGAGGGGTAAAGAGGTCGGTGTCGTAGTTGGACTTCTTGCCCTGCATAGCCATACAGAGTCGCTCGAAGCCCATGCCCGTATCGATCACCTTGTGGGGTAGTGGCTCTAGATGTCCGTCCGCCTTGCGGTCGTACTGCATGAAGACGAGGTTCCAGATCTCGATGACCAACGGGTGGTCCTTATTGACTAGATCACGTCCGCAGATGGCCTGACGCTCTTCCTCGCTACGCAGGTCAATGTGTATTTCAGAGCAGGGACCGCAGGGACCGGTGTCGCCCATCTCCCAGAAGTTGTCCTTGCGAGAGCCGTCGATGATACGATCCTCCGTGGTGTACTGCAGCCAGTAGCCAGCCGCCTCGTCGTCACGGCTCAGCCCCTCCTCGGCACTGCCGCCGAAGACGGTCACGTAGAGCCGATCCTTGGGTAGCTGGAGACGCTCCGTTAGGAAGGTCCAGGCAAACTCAATCGCCTCGCGCTTGAAGTAGTCGCCAAAGGACCAGTTGCCCAGCATCTCAAACATGGTGTGGTGGTAGGTGTCGCGTCCTACCTCCTCGAGGTCGTTGTGCTTGCCGCTGACGCGGAGGCACTTTTGCGAGTCTGCTGCACGACGATACTGAGGCTCTTTGTTGCCTAGGATGATATCCTTAAACTGGTTCATCCCGGCATTGGTAAACATGAGCGTGGGGTCGTCCTTGATCACCATCGGTGCCGAAGGTACTATGCGGTGCCCGTGCTCCTCAAAGAAGTCGAGGAAAGCTTGTCGTATATCGTGTGCTGTCATCATAATCTATAGAGCATTCTATTATGCTAATACTTAATACCCTACAAAGGTACGAAATCGTAGCCGACTGCGGAGCTTATTCTTTCATAGAAAGGGTCTCTAGTTGATATGATGAAGCTTTTTGTTTACGATTGTACTCTGTCAGCCCAAACTTCTCGCTCTAAGTGTTTGTATCTTCAAGTGTTTTCCTTACATTTGTAAGCGTATTCCAATAGGGGAGTAAGAGCTTCCGAGCAAATCATGTAACCATATAACAGTTAAACACAGTAATACTATGACTAATCCAAAGTTCTATGCTATCCTAGTGCTAGCGTTTACGCTCTTTGCACTACAAAGCTGTGATCCTAAGACTCCTGCGAGAACGCCAGTCGTTGAGGCTACAGTGCCTGCTGTCAAGTCGTTTGAGATACCACTTGACATATCAAGTTGTCTCAATTTTCCCAAAAGTTCAGAGTCCGATCTGAGAGCGGATCAGGAAAATGTGCTATACGAGGATTGCCTCTCTTGGGATATAACAGATGAGATTAGACTTAAAGGCTTCTCTGAAGCAACAATCAAGAGCATCCTCCTTGACAAAGTAACCATCGAGTGCATCAAGCCCGAAGGTGTAAACCTAACTTTGTTTGCTCCAGTACGGCTCTATGCTGGACACGACTACAAGCTCATAGCAGAGACACAAGCAAAGGATACGAATCCGAATTTGCTAGACTTGGTTCTGTATGAGAAGGATCTTGCAAAGTACATTACGGCTGATCAGCTACCTATACGAATCACCACAACGAGAGACAAAATCTCTGACTGGGAGTATGGTGATACTATAGACGTGAAGATCACACTTTCTGCAACAAGTATCGTCCAGGCAAGATGAAACGACTCCTTTGCTGTACCATGATGGGAGTGATAGCTTCACTTCTCCTCTGTCCTATGACCTTTGCTCAGGACAACTTCTACTATGAGCCTCTTCTAGATGATGCTTATACTACAGACAAGCTAGAAACGTCTCAAAAGATTTCTTCGCAAAGCACTCTGCCCATAGGGCTTGCTCTAGGGATATCAGTACCTGACGGTGTGACGGCTCAGTGTGCTGTGCGTATCATACCACAGCTCGCAGTACGTGCTGGAATTGGTTTTTTCCCCAAGATGCAGTTGTATAAGAAGACTTTTGAGTTTGGTGACGCTGCTAAGCAGCAGTCTTACGAAGAGTCACTAGGCTATACGCCTCAGCTCAGCACAAAGTTTGCTTACAGCAATATCAATGGACAATTGATGGTTGACTGGCATCCAGCAGGAAAAGGCTTTCGCGTATCAGCGGGCATTTACCTAGGTGCACCTAAGGTGCAGGCTCATGGTATGATGATCGATGCTAAGACTGGAGAGTCAATTATGAAGCAACAGAGCACACTTGATCCAAACAACATGCCTAGCATCACGATCTTTGATGCTAACGATGAGAGTCAACGTGTTACCATCCAGCCAAGTAGCGAAGCAACGCTTGATGCTACGGTCACTTTAGGCCGTGTAGTGAGACCTTATCTAGGGATTGGTTTTGGACAGATGGCTCCATCAGACAAACCAGTATCATTCTTTGTGGACCTAGGAGTCTTACTATCTGGCAAGGTACGGGTTGCCTCTCCTAACGTCATAGCAGGTGATCCTAATTTGCTTATTGATTTTAATCCTAAGGTGCAAGACATAGTTTACAAGGCTCAATTCTTGCCAGTTCTCAATCTGGGGTTAGCGATACGGTTAGGACGAGCAGCTCAGTAAAAAAAAAACACACACATAAGTGGTCTTGTTAGTTAGTTGTATGTAGGATAAGGGGGAGCTTTAAGGCTCCCCCTGTTTTTTAGCGGGTATATCACTCTACAGAGGATAGTCGGTAATGCTGGTCAGCGTCAGTGTCCTCGATGAGGCACCACGTGCCTGAGTAGTAGAGCGTGTGCGGAGGTTCGTCGTGATGCCAGGGCGTTAGCTCGATGCCGCGCTCATGGTCGTGGTAAGTGAGTAGTACGGAATGCAGGAGCTCTCCACGATAGAGTAGCTGTCGGAGGACGATTCGTTCGCCTGGATGCAGGGTGATCTGTCGTGTCATCTGTGGAGGGGCGCTTGCTACAAAGAGTGCTATGAGCAATTTCTATCGAGCGATGATGCGTAGTTCCTGTAGCCTAAAGTGTAGCGAGTGCGTATCCAGGTAGTCTGTTGGTAGGCTGTAAATGGAGATGGAGATGGTATCTCCCACTGAGAAGTGTGAAACAGTCCGTACTCGCTCTTTGTGTGGTTTACTTACAGGGAGACTATCCACTGCGCTGCTCGTCAGATTTTTTGCGATACTGTCCGTTAGGCCACTTGATAAGCTATCTGTTGCACTTGCTGGTTCTTCTAGCTGTTGCTCCTGTTCCTCCGTAGGCTCTGCTGTTCTCTCGGGAGTAGATGGACCTAGGGTGAGTACAAAGCTTCCTCCCATGGGTAGTTGCGTTGATACACTTTCCATAGCCAGGGGCGGAAGCGTAGCATCTAGCTGTTTGGAAAGTGCTATGTAGGGCATTTGACACGGCTCGGGTAGGAGAGAGCCGCTGACAAGTCCCTGGATCTCTACCTGCCGAATGGTATCGGGGAGGTTGGGAATGTCTGCCAGAGCCACCTTCCAGTGATAGCTATACTGCTCCTTATTGATGCAAATAGGGTAGGTGGATAACGGGGTGACACGACAAGAGAGCGAGTCAGATAGTGGTGTGTAGAAGTTGCCCTCGTCACCATCCAAGCTTATCTTGAAGAAACCTGTCGTACGCTCCAATATCTCTACCTCTCGCTGTATGCTGGCTGAGGACTGAGCAATGATTTTCTGAAGTAGCTTTGCCTTCGAAGCTGAGAGGTAGTATATAGTGCTATCTAGATCCTCTTGAGATACACCGTGCGACTTGAGTATGGAGGCGTAGATCGAGTCTTGCTGTGCCGATGTGAGATAGAGCGTCTGACCTACGCCACGAGCTGTGTATAGCTCTGTGAGTAGCTGCTCGAGCTTGCCATTCGGTATGCGTTGCCACGAGCGTTTCTTACAGCCACTCCCGAGTAGGAGCAGCAGTATGCTTAGTAGCCCGAACTTGAGCAAAGATGCCTTGACGCTGTTAGCTCGCATAACTAGTAAGTTCGCTTACTTAGCTCGCACATTCGTATGACGATGCTTGCCCCGTAAATAAAGCCAGAGACGATCGAGAGCTCGTGTCGTGGTGCGTGGATAGAAGATGAGCAGCGCCAGCACGCCTACGGTGATGCAACTGTCAGCGATGTTGAAGATAGGACTGAAAAAGGTGTACGCCGATCCTCCGCCTATTGGGAACCATTCGGGCAATACCGTTGTGAAGAGGGGAAAGTAGAGCATATCGACCACATGCCCTTCAAACCAAGGTGCATACCCTACGGCTCCAGCTGTCGTAGGGACAAACTGCGCTACCTGCCCGATGGAGGAGGTGAAGAGCTGTCCATAGAAGAGGGAATCGATGAGATTGCCGATGCCTCCAGCTAGCACTAGTCCGATGATGCAGCAGAATCCTAGTGAGTAGTGCCGACACTGACGAACGAAGCGTGTGAGCCATATAGCCAGTCCCGTCATGGCTATGATGCGGAAGGCGGTCAGCAGGAGTTTGCTGCCTAGCTCCACACCGTATGCCATGCCACGGTTCTCTACAAAGTAGATGCGAAACCAGTCAAAGATGTGGTACTCTTGACCTACATACATATGCGTCTTGATCCAGATCTTGACGACCTGATCAATGACAATGAGAAGCAGAATGAGACCTGCGACAATCCAATGGCGCTGGCTAGTTCGAGTCATAAAGGAAACGGATGACTTTACTGACGCTTGTCGCGATTTAGCTTAGCCTCGATGCTCTTGGTCGTATGAGGTACCGCACGGAGACGCTCCTTAGGGATGAGCTTGCCCGTGACGGAGCAAATGCCGTAGGTTCCGTTTTGGATGCGTAGAAGAGCTGCCTCGAGCTTCTCGATGAAGTCCTGCAGACGCTGTGCCTGCGCATCGTTCTCAAGACGTGCCTGAGTGATGGCACCCTCATCTAGATCCTTGTAGGTGGGCGTTGTATCGCTGATGTCGTTGGCGTTCTCCGCACGGAGCATATTGAGATCCTCACGAGCCTGAGCTATTTTCTTCTCAATGAGTATGCGAAACTCTTCGAGCTCCTCCGGGTTATATCGCTTCTTGCTGCTATCTTCCATACTATTTGTGAATCTATTAGTGCGCTGTAGACGAAGTCTCTCTGTTGCGAAAGCTTGATCGCCTACAGACGGCGTGAATTGTGTTTATACTTTGCTGATTTGTACCGCTATCAAGGTGCCGTCTAGGTCGATCTCCTCGGCATCGCTGAGGACCTCCGAGTAGTCGATCGTGTCAGCCTGCACTTGCGTCTGGACGTACTCCTGATGGGTGCGGAGAGCCTCTACAACTTCATCGGGAGCCATTACGAGGAGCTCAATGTGATCGTTGACCTCATAGCCAGACTGCTTGCGGAGGTTCTGTATGCGGTTGACAAACTCACGCGCTGTACCCTCAGCGATCAGCTCGGGCGTGAGCGTGATGTCTAGAGCGACCGTATGACGACCCTCGTTGGCGACCGTCCACCCAGGTATATCCTGAGCGATGATCTGTACATCCTCAAGGTCCACCACAATAGGCTGATCACCGACCGTCAGGGTCAGGTGCTCCGTCTGCTCTAGCTCATTGATCTGCTCGGGTGTGAGGGCATTGATCTGAGCTGCGAGTGCTTTCATATTCTTGCCCACCTTAGGACCTAGAGCCTTGAAGTCAGGCTTGACCGTGCGTACCCAGATTGAGTCAGAGGGGTCGACGAAGCGAATATCCTTCACATTGACCTCGCTGAGCAATAGGTCGTGTACCTGCTCCATGTGTATCTTGTCGGCCGGATCATTGACTGGTAGCATGATAGCGCTGAGCGGTTGACGTACCTTGATATTGACCTTGCGACGTAGTGAGAGGACTAGAGTCGAGTAGATCTGAGCCAGCTCCATGCTACGCTCTAGGTCTAGATCTATCTGCGCCTCGTCTGCTACGGGGTAGTCGGAGAGGTGTACGGACGAAGACTCATCGTGCAGGTCACGGTAGAGTCTGTCTGCGTAGAAAGGCGCAATCGGCGCCATCAGCTGAGCTACTACCGAGAGACACTGGTAGAGCGTCTGATAGGCACTCAGCTTGTCATCGGTCATAGAACCAGCCCAGAAGCGCTTACGCGAGAGGCGCACATACCAGTTGCTCAGATGCTCTGTGACAAAGTTTTCGATGGCACGTCCTGCGGGTGTCGGGTCGTAGCTCGCCAGCTTGCCGTCGACCTCCTTGATGAGCGAGTTGAGACGCGAGAGGATCCAGCGGTCGATCTCGGGTCGATTCGCATAGGGGATCTGAGCAACGGATGGATCGAAGCCATCCAAGTTGCCATAGAGTGCGAAGAATTGGTAGGTGTGATAGAGCGTGCCGAAGTATTTGCGGCTCACCTCCTCGACACCCTTCGGATCGAAGCGGATGTTTTCCCACGGGTTGGCATTGGTGATCATGTACCAGCGTAGCGGGTCTGAGCCGTACTGCTGGATGATGCCAAAGGGATCGACCGCATTGCCTAGACGTTTGCTCATCTTGTTGCCATCCTTGTCAAGGACGAGCCCGTTGACGAGGACATTTCTAAAGGCTATGCTCCCCTGGGTCATCGTAGCGATAGCGTGAAGCGTAAAGAACCAGCCACGTGTCTGGTCGACGCCCTCAGCGATGAAGTCGGCGGGGAAGACCTTCCCACTCTCGACCTCTTCACGATGCTCGAAAGGATAGTGTACCTGCGCAAAAGGCATAGCCCCCGAGTCAAACCATACGTCGATCAGATCGCTCTCACGACGCATCGGACGCTTGCCGTCCTGCGCCACGAGCGTGATCTCGTCAACATAGGGACGGTGCAGGTCAATCTTGTCATAGTTCTCCTCGCTGTAATCGCCAGGGGTAAAGCCTGCGAGCGGATTGGCCGACATGACGCCAGCCTGCACAGCACGTTCGCACTCTTTGTATAGTTCCTCGACAGATCCGATGCAGATCTCCTCATCGCCATCCTCGGTGCGCCAGATAGGTAGGGGAGTACCCCAGTAGCGACTGCGGGAGAGGTTCCAGTCCTGGAGATTCTCCAGCCACTTGCCGAAGCGTCCTACACCGATCGCAGCGGGATGCCAGTCGATCGTCTCATTAAGACGCATCATCTCCTCACGACAAGCAGTAGAGCGGATGAACCAGCTGTCTAGTGGGTAGTAGAGGATGGGCTTGTCGGTGCGCCAGCAGTGGGGATAGTTGTGCGTATGTTTTTCGACCCGGAAGACGCGGTTCTCATGCTTGAGCATGACGCAGATCTCTACGTCTAGCGTCTCCTTGTCAGGAGTGTCTTTGGGGTCGTAATCCTTCTTCACATAGCGTCCTGCGTAGGTGTCGTAGAGCGGTACGTTCACCGACTCCTTGAGGAACTGATGATCGAGAGCCTCGATCTTGTAAAAGCGACCTTTCAGATCAACCATCGGACGCTGCTGCCCCTTATTGTCGATCATCAGAAGAGGGGGAACGCCTGCCGCCTTAGCGACGCGCTCATCGTCGGCACCGAAGGTCGGCGCAATGTGTACGATACCGGTACCATCCTCGGTGCTGACATAGTCACCAGGAATGACTCGGAAGGCCCCCTCACCTGGGTTGACCCACGGGATGAGCTGCTCGTAGTGAATGCCCACGAGGTCGCGACCCTTGCAAGTTGAGATGCGGTGCCAAGGAGCTTTCTTATAGGTCTCGCGGTCCCACGTCTCAGGCAGTTCGCTCACCTCGCTCTCAGCGTCGAAGTAGCTGTTTAGAAGCGCCGTGGCGAGTACCACCGTGATCGGCATAGCGCTGTAGGGGTTGAACGTCTCCACAGCACAGTACTCGATCGAGGGGCCCACGCAGAGCGCGGTATTCGATGGGAGCGTCCACGGGGTGGTGGTCCAAGCTAGGAAAAAGCTCTCGCCACGTCCACGGAGAGACTCGGGCGCATCAATGATGCGAAACTGTGCGGTACAGACCGTATCCTTAACATCACGATAGCAGCCCGGCTGATTCAACTCGTGCGAGCTTAGTCCCGTACCAGCCGCGGGGCTGTAGGGCTGTATGGATAGACCTTTATAGAGTAGCCCCTTCTTGTATAGCTCCTTGAGGAGGTACCAAAGCGTCTCGATGTACTTATTCTTGTAGGTTACGTAGGGGTGCTCCATATCAACCCAGTAACCCATCTTGTTCGTCAGCGACTCCCACTCGGCGGTGTACTTCATCACCTCCTTGCGGCAAGTCTGGTTGTACTCAGCGACAGAGATCGTCTTACCGATCGCATCCTTGGTGATGCCGAGCTTCTTCTCGACACCCAGCTCTACGGGCAGACCATGCGTATCCCAGCCAGCGCGACGATCCACACGGTAGCCGTGCATCGTCTTGTAGCGACAGATGATATCCTTGATAGAGCGCGCTATGACGTGGTGAATGCCGGGCATACCGTTGGCAGAGGGCGGACCCTCATAGAAGGTAAATAGCGGCGCATCCTCACGCTGATGTAGCGAGCGGTGGAAGAGCTGCTCCTTCTCCCACAGAGCGAGCATCTCCTGATTGATCTGTGCAAAGTCAGCAGACTGGTATTCCTTAAACGGTTTCTTCATTGGAGCTTTCGTATAAGATATGTTCGCAAAGATACAGAATCTTGTTCAAATAGGAATAGCAAAGAGAGAGACTACCACATTTGCAGCAGTCTCTCTCTCTTTTGTGAGCTCAAACCGTAGCTAGTACGGTCTATAGCTTAGTAGTCAATCTCATCGGGACCATCGAAGGGTACGAATGCCATGCCAGCACCCTTCATGGTAAATCCGTTGACCTTGATGTTGCTCCAGGTCTCAAAGGTGAACTTGTTTCCCTTTGCTTGATTGTCATATACTTGACGATGGTTGGCACCCTTGCGAGAGGTGTATCCATCCTTCTTAACCATATCGATGAAGTATTGGTAAGGGTTGATAGCGTCTCCGTTTACTTGGTAGATGTAGTCATTGGGGATTGCGATAGATGTAGCCTTGATGAGCTTATCTCCTTGGAAGTCGTATAGACGAATAAATAGTTCGGTAAACTCATCTTTCTCCGTCTTCTTGGAGAATTGGTAACGCTTTATTTCCCCATTTTTGACCGTAGACTCCTTGGGGCCAGTGAAGCCTGCTTGAGTCTCAAAGGCCTTGATATCATCTAGTGAGGCTTGCCAATTTAGCAGAGGATAGGGTACGCTACTTAGTTCTGGAGTCTTCATCGCAAAGACGAGAGCTGTAGGCATTGTGTTCCCCTCGCCTAGGTCTATGGGTGCTACTACGGAGTAGACTGTCGTTTGCTTGTACTTGCTGGAAGTAAAGAACTGCATTGAGTTTTGAGGCTCACCTGTAGGCTCAAATCCATTTTCCTTCATAAAGGCATAGAAGCTAGGACTAGTCAAGACCTCAGGGGACATAACCATCTGTGCGTACATACCAACGATGTACGAAATGGTGGGTTGTAGTTTGTTGCCCGTGCTATAGACGTAGAGGTCAAAAGAAGGATCGTAAGACTCCTGCTTGCTACCGCGAGCGGATTCAAAAGCTTTGATCCCATCACCTCCGTCCCACCATCTGAGGAAAGGCAAGATGTAGGTACTGTCTTCTCCAGGCGTCGGAGTCGGCGTCGGGGTCGGCTTTGGGGTAGGTGTTGGCTTGATGTTAGGGCCGTCTGACTGGCAGGCATTAAGTCCTAGAAGGAGTGCTACAAGAGCTAGAGTAGAAAGAAACTGTTTCATAGCTGTAAGGTGTTTTAAATGTATTCTGTGAGAAGCCTTAGGGCGCAAATCGCCACTAGCAAGACTTCCCCTATCACAAAGGTAGCAAAAAACTATAAGCGTCAACTTTTCGTGCACATATTAAGGGGCGTAGCGCACATTCGACCCACTAATGCAATTTCTCCCGAAGAACTTCCCAAATAGTTCCCGAAGAAAGAAAAAATTCTTCGGAAGAATCAAATGAAACTTCGGAAGAGTCAAATGATAAGTCCGAAGAGTTTTTTCTTTCCTCCCGAGGAAATGAATAATAGCCCCGTGGAGATTTTGAAATATCCACGAAGCTATCGAAGCGAAGTGAGAAGGCGCCAATATATGTGTCACCCCTAGTTGTATAAGAGTCAAGAGAATCGGTTCTGATCCGAATGGTTAACTTTGCACTGCACTAGAGACTGAGACACGATGATACAGATAGAGGACAAGCGGCGCTGCTGTGGCTGCGAAGCGTGCCGACAGGTATGCCCCCAAGGGTGCATACGGATGGAGCGCGACGAGGAGGGCTTTGACTATCCGATCGTCGACGCAGATCGTTGCATCGAGTGCCATAAGTGTGAGCGGGTCTGTCCCTTTATGAAGCTGGACGAACCTCGTGAGCCTCAGGCGGTCTATGCAGCGTGTGCTACCGACGAAGGGCTCCGCGAGGCGAGTTCGTCGGGAGGGCTCTTTACGCTACTTGCTGAGGATACGCTACGACATGGGGGCGTGGTCTTTGGGGCGCGATTTGATGAGGAGTGGAGAGTCTGTCACGACTACACGGAGACGGTGGAGGGGCTGGCACCTTTTCGGGGAAGTAAGTACCTGCAGAGCCGTATCGGCGATAGCTATCGGCAGGCGGAGCAGTTTCTCAAAGATAGGCGACCCGTCCTCTTCACAGGGACTCCCTGTCAGATCAAAGGCTTGATCAACTACCTCGGGCGTGGCTATGATAACTTGACAACGGTCGACGTGGTCTGCCACGGCGTGCCATCCCCGATGGTGTGGCAAAGGTATCTGACGACACTGCGAGCAGGGCAGGGAGAGATCACGGGAATCTCCTTTCGTGATAAGTCGGTCTCGGGATGGCGACGCTATGACTTTGTGGTACAAAGCACTGGCGGGGGCGATGTGCGACAGTTTTACGGTGACAACATCTATATGCGTGGCTTCCTGCACGACCTCTACTTGCGTCCTAGCTGCTACGCCTGCATGGCGAAAGGGGGCCGCAGTCATAGCGACCTGACGCTGGGCGACTATTGGGGGGTGGAGCGCACCTGCCCCGATCTAGATCGTGCGCTAGACGAGGATAAGGGAACGAGTGTCGTAATGACACACAGCGAGCGAGGGCGAAGCTTGCTAGAGGGGCTACCATGTCGCTATCAGGAGACCAACTATGCGAGTGCCTTAGCGGGCAATCCCGCTATCGAATGGAGTGTCTTGGAGCCACTGAAGCGACAGCTCTTTTTTGCGCAGCTAGATGCGGAGCCACTAGAGCAACTGATCGGTCGCCTTACGACGATACCGCTCCACAAACGACTCTGGCGTCAGCTGCACCACCGAGCTCATCGTGTCAAGATGCGCCTCCGCCGACTGGCCCAGCGATCTCACTAGAGCCCGCATCCGCCATCTTCTCACCCCTTACAGACGAGGGCGAAGGAAGAGGGCGGACTTGCTTTGTATACCTCTTGACGGGCTAAGCCTTGGGGTCTGGACCGTACTTGTTATCGCCTACGTCTCCCTTCCAAAATAAAATGATAAGAGGCCAGCCAGGGCAAAGAATCCACCAGCCTGATTGGTTTAAGTCGTGAGTTCTTTTTACTCCTTGTGCAATTATAATCCATGTGCAGACCAAAAGGATAGGGAAAGCAACAATCATCGCAGATGAGGCTCCGGAAGCACTCTCCATAATTGCCCTAGCAAAGGCCTGAATAAACGTGAGAGGAATGAGCGTCAGTCCATACTCTAGACGTCTGATACGCCCTTCGGTGGAAAAAGGGTTTCTAAACATTCTCATAGTAGTACCGTTTTGTTTATTGTTATAGATAGGTAGTTAGTTAGATTAGCGTTTGTGCTTAGGTCTCTATTCAAGTCCTAGAAGTCCTAGAGCTATGGAACCCAATATGACAACAAGGGGAACAAGTGCGTCAGATCCTTTCTTCGGACTTTTTTCAGTATTGTCGACGGAAGCACCAGAGTCGTCTGAGGCATCAAAAGCATTTGAGTCTTCAGGAACTTCACGGTCTGGACATAAGCCTAAGATGTGCGTCTCTCCCTTCTCTGAGGATTGGATGATTTCATTTGCGGTAGATGAGCCCCAGTAATAAAATCTGTAATAGTCTGTAGAGAGTGAGTAGTCCATCGGACTGAGAGGCTTCGTTTTATATATCGATGAGGAGCTGAGAGCGGACCGAAGCTGATCAAAGAGTGGTTCTATGCTAGCTTTTACGCTCACAGTATTGCCCTCACGAGATAAGATGTACTGGAGATTATCTACTTTCGGGGCAAACAGCTCAGCGAGCTTATCAAGGTTGGTGTATACAAGGCCATTGATATATAAATTAATCCCTACGTATACCCCAGTAGTAAGACGCTTGAAGAAGATATAAGTGATGATGTCTCCTGTGCGCTCTACGGCTAGTTGCAGAGATGTAGTACTCTTGTATTCATCTCGGCATATTCTGCCGTAGCTCTTCAGAGGGATATAATCATTGGGATACTCAACAGGTGATTTAAGACAGTTATCTGCATACCAGCAAGCCAGGTCTACATTCATATTCTTGTATATAGTTAGGGTGACTATTGATGGAGTGCTTATTTGGAAAAGATAACAACATCTCGGTCGTTGTCTACAGTTACGGAGCCTACACGATCGAAGACTTCATTTCCTAGGAGCAAGGGCGCATTTACATTCTTATCGATGACGGCTCTGACATTTTTGAAAGTCAATGCCTCCTCTCCTCCTATCTCTAACTCACGGAGGTTAATCTCTAACCCCACGCGCAAGGAGCCATCGGCTATCTGAGAGTAGGTCTCTCCGATGATGTCTTCTTCAGAGATTAGTCCTTTACTGTATAGGTAGTTTGCCTCAGCAACAGAAATTAGTGTGCTACTACACCCCGTGTCAAGTATCATTTCCATAGGAATGCCGTTGAGCTTGACCGAGACAAACTTGACACCCGCTTGTCTCTCAAAGGGTACCTCAATCTGATTATTCACTCCCTCTAGAGGGTAAGACGAAGACCCCACAATCTCCTCCGCGGATGGCGTGCCGAAGTCAAACCAAATCTTGTCACTATCACCATTGCTCTCTGTCGAGCATTGACAACTAATGAGCGATAGGAAAATGAAGCTTAGAAGCAATATGTAAACTACTAGCGAGTAGACTTTTCTATGCTTTGTCATTGGGGTGTTGATATGCTGGCACTCTTCGTACTATCCTGCACATGCTCTGTCGGAGTCGGGGAAGCTGACTTTGTGTGGCTACTAGATGAAGAGGCGATGAGGCCAGACACAAAAATTAGCGTCAGAAGGCTCACAACACAAGATATGAGGAGTAGTCCCCCTTGGAGTGCTGGTCGGGATAGTAGGTGAGTCTGGCGATGAAGTCCTTTGGCATTAGAAGCAATATCCTGAGGCTTGAATAGCTCCTCCTTGCTAAGCGTTACAGCTGCAGAAGGGGAAAGCTGTAGCAGCTTGCGGATCTCTTGAATAGTCGCATCACTGCTCTCTTTAGAAGTGATGATACGCTTCTTCTCTTCCGCTAGGCGGTCAATCTGTGTTTGCAAAGAGTTGATTCGCTCTTGAGCTTGAGTCTTTACTCGAGCTTCGGTCTCTTCAATCTCTTTTGCGTACTTAGTCTTCATCTTCGTTTGCCTCTCTTGCATTGCTAGTAGCTCACGGCTGGGGTAAGAGTCCGATATACGGATAACCTCTCTAGCAAAAACTCTACGCTTGATCTCTGCGTCGTCTATATCCTTAGGATTATATGAGATAATCCTTGAGTCTGCCTTTTGGCTTGAGATGATTGGGGTTATATCTTGATCATCGAAACAGCTGGCAAACCGTTGCTCCAGCACTTGTGGTAGCTCTTTGAAGTCAGAGATAGGCTTGATAAATCTATCTCGGTTGACGACAACTCCGTCGACTTTCCCGCTGAACTCATTCATTAAGAAGTGGTAGATATGGGTACACTTGTCGACATAGCCCTCTAGGCGGTACGTGATTCCGATATGAGCATCAGGTCTGCCTATGGTGGCTGTAAGCCCATAGAGTAGCAGAGTATAGTCTGTAAAACATCTTCCATCAATCAGCCTGAGCCTAACGTCTAGGATAGGTATTTTCTTGATATCGGGAGTCTGGTAAAACATAGACTCAAAGTAGCGAGCGTCTGTATTGGGGTAAGCTACAGCTCCATCCTCGGCTCCGAAAATAAATACTTCTAGTCTCATACTAATTGCAGGCGCTTATGATCTGATTCCACAACTCCTTAGCGTATGCATCAGCTCCTGGTGTGTATATGAAGGTCTCTCCATCAGCTGTCTGGGAGAACTCCCCAGACTGAAATGCCATAAAGGTTGCATAGCTTGGCCTGAAAAAGCGGGTGATTGGGTGTTGGTTCTCAAAGATCTTGAAGATGCGAGGGTATAGGTTCTTGATGGCTCTCCTTGCTTGTGGCTTGTTGTAAAGTCCTTTGCTTAGCGTGAACTCCGTAAGGTCAACTTTGTTGAGCACAACGATGAACTTATCTTTAATATCGGAGAGCCTTCGGAGGTCGTTAATCTTTTGGACATAAGCATCTCGACTATCTTGTGTCTCTTGGTTACGCCAGTCACCCTCTGTTAGGATGACGTATATTTTCTTGTTCCTTAGCTCAGAGATGATCTTATGAATGTATGGAGGAAAAGACTGAGAGGGTCTCTCGCTGTTGTAGTAGTGCTCTCCAGGAGCCTCTAGAATTTGGCAAATGGGGCGACCGTCTTTGGATACTTTAAGGAGCATAAAGTCGATAGCGTTTGTTCCCTTGGCAGCCTCATTGGAGTCTACCATGTCGTTAAAGCTGTCGCACATTTTCTTGTAGTTGTCGTCTGCGGGTCTAAATGTCCTAATAGGCATTACGCTCAGTCCATTCTTCTTGAGCCATCGAGTCAGTCGAACCAGCATCATCGTCTTGCCCGAGGTTTTGGGACCGAAGAGGACTACGATGGGTGTTCGGGCATCTGCTATCTCCACTTTGACCCGCATGGGGTCAAGTATTTTCTTGCTCTCTCCAGTATAGTGCATAGAAGGCTTTGTTTCTTCATCGAAATCTTGATTGATGGAGGTGATAGCTGCGTTTTCCTCAGTATTGACTTCATCAGTTGAGCTCCCAATGGGTGATGGAGAGTCTATGGAGTCGCGGAGGAACTCAGGCTCCTCGCTATTCTGTTTGGTTGGTATTTCTATAGCCATAGCAATGGTGTCTAGTATCTTGTTTTATAGTAGGGGGTTATTCTTCTTCCTTTTTTGTCGCAAGTGTGAAGAATATAAAGGCTGCCACATCTACGAGGATGGCCATTAGAATCCAAAGGGTCACTTCTCGTCCAGCATACTTGCCTTTGAATATATCCTTCCACACCTCTACGACGCTTAGCATACGATGAGTCCTGGTTACAGAGCTTTCTGCTAGATAGACAGGCTTGTCTTCATCAGATATATTGATGAGGTCTTGGTAGTTCTTGATTGTGTTGTAGGAGCGAGCTAGTAGTGCGTCCACGTTGGAGATGAGTGATTTGTCAATTAGCCCTCGAGCTTTGGCTTCACTTAGTGCGCCCTTGGCAGACTCTAGTTGCTTAGCGAGCTCCAAGGCTTCTGGCTTGTAGCGGGAGGAACGACTGTCCTCGCCGTTTTTCTTTATCTCCGCTATGCGGGCCTCTAGATGCTTGTGGATGATCTTGCTATACTCTTCTTTGAGTTTCTTACGCTCTGCGGGAGATGTGCCTCTGTAGGATAGAGTGGGTATGACATCTATGCCTAGCGAATGAGCTAGTCCACTCAGCAGGCTCTTTGCTTTAGTGCCAAAGCCTGGGTTAGCACTATTGTCTATCTCAGCCTCTAGTGCTAGTTGCTGTGCTGAGACGTCACGCTTGAGCTTTTCGATGTTGAGCTTTATGTTGTTTTGAGTGTAGGAGTCATCAGCGAGCTCTAGTAGATACCTCTGAGTAGTCCCTACATCTTTGAGAGCGACATCATTGATCGAGGAGCGGTAAAAGAACGTATGTGTATTTGTCGGCATACTAAACAGAAGCCAAAAGAAGATTAGTAAGATAATCCCTATGACTAGGCTTTTACCTCGTGAGTTGTAGTAGATATTCATATTGAGACTATCTACGATCAACTTGCTACCATACGATGCGATAAAGAAGAATGCTATCGTCACTGCCCAACAAAAGATGACAGGCCAGCTAGGAAGCAAAAGATGAATGGACTCGGTCGTTGCCCAGCAACTAATCCCCATTAGAGCAATAAATGCTATGAAGAATATGAGTCTCCAAATTGATTTTTTTTCCATAGATTGACTATATAGGTTGTTATGTGCCAAAGAAAAGAGTTGATATAGGTGGCTAAAAGATACGACAAGTGGCGACCCCTCTCTCGGTGAGAGGTCGCCACTTGTCGTTTGTGATGAGGTCTGTGCGGTGTGTTTGTTGCCCCACCCTTTTTCCTGCTGGTAGCAAGAGAAGTGCTTGCATGAGAGCTTTGTAAGTGAGTTGCTCTCTTGTTGCTAAATGTTAAATGGGGGGGGGGGGTAAACATACTCCGTAACGTGTCTAAGGTTCTTGTCACAAAGGTACGCATTATATCTTTATGGAGCAACGGTTTGTCTTAAGCTTAGCTAATTCTTATTTTGAGGTGCTGGGAAAGCTGTTAGCAATTAGCTAGAGGCAAGAGTCATCGGAGCTGTCAGAATGATCGAATCTCTAACCTCTAACTTCTGGCCTCTAATCTCTAATTTCGTATCTTTGTAGCAGTACCAACCATTTTTCTTACGCTTATGTCTATCATGAAGGGACTCGTGCCTGAGTTTTTTCTCTCTCTACGTGGTTATTCACGACAGGACTTTGTCAAGGATCTCACAGCAGGTATCATCGTTGGCGTGGTCGCCCTGCCGCTAGCTATCGCCTTCGGTATCGCTAGCGGGGTTTCGCCGACGGAGGGTCTGCTGACGGCTATCATCGGTGGCTTCCTCGTCTCGCTACTAGGCGGTAGCAAGGTGCAGATCGGGGGCCCGACGGGTGCCTTCATTGTGATCGTCTATGGGATCATCCAGCAGCACGGACTGGACGGGCTGGCCATTGCGACGATCATGGCGGGCTTGCTCCTGATGCTGTTGGGATTCTTGCGCTTGGGTGGCTTGGTGCGCTTCATCCCTTATCCGATTATCGTGGGCTTTACAGCGGGTATTGCGGTGACCATCTTTACGACGCAGATCGCCGACCTCTTCGGGCTACAGATCGAGTCGATGCCGGGAGACTTCATCGGCAAGTGGCAGGTGCTGATCGCCAACTTTGCGACGGCGTCGTGGATCCCCTTTGCTTTTGCAGTCTGTACGATATTGATCATCTGGCTACTGCCTAAGGTGAATGCGAAGATCCCAAGCACGCTGGTGGCATTGGTGCTGCTCACGCTGGTGAGCTTTGGTCTCCAGCAGCTGGGCTACCTCAGACCGGAGAATATCGGGGACAACTATACGATAGAGCGTGCGCTACCGACCTTTGTGTTGCCTACGATCACGGTGGAGCGTATCGTGGCGCTCTTTCCCTCTGCCCTAACGATCATGCTACTGGGCGCTATGGAGAGCCTGCTCTCGGCATCAGTGGCGGACGGTGTGATCGGGTCGAAGCACAATCCTGATAGCGAATTGATCGGTCAGGGCGTAGCTAATGTGGTGGTGCCGTTCTTCGGGGGGATCCCGGTGACGGGGGCTATCGCTCGTACCATGACCAATATCAATAGCGGTGGACGGACTCCTATGGCGGGTATCATCCACGCGGTGGTGCTCTTGCTGATCATGCTCCTGCTCTCGCCACTGACGGCGCATATCCCGATGGCGGTGCTGGCGGGTGTACTGGTGGTGGTCTCTTATAATATGAGTGGCTGGCGATCGTTTGTCTCAATCTTTAAAGGTCCACGAGGGGATACGGTTATCTTACTGGTGACCTTCCTGCTGACGGTGCTGACCGATCTGACAGTGGCGATCGGGGTGGGCATGCTGCTGGCGATCGCGTTGCTCTTCCGTCGCATCCTCGATGTGAGCTCTGTCGAGCAGATCGGGGTGGGAGAGATCACGGACGAGCCACTGGCTGAGGAGCATCTGGAGCTGCCAGAAAGAGTGGAGGTCTATGAGGTAGAGGGCCCGTTTTTCTTTGGCATTGCCAATAAGTTTGAGGAGGTGATGGTGACGGTTCACGACCACCCAGAGGTACGGATCATCCGTATGCGTCGCGTGCCTTTCATCGACAGCACGGGGCTGTACAACCTGCAGATGGCCCTTGCACGACAGCGTAGGCGTGGTGTGCACATCATACTAAGCGGCGTGCGTCCTGCTGTCTATACGCATCTGGAGCAGACGGGTATCATCGATCAGCTGGGACGGGAGAATGTGCTGCCGACCTTTGCTGAGGCGCAGAAGCGTGCCTTGGCCCTCTACGATGAAATCAGTGCGACAGCGGCCAAATCTCAGAAATAGTATTAACTTTGTGACATAACCAAAAGACGTTACTATAATGAAAGAACGACTGACACAGCTGATCCTTAGCACGATCCTACTAGCACTAAGCTCTCTCTGGCTAGCTGCTCAGGAGGTTGTGGTGCCTGGAGAGCCAGAACCGCCCACACCTGAAAGACTCAACGAAATACGACTGAACCTCTCCGCTCCAGTGGTGCACAAAACTTTATCTCTGGAGTACGAGCGTGCGGTGGCGCAAGATGTGGGTGTGGGAGCTATGGCGAGTGCTTACTTTAGCAGTAATCGCTTTAACGTGATCTTCTTTCCTACGGTGGGTGTGATGCCGTATGGTCGCTGGTACTTTGGTGGTCGTTGGTTTTCTATGGCAAAGCCTAATGCGGGCTTTTTTCTAGAGGCTAATAGCTCTCTAGCCTACAACGATAATCTAGCCAATGTGCGAGATGATGAAGATGAGACGTACACTGAAGATCCCGACAATCCGCTTGAAGAGCGGAGCGGTATCTCGTGGGGTATAGGTCTCGGAGCGGGTCTCAAGCTAGTCTCTCGAAACAATTGGAGCGGAGAGATAAGCCTGCGTCTAGGTCGTAATCTCGTGAAGGTGTGTGACTGGAACATCGCCTACATATACCCCGCAATCTCTGTGGGCTACCGATTCTAGCAGCGTTGTGATAGGGTCAAGAGACTACGATGATGCCGCGACTACTGACGAAACTAACGCTCTTGACGATCTTTCTGACACTAAGCTCTCTCGGGCTAGCTGCTCAGGAGGTCGTTGAGCCTTCACATCCAGTCAAGTATCACGAAGTCCGGCTTAATCTTTTTGCATTGCCTTATGCTTCGGAGCTCTCTGCAGAGTATGAGTACGCAACAGCGTCACCCTTTAGTATTGGTTGCACCGTGAGTGCCTATGTAGGTGATAAATCTGCTAGTGGACTCTTCTTCCCGACTTTTGGGGTGATGCCTTATTGTCGCTGGTACTTTGGAGGAAATAGGTTTGCCTTTACGAGACCTAATGCGGGCTTCTTGGTAGAGGTGAATAGCGCTATTGGCTACTATGACAAACTGAAAAATGTGCATTACTCTGGTCCTTGGATGGAAAGAAAGAGAACAGAAGAGATCGTGAGCGGCACCTCGTGCGGTATTGGTCTAGGTGCTGGATTTAAGTATATAACGCAAAGTGGTTGGAGTGCAGAGGCGAGTCTGCGTATGGGGATCAACCTGGTGCAGGTCGCTCAATGGAACTTCGCTTACATATACCCCGCAATCTCTGTAGGGCATTACTTCTAGTGAACGCTACGCTTGTGATGAAACAAAAAAGGTTCTAACCTCTCTTGTGAGGCTAGAACCTTTTGTCATAATGGGGCGTGAGGGTTTATGCTCCTTGTTGCTCTTGGGTGCTGAGCATACCGCAGGCAGCGCTGATGTCTTCGCCACGGGAGGTGCGGATGGTGGTCGGTATGCCCGCCTCGCAGAGCCGATCGCGGAGCCACTCCATGCGGGTCATATCGGAGCTAGGCAGGTCGATGTGCGGGATGCGGTGGTAGCGGATCAGGTTGACGTGGCAGTCGAGCTGTGCGAGTAGACGCTTGAGGGCTGCGAGGTGACGGGACGTGTCGTTGAGCCCTGAGAAAACGATGTACTCGAAGGTGAGGCGACGCTGACGGCTCCAGTCGTAGTGTCGTAGGAGTGCCACCGTGTCGGCGAGGGGCATGGCGCGCTCTACCGGCATGATCGCTAAACGCTCCTCCGGCAGTGGGTTGTGCAGGCTGATAGCCAGATGACAGGTGCACTCGTCCAAGAAGCGCTCTAAGCCAGGGCGTAGGCCGATGGTCGAGACGGTGATACGCTTCGGACTCATCGCCAGTCCTTGCGGATCGGTCAGACAGGTGATCACTTGTAGCAGCGTGTCTATATTGTCCATCGGTTCGCCCATTCCCATGAAGACGATGTTTGTCAGCTCATTGACCTCAGGCACGGAGAGGATCTGGTTGAGAATTTCGCTCGCGGAGAGATTAGCACCGAAGCCTTGCTTGCCCGTCATGCAAAAGAGGCAGTTCATCTTGCAGCCTCGCTGTGACGATACGCAGAGCGTGGCGCGGTCTCCCTCGGGGATCATGACCGTCTCAACGAAGCCCCCACCAGCGGCAAAGAGGTACTTGACCGTGCCGTCTCGTGAAGTCTGCTGTAGATGAGGTGCCGCACGGCCTATCTCGTAGTGCGAGGCGAGCAGAGCGCGCGCCTTCTTACTCAGATTGGTCATCTCGTCCCACGAGGAGACATGCTTCTGGTAGAGCCAGTCGGCGATCTGCCGACCCGTGTACTTGGGCAGTCCCAAGCCAACGGCTAGTTCCGTGAGCTGTGCAGGCGTCTTGCCGAGGATCTGGTGCGTTGCTGTCATAAGTGGCACGTAATCAGACGAGGTCAAAGTCGAGCTGTCGCTGCTCTAGATCGGCACGAACGACACGTACGGTGATCGGGTCGCCAAGGTTGTAGCGCTTGCCGGTGCGTCGCCCACGGAGACGGTAGTTCTTCTCGTCGTACTCAAAGTAGTCGTCCTCGAGCTTGCGGATCGGTATGAGTCCCTCGCAGTGCGACCCCTTGAGCTCCACATAAAGTCCCCACTCGGCGACGCCGCTGATGACTCCATCGAAGACCTGTCCCATGCGAGCCTTCATATACTCCACCTGCTTGTACTTGATCGAGTCACGCTCCGCCTGCGTAGCTATTTGCTCCTGCTCGCTGCAGTGCTGGCACTGCTCCTCGAGCTTGCCCTTTGTCACAGAGCGACCACCCGCATAGTAGCGTGTCAAAAGGCGGTGCACCATCAGGTCGGGGTAGCGACGTATGGGTGAGGTGAAGTGGGTGTAGAAGGCAAAGGAGAGTCCGTAGTGCCCGATGTTGTCTGGCGAGTACTCGGCACGGGTCATAGAGCGGATGGCGAGCGTCTCGATAAGGCTCTCCTCACGCTTGCCCTGGACGCTGTCGAGGAGCTTGTTGAAGGAGCGACTCACCTGACGATTCTCGCCACTGAGATTGACTTTGTAGCCAAACTTACCAGCAAAAGAAGCGAGCGCCATCAACTTCTCTTCGCTAGGCTGTGCGTGGACACGGTAGACGAAGTTCTTCGCCTTCTTGCCCTTGGCACGAACCTGCCCAATGTCCTCGGCAACGGTGCGATTGGCCAGGAGCATAAACTCCTCGATGAGGTGGTGCGACTCATTGTCTATCACCTCCTCGACACCTGTGGGACGACCCTTGGGGTCTAGTACGAAGCGCACCTCTTGGCTCTGAAACTTGATCGCACCCTCGTCAAAGCGACGCTTGCGCAACTGCTGAGAGAGCTCGAAGAGCGGCTGAATGATCGCCTGCTGGGTGTCACTACGCCCCTCGATCACATCTTGTGCCTCCTCGTAAGTCATACGCTGATCGCTCCGTATCACGGTGCGACAGATGCGATACTGCTGTACGTGCGCTGCATTGTCTAGCGTGAGGATACAGGAGTATGCGTACTTATCTTCGTTGGGGCGTAGCGAACAGAGATTGTTGCACAGCGCCTCGGGGAGCATCGGGATCGTGCGGTCAACGAGGTAAACGCTGGTGCCACGTGCGTAAGCCTCCTCGTCAATCTTAGACCCCTCGGAGACGAAGTAAGAGACATCGGCAATGTGTACGCCCACCTCGTGCCGGCCATCGCCGAGGTCACGGTAAGAGAGCGCATCGTCAAAGTCCTTAGCGTCGGCTGGGTCAATGGTAAGCGTAGGCACCTCGCGGAAGTCCTCTCGCTGTGCCAGCTGCTCTTGGGTTATCTCGCCCGAGAGTCGCTCCGCCTCGTCGATAGCTGCCTGTGGGTAGTCGTAGTCTATATTGTACTCGGTCAGTATGGCGCGCATCTCGGTGTCGTTGTCGCCCGCCTTGCCGAGAACCTTGAGGACACGTCCCGTGGGGATCTTGTCCGAGCTAGGCCACTCAGTGATAGCCACCTCTACCTTGGAGTCTCGCTGAGCACCGTTTAGTTCGCTGAGCGGGATCAGTATGTCGGTCGAGAGGGTGCGATCTTCGGTGACGAAGATGGCCCAGTCCTTTTTGAACTCTAGTCGCCCAACGAAGGTATGCTTCGAGCGCTCAATGATATTGATCACCTCGCCCTCTAGATCTCCGCCCTGACGCTTGGCAAAGAGCCGCGCCTGCACACGATCGCCGTTGAGTGCGTGCATAGAGTTGCGCTCGGCGATGAAGATGCTCTTGCCATCCTCATCAGAGATGAATGCGTTGCGCCCGTTGGAGCGACGCTCGAAGGTGCCGAAGAGCAGAGCCCCCGAGAGATTATAGCGATAGGTGCCCGGCTTGACCCGTGTGAGCGTGTCGTCCAGCTCCAGCACCTCGAGGATGCGGCTGATGGACTGGCGCATCGGTTGCTCCGTGATGCCGAGCTGCTTGGAGACCTGCTTGTAGTTCCACGTGTGGGTTGGGTTTGTGGCAAAGAGCTTGACGACGGCTCGTGTTAGTTCGTCGAGGTTAAGCCGCTTCGCGCCGGAGCGTTTGGTAGGGTTCTTCTTGGGTGTGTTTTTCTTTCTAGATGGTTTCGTCATAATGGTTTGGTTAATGTGTGTATGCGTTGGTGTCTTACTGCTCGGGGCGGTAGGGGCCACTGTGCTCGTCCTGGAGGATGCTCAGATAGCTCTTGTAGCGCGAGGGGGCAATGCGTCCCTCTTCAAGCGCCTTGAGAACAGCGCAGCCGGGCTCGTGGAGGTGTGTGCAATTGGCAAAGCGACAGTTGCTCGAATAGGCGAAGAACTCACGAAAGAAGTGGCTCGTGTCTTCTTCGCTCATCTCTAGCGTGCCAAAAGCTTTGATCCCAGGCGTGTCGATGATCCAGCCCGAGTGCGGGGCCGGTAGCTGATACATCTCCGAGTAAGTAGTCGTGTGCTGCCCCGTCTCATAGAGCGAAGAGATAGCCTGCGTGGCTAGCTCTAGGTCGGGAATCAAGCTGTTGAGTAGGGTCGACTTGCCGGTGCCTGAGTGCCCTGCGATGAGCGTGCACTTGCCATCGAGCAGCGATAGAAGTGCGTCGGTGCCTTGATGTTGCAGCGCTGATATGGGGTGGCAGGGATAACCTAGTGGGGTGTAGATCTCGGTCAGTTCGCGCATCACCTCCTCCTCATCGGGCTTAAGGTCGTCGACCTTGTTGATGAGGATCTCGGTGGAAATGCGGTACGCCTCTGCCGTGGCTAGGAAGCGATCGATGAAGGTGTAGGAAGTGCGAGGACGAGCGATGGTGACCATTAGGAGGGCTAGGTCAATGTTGGCTGCAAGGATGTGTGACTCCTTAGAGAGATTGGTGGCGCGTCGTATGATGTAGTTGCGCCGTGGATCGAGAGACTCTATATAGGAGACCTCCTGCTGCGGATCTGGCGTGAAGTGCACCCAGTCACCAACTACTACGGGGTTGGTGCTGCGAATGCCTTGGATACGCACCCGCCCTTTGATCAGGCAGGAGTAGACCCGCTCCTCTTCGGGTACGTGCACTGCACAGTTATTGCCGATGACCTTGATGACTCTGCCTCGCATAGGGTAGGGGGAAATGGGGAAAATGTGAGCAAAGCCACAGCCCACAGCTTGAGCGGGGAATGGGGGTAGCCGATGCGGAAACTAGTCTCTCCGCTCCGCCTGCCCGCTCAGGCTGTAGGTGTGACTTGCATAAGGGGTGAAATGTGATAGGGAGGGGTAGGGGGATTAGATCGTCATGATCTCCTTCTCCTTAGCTGCTAGAGCCTCCTCGACGCGACCTATGTACTTGTCGTGGAGCTTCTGAGCGTCGTTCTCCGTTTGCTTGATTGTATCCTCTGGTAGGTCCTCGGCTTTGACCGCTTTCTTCGCAGCGTCAATAGCGTCACGGCGTGCGTTGCGGATGCTGATCTTCGCCTCCTCGCTCTCAGCCTTGCACTGCTTGACCAGCTCCTTACGACGCTCCTCGGTGAGGGGCGGCATAGTGATGCGGATCATCTCGCCATTGTTCGTCGGTGTGATACCTAGACTGGAGTCGAGGATACCCTTTTCGATGTCTTTGATGAGCTTCTTGTCCCACGGTGTGATAGCGAGCGTACGAGCATCGGGTACAGTCACTGTCGCAACCTGATTGAGAGGCATCGGCGCCCCGTAAGCCTCGACCATTATGTCATCGAGTAAGGAGGGGTTTGCCTTGCCAGCACGTATGTGGTCTAGCTTGTCTTGAAGAAATTCGACAGCTTTGAGCATAGACTGCTCAGCCGGTTTGGTAAATTGGCTTGTACTCATATTTCTTTGTGATTGGTTTCTAGGTTATTGATTAGGAAACGATGGATCCGATCTCCTCGCCACGCATTACACGAGCCAGATTGCCCATCGTGTCCATGTCAAAGACGATGATCGGCAGGTGGTTTTCCTGGCAAAGCGTCATGGCGGTCAGGTCCATAATCCTGAGCCCACGGTCGTACACCTCTTGGTAGGTGAGACGAGAGAGCTTGATTGCTGTTGGGTCGCGCTCGGGATCGGCTGTGTAGATGCCGTCGACACGGGTCCCCTTGAGCATGATGTCTGCTTGTAGCTCAATGCCACGGAGTGCTGAGGCAGAGTCTGTGGTAAAGAACGGATTGCCCGTTCCGCCAGCGACGAAGACGATATGCCCCTGCGCCAGCAGTTGCCGAGCCGTGAGCGCATCGTAGTAGCGAGCGTAGGGCTCCATCGGCGTACTGGTCATGACGATCGCCCGAGGTGTGCCCTGTATGGCGGGGCACTGTGCATTGATCGCCGCACTGATGGCGAGCGCATTGATGACCGTGGCGAGCATGCCCATACGGTCGCCCGACACCCGATCCAGCCCTTCGGCAGAGCCTGCCATGCCTCGGAATATGTTGCCACCGCCCACGACGATAGCCACCTCGACGCCCATATCGCTGATCTCGATGATCTGCGAGGCGTAGTCGTGGAGCCGTATCGTGTCGATGCCTTGCTTGGAGCCAGCCGCGAGCGACTCGCCGCTGAGCTTGAGTAGTACTCGTTTGTATTGAGCCATAATGGTCTTATCTCATTGTATCCTCTACAAAGATAGATAAAAAGAGCTTAGTAGTAAAGCGAAGCGGTAAAGCAAGCGCACTTTTAGCCTGGCTAAGCTAATCTACTGAGACTATAAAACAGAATAGCCACGTGGAAATTTGTCATTTCTCACGTGGCTATTTTTTATTTTCCACGTGGGCGTGGAAAAATTCTTCGGACTTATCATTTGATTCTTCGGAAGTTTCGTTTGATTCTTCGGAAGTTTCGTTTGATTCTTCGGAAGAGTTTTTTCTCGCCCACGTGAGGATTTGGAAATATCCACGTGGAGATTCATCCCTTCTAAGGATAAATCGTAGTTTTCCAGCACCTCAAAAGAAGAATTAGCCGTTGCTCTGCAGGAGCTGCTGGTCGTGGCGGTGCAAGAGGTAGAGGAGCCAGCCTCCGTAGAGTAGGTGGTAGAGTGCGACGACTAGGTAGTAGGTGGAGACGGTCTCGGCGAATGGTGCGCGCAAGACATAGATAAGTAGCACCAGAAGGGCTACTTGCAGGAAGAGGTTGAGCAGTTGAATCTGTAGGTGCGCTCTTTGTTGCCCGATGATGTCGGGGATGACGTTGATGATGGAGGTGAAGAAGAAGAGCAGCTGGGCGACTACGTGCTCAACGTCATCTAGATCGCTACTAAGGGGTAGGAGAGAAAAATCCTTTGAAGATTTGGTCCTTATCGGGGAACTGTGTCTGTTCGGCTCTAGTAGCTCCTTTGTATTACCTCAAAAGAGTATGAATAAAGGCGGGAAACTACTACGATAGACATTTGTGTAGCCAGAGCCACCAAGCGAAGGATAGACCGTTCGTAGAGGTAGTTTCCCAAGGTACGTATCTAAGTACCGATTGGTACAGAGCGCCAGACATCAGCTCCCGAAATCCTAAGGGGTCATCGGCTGAAAAAAGCGGGTGCGGTATGCGTGTGCGAAGATACATTATATAGGGACGTAACCATTGCTTCATCCTGTAGGAGCTTTGTTGGTACCTCTTGTACATAGAGACATCGTCGTCAAATGCTATCCCAGCCTCTTGAAAGAGCTGGTCTGTCACCTCTTCATAGAGTCGCTTGCCTATGCGATAGCTGGCTGGTAAGCGGTGCATTATATGGCATAGCTCCTTGTCGATAAAGGGCATCCACACGTTGAGACCGAAGTAACGCCATCCTCGAGACGAGTTGATATAGTACTTCGGCATAATCTCTCTATTGCGAAACAGCTCAAATAAATCCTTTCCCGTTGCAACATGTGGATATTGAGCGAACATTTGCTTATGTAGCTTCGCCAGTTGATGAACCTCTGAGTATCTAAGTCTACGATTGCCCCCCTCGTGAAAGCAAAGTAAGCGTGCATTTTTCGCATCTTTACGCATCCCGTTGAAGAATCTCAAATGTAGATTGTCTCCTCCGATGACATCTCCATTGTGTCCAGGTAGTACTATAGCTGTAGGATATTCCTTTGCTAGAGCTCGTGCTGTAGAGTACTCGCCAAAGAAGTATCCCGACCCCAATCCACTTATGTAGCGCAGATAGTCTAGGACATTGTCATCGGCTGTATAACCATCGAGGCCATACCCCTCAGGGATTGTGCAGAAGTAGCGATGCGGGAAGTCCAAAATCTGAGCTATCTCTCTAGCTCTTGCCACCTCGTACACATCTTCAGTACGTCCGTAGGTGCAGGTGATAGGCGTGATTCCAATCTCTTTAAGTGCAAGAGCTATCAAACGAGAGTCTCGTCCTGCCGTGAGAGGTAGTATCACTGGACGTCCTGTCAAGACGGCACGCATACGCTGTACCGCTGTATGCCACGCCGTACGGAAGAGGTCTTGTGCTTCAGTATAGCTTACAGAGAGAGGCTCCCCTTCATACCAGCAGGAGTCGTAGCGTACGGTCTCAATGCTCCCTGTAGTCGCCTTAAAGTGGATGCCACAGCCAGCTGGGATACGGTGTATGTCTGGATGTAGCGTATGGTCTTCGGGCGTGAAGCCCCACTCTGAGAAGAAGAGACAGTCTTCTTTGGTCGTTGGTATAGGCGGTTCATCGTGGTGAAGCAACTTGAACCCGTTGTCGCAGATGCGTATGCGACCATTCTCTATTCGGTAGTAGAGAGCGTGTGAGGAGCGATGGTCTACGATGGCAAACGCATCCCTGTCCTGAGGCGTATCTTGACTAGAGTAATAGCTCCAAGACCCATTGAGAGCAGATGCTCGGAGGCGTAAATCCGAGGCGTCTGTGAGCGAAGCAAAGTAGCGTGTCAGGGCTTCGGCATCAAGGAGCTTGTCGCTAGGGTCCAAAAATGCAAATCCAGTAGCGTGTCCACTAAGAGACGACTCGTGTGCGTTCATAATGCCATACGAAGTAAAGTAAGAAGAGAAGATAGATGACCTGCTCTAGTGTGATGAGAAGATAGAAGTAGGGAATAAATTGCTCAAAGGTAAAGAACGAAAAGCCCGCTACTATGACGACTAGGTCGAATACTAGCATTACAATCTGGGCCGTCATATTGGCCTTTTGACGGCCGAAGATGTCGGGCAGTACGTTGAGTATAGAGGTGGCGAAGTTGGGGATCAGCATCGGTAGCATCCATGTGATAATGTAAGCTGACCAAGTCCATCTCTCGCCCACTACGAGTGTAACTAGAGGTGTCATATAGTGAGCGAGGAGTAGCGCTATGGGTATTCCGAAGAGGAGGGTTAATGCAATTAGCTTGTGTACCATCGGACGGAGAGGTGCCCGCTCTCTAACCTGTTTGCTCATCCTCTCAAAGTACACACTGCCTAGATTCTCAGATATGAGCTGTAAGGGGCGGCGTCCTAGCATAATAGCCATCGTTAAGAAGCCCACCTCTCGGGAGCTAAACTGTAGAGGAAGCATTAGTATCAGCAGACTCCCCAAGAGGTTGTCTACTAGAGCTTGTGTCAAGCCATAGCGAGGGAAGCCTTGGTATTGCTTAGCTACTTGTATCACTGATCCCTCCGTCGGCTTGCGAAGCCCCTTACGGAGTGCCTGTGCAAAGAGAGAGTAGGGGGCAAAAATGGATAGAAGTTGAGCAGCTATGAGTGATCCGACAGTTGCGGACAGAAGCCCGAAGAGTACCTTGAGTAGATTGTTTCCGACCCCTTTGATTAGTTGCATTTGAGCTAGACGCTTGTATTGTTGCTGTCGCAGGAGCCACTGTGCAGAGGCATTGTACCAAGCTAAGAGAAGTACATAAAGGGGGAGTAGGTATATTGTCCATCCGAGCGGTGTCGTAGCCGAGAGAAAGAGCCCTCCGCAGAGAGATAGCGGTAGGAGTACGCCGATGGCAAAGTAAAGAGCTATGCGCAGTGCTAAGTGATAGAGTAGATTTGACTCCTCTCTGCGTGTCGCTACCACAATCCCCTGTTCATAGCGTCCACATGCTATGATGGCGAGCAGTCCTCCCCAGGAGAGGAAGCTTCCCAACACGCCCATAGTCTCTTCGTGGTATTGACGTCCTACGATAGAGAGTAGGATCAGAGCTACTAATTGACCTGCTACACCAGAGCTTATCAAGCGTAGACCTTCACGAAGTATTGATCCGCTTGTTTCTGGTGTGCGTTGTGATGTGTTCACTGCATTTTTTTGCTAGAGAGCGAGGAGCAGGTAGACGGCGGGTACCGCTAGGAGTAGGCTGTCTATGCGATCGAGTATGCCTCCGTGACCTGGGATGAGCTTGCCCGAATCCTTGACACCTGCCTGACGCTTGAGACTACTCTCGAAGAGATCCCCGATGGTCCCGAAGACAGCGACCACTGTAGCGATGAGTAAGATGCGCAGCCAGCTTAGCTCTGGAAATAGAAGCAGGCGCAGGATGACTGCGGAGAGGAGGACGAGGAGGAGTCCTCCGATGGAGCCTTCGACGCTTTTCTTTGGCGAGATGCTCGGTGCCAGGGGGGTCCTGCCCCATCGTGAGCCGATGAGGTATGCGCCCGTGTCATTGACCCATATAAAGATGAAGATGGCGAGGAGGAGCAACCCGTTGAATTGTGTCATTGAGGACGAAGACGTGGGATCTAGCGTCAGTCTGATAGCTAGCGCGAGAGGCACCGCTATGTAGACTTGCCCGATGAGGCTGTTGCCGAGGCTCGGGAGCATAGCCTGATGCGGGAGGAATGTAGAGCGACAGACCACATAAAGTAGGTAGAGCAGGTAAGGGAGGAAGATAGCTAGTCCATGACTGATCGCCATGCCATACTGCGCCGTGGCGTAGAGGAGCCAGACGGCGGCTGCGCAGTCGAGTACGATGCGGAAGATGTAGGGGCGGTTGACGCCGGTGAGTCGGTTGAACTCGATGACCCCTGCCACGGCAAAGAAGGAGAGCAAGATCCACAATCCCCAGACCATGGAGAGTGTTAAGGCTAGCACGATCAGTGCTACGTAGACTGTGCCCGATATAAGACGAGTGGTGAAGGTCGACATGGTAGCGTTGTATTCAGTGGTTGTCGTGTGTTAGGTAGAGCTTAATAAGTTAGTCGGACAGAGATGCTCAGCGAGTGAGTATCTCTGCCCGACTTTTAGATAGGACTATTCGTGATCTGTAGGCTCCTCATCGTTTTTCTCCTCTGAGGGAGCCAGCGTAGGCTGATCCTCCTCCTTTTTAATATAGGGCGGGGGAGTGGCACTAGCGAGTCGCTTGGCGCGCGCAGCCTCGTTGAGCGCATCCAGCTCGTCCGAGCGGGAGATCCACTGACGCTTGCCGAGGATCGCCTCCACATCCTCCGTGTAGATCACCTCACGCTCTAGGAGTAGCTGCGCTAGCTGATGATGCTGCTCGGCATACTGTGTCAGGATCTCCTTGGCACGGGCATACTGTGTAGCGATGAGCTTGGAGACCTCCTGATCGATGATGACCGCCGTCTCCTCACTGTACGGCTTTTGGAAGTTATAGCCATCGCTCTGCGAGTCGGCGTAGTTGAGGTTGGGCAGCTTGTCACTCATACCGTAGTAGGTGATCATAGCGTAGGCGAGCTTGGTGACACGCTCTAGGTCGTTGGCGGCACCTGTCGAGATGCGATCGAGGAATAGCTCCTCAGCAGCACGACCTCCCAGCAGCGAGCAGAGCTCATCGAGGAGAACCTGCGTGTGGGTGATCTGTCGCTCCTCAGGCATATACCAAGCGGCGCCAAGCGCCTTGCCACGCGGCACGATGGTCACCTTGACCAAGGGATTGCCATACTCCGTCATCCAGCTGATGGTGGCGTGACCCGCCTCGTGGATGGCTATGCTGCGACGCTCGTTCTCGGTGATGATCTTATTCTTCTTCTCCAGACCTCCGATGATACGATCCACCGCATCCATAAAGTCTTGCTTTTCGATCGCCTGCTTGTCGTGGCGTGCCGCAATGAGCGCCGCCTCGTTGCAGACGTTTGCTATGTCTGCTCCCGAGAAGCCTGGCGTCTGTCGTGCCAGCTGATCCACCGATACGTCCGGACCTAGCTTGAGTCCCTTCATATGTACGAGGAAGATCTCCTTGCGGTCGTTCAGGTCGGGTAGGTCTACGTAGATCTGACGGTCGAAGCGACCAGCACGTAGGAGTGCCTTGTCGAGAATGTCCACACGGTTTGTTGCTGCGAGGATGATCACGCCGCTATTGCCGTCGAAGCCGTCCATCTCGGTGAGGAGCTGGTTGAGCGTGTTCTCCCGCTCGTCATTACTGCTGAAGCCTGCGTTCTTGCTACGCGCACGCCCCACGGCGTCGATCTCGTCGATGAAGATGATACAAGGCGACTTCTCCTTAGCCTGCTTGAAAAGGTCACGGACGCGTGAAGCTCCTACACCGACGAACATCTCCACGAAGTCTGATCCTGAGATCGAGAAGAAAGGCACGTGTGCCTCACCAGCGACCGCCTTCGCAAAGAGAGTCTTACCAGTGCCTGGAGGGCCCACGAGGAGCGCTCCCTTGGGAATCTTACCGCCCAGCTTGGTGTACTTGTCGGGGTTCTTGAGGAACTCGACAATCTCCTGTAGCTCCTGCTTAGCTTCGTGAAGCCCAGCCACATCGTCAAAGGTGACGTGCGACTCCTTCTTGTCATAGAGCTTAGCCTTGGACTTGCCGACGTTAAATACACCGCCGGGGCCACCGTTCTTGCCACCAGGACCAGCGCTCATGCGACGGAAGATCCATATCCAGAAAAAAAGCACCAGAATCAGCGGCAGCCAGTTGGCTAGGATGAGCCAAAAGTTCATGCTGTCGGTCTTGTACTTGACATCTATGGCGATGTTTTCCTTCTCGATAAACTCGTCAAAGCGATCTACCGACGGGGGAATGCACTTGACTTGATACTGAGCCTTGGTAATGCGAAAAGGAAAGCCACGCTGCTCCAAATTCTGTAGCTCCTGCTCGCTGTAGACCATGCCCACCTTCTTTGGATTGAGCGTAGCGACAGCGACACCCTTGGTACGGTTCACCTCCACCTTGGTAGCGACCTCCTTGCGGAGCAGTCGCTGAAACTCAGTCCAGTCCACCTCCTTATTATTAGTAGGCTGTTCGGACGGTAGGAAGAAGAGTATCGCCAATATAAATATAGTCGACAGGTAGAGCCACATCGGATTAAAGCGACGCTTGCCACGCCGTGGGTCCGATCCCTGCGGGTTAGGAGTGGGAGTACCCAGAGGGTCTTTAATATGCTTATTCATCAATAGAATTCTTTCTAGTTCATCTCTCAAAAAGCGTACCACAATCCACCTCGCTGACCTATTGGCACACCCTTGCTCGCAAAGGTACAAAATAACCCTGTAGAGACTTTGTGTCTAGAAGGCGATCAACGCTATAAATCTTAGCGAGATGTGTAACCCTTTGTAGGGACGCACGGTCGTGCGTCCGTTCTCGTTAAAGGCTATAGAGTCAACGCCTTGATGTCAAA
>UWSO01000018.1 GCA_900538385.1 uncultured Porphyromonas sp.
CAGCATCTATACTGAAAAAGAACTCCATTTCACCAACCATTTTGACCTTTAGGTCGAAAATTCATCGGGAGAGATTGAGATGAGCTCGCTCAGTTCATATTATTATAATGCGTCAGCCCTGTTCTTTTAGCGAAGAATTAACCTCCGTTCAGCGGTTAATTCGTATCTTAGCAACGCAGAGAGGGTTATCCTCAGCACCACTTGTCACGTGACCACCGAGCCACTAGCGTTGGTCGGGAGTAGGGGAGTGGTGGCACCGTTACCTCCAAGTAATTTACTATCTATGAGTTATCTCAAGTTTGACCGCACGACACTTTCTAACCTAGACCGCTCGCTACAGCTGGAGCATATACGCTCTAACCGTGGGGGTGCCTTCAACTGTACGACCCTCGTGGGGTGCAACACGCGCAAGTATCACGGTCTGCTCGTGGTGCCGCTGCCTCACCTGAGGCGGCACAATCATATCCTCCTCTCGTCGCTAGACGCTACGGTGATACAGCATGGGGCGGAGTTTAACCTCGGCGTGCATCTCTACGGCGATGGCACGGTCTATCCCAATGGGCACAAGTACATACGAGAGTACAACATAGACAAGATGCCCCGCACGATATACCGTGTGGGCGGGGTGGTTCTGCAGCGAGAGTCGATCTTCTGCCACTACAAAAATCAGGTGATTATCAAGTTCACGCTCCTCGACAGCCACAGCGAGACCACTCTGCGGTTGCGCCCGGTGGTCGCCTTTAGAGATGTGATCCTCCTATCGCATGAGAACGATACCGCCGACACGACCATCTACCCTGTCGGAACGACGGGTGTGCGCACCTGTCTCTATGAGGGTTACCCCGATCTATACATGCAGGTGGATGCACCCTCGCATTGGGTCGATGAGGGCTACTGGATCAAGAATCTGCACTACCCTAAGGAGCAGATACGAGGGTACGAAAGCTGCGAAGACCTCTATTCGCCTGGCTACTTCGAGATGGATCTGCGCAATGGCGAGTCGGTCTACTTCACTGCTCAGCTGGAGGAGGTAGATGTGAGCACACTGCCAGCGCTCTTTGACTCGGAGGTGGCGCACCGTAAGGCGCGGGTAGATCTGCGAAGCTGTCTGCGCAATGCTTGTAGCCAGTTTTATTATAAGCCAGTCTCCAATCGACATTACATCCTGGCGGGCTTCCCCTGGTATGGAGTTAGGGCGAGAGACGAGATGGTCGCTTTGCCCGGTTGCTCGATCTATAGCGATCATCCAGAGCGCTTTCACAATGTGATGAGCACCTTCATACGGAGCAGCATCAACTTCATCAAGCAGATAGCGCTCCCGCTAGATATGGAGGGGGTGCGCGACCCGGACGTGGGACTCTGGGCGATACGTGCTATACAGCTCTTCCTCGCTGAGTATCCAGACGACAGTCACCGCTCCTTCTACCTAGACTTCGTGGGGCGCATCATCGACTACTACCTGAGCGACCGCCACCCGATCCTGCGCATCGAGCCTAATGGACTGCTCTATGCCGAGGGGAGTGGCACGCCTCCAGTCACCTGGATGGACTCAACGATAGCGGGGCAAGCGGTCGTACCACGGCGGGGCTATTTGGTGGAGGTGAACGGCTTGTGGTACAATGCGCTCTGCTTCTACCGTGAGGCTCGTGGCGAAGAGAGCTTTCCCGAGGAGCTAGCAAGCGTGATCGAGCGCTTGGGACCTGCTTTCGAGCAGACCTTTGTCAATCCCTATGGCTACCTATATGACTACGTGACCAAGGAGGGCTATCGTGAGCGGGCCGTCCGTCCCGATATGCTGATAGCTATCTCGCTGCCGTTCTGCCCGCTGAGCCGTGCTAAGCAGCGACAAGTGCTAGGGATTGTAACCTCTGAGCTACTCACACCAAAGGGTATTCGCTCGCTGAGCCCCCGCAGTGAGGGCTATGTGGAGCAGTGCAGCGGACTTCAAGAGCAGCGAGAGCATGCTTACTACAATGGCTCCGCTTGGCCTTGGCTACTGGGTGCCTACACGGATGCCTATCTGAAGATCAATGGGCGTAGCGGTGTGACTCACCTGGCGCGCCTGCTCGGGGATATACAGGATGAGCTACAGCATCACGGTATCTCGACACTGAGCGAGCTGTACGATGGCAACCCGCCCTACGATAGTCACGGCGGTATCTCCTTTGCAATGAGCTGTGCAGAGGTCTTGCGCGCTTTGGTGACCCTCGAGCGATACAACAGCGAGGAGACCCCTCTGGCTAACTACCTATACGATACAACCAGCAACGAAGAGCGTCCTACAAGATGAGAGTATTAATGTACGGGTGGGAGTTTCCCCCACACATTTCGGGAGGGCTAGGCACGGCTAGCTACGGCTTGACCAATGGTATGGCCGAGCAGAGCGATATGGATATAACCTTTGTCGTGCCTAAGCTGTATGGCGATGAGGATACTTCGCACATTACGCTGGTTGGTGCCGACCGCACGCCGATCGTTTACCATGATCATAGTGCCGAGTACCTGCGTTCACGGCTACACAATGAGGCGGAGGTGGGCTTTTACCAGGCTGCGAGAGAGCACATCTACGATGACTTTCGCTATCGCAGCCCCAACGACTTGGGCTGTCTGGAGTTTAGCGGAGCTTACCCAGACAACCTGCTGGAGGAGATCAACAATTACTCGATCGTGGCGGGTGTCATAGCGCGAACGGTGCCGTGCGACATCATTCACTCGCACGACTGGCTCACCTACCCAGCGGGTATCCATACGAAGATGGTGACGGGGCGGCCGCTGGTGATTCACGTTCATGCGACCGACTTCGACCGCAGTCGGGGCAATGTCAATCCGCAGGTCTATGCGATCGAGCGGCAAGGAATGGACTACGCAGATGCTATCGTCTGTGTGAGCAACCTGACCCGACGAACTGTCATCGACAAGTATGGTCAAAGCCCCGACAAGGTCTTTACCGTCCACAACGCTGTCGAGCCACTTAGTCCTGAGCTATTAGCCCTGCCCAATAAGCAGCATACAGGCGACAAGGTGATTACCTTCCTGGGGCGTATTACGATGCAAAAAGGGCCTGAGTATTTCGTCGAGGCTGCTCACAAGGTGCTACAGCATACCGACGGAATTCGCTTTGTGATGGCGGGCAATGGCGATATGATGGACAAGATGATTGACCTCGTGGCTCGCAAGCGTATAGCCGACCGTTTTCACTTTACGGGCTTCCTGCGAGGACAGCAGGTCTATGAGATGCTCCGCTCGAGCGATGTCTACGTGATGCCCTCGGTGTCGGAGCCTTTTGGCATCTCTCCGCTAGAGGCTATGCAATGCGGCGTACCGAGCATTATCTCCAAGCAGAGTGGCTGTGTCGAGATCCTGCGCTACGCGATCAAGACTGACTACTGGGACGTGGACGCTATGGCCGACGCTATGCACGCCCTCGTCTCCTATCCGACGCTCCACGAGCATCTCAAGCAAAAGGGTCTCGAGGAGGTCAACAACATCGTCTGGAGCAAAGCAGGACTGCGCCTCAGAGCTATCTACGACAGACTTGTATAACCCTTTGATAAACGACTTCTCCACCTTCCTATGATACAGATTATACTTCACTTCTACCTACACCAACCGTTTAGGCTCAAGAACTACCCATTCTTCAATATCGGTAGCGACCACTACTATTACGATGACTTTGCCAATGAGGAGATACTGCGTCAAGTGGTAGACCGCTCCTATAGACCTTCCCTCGAACTGATCGAGCAATTGATCGAAGCGCATCCCGACTTTAGGGTTGCTCTCACACTCTCAGGCTCGGTGCTCACGCAGATGGAGCTGCACACGCCAGACATGATCCAGTTGCTCAAGCGACTGGTCAAGAGCGGACGCATCGAGATACTCGGCGAGCCGATCTCGCACGGACTCTGCGGGCTGTACGATGAGGAGGAGTATGCGAACCAACTGCGCATGTACCGCACCCGTATCAGTTCGCTCCTAGGTGTCTCTCCCGTGACGCTCACCAATCCTGAGCTGATCTATAGCGACCGCATCGCGCAGATAGCCCATAGCCAAGGGTACAAAGCGATCGTCACCGAGGGCGCTAAGCACCTTCTAGCGTGGAAGAGTCCCAATTACCTGTACAACGCAACGACCGATGGCGTAGCGCTCCTGATGCGCCACGCAGAGCTCTCCGATGCGATCGCCCACGACTTCGCACGGTACGACAGTCCGCTCTATCCCTACACGACGGAGCGGTTCTTTGCGACGCTGGAGGCTGAGCAGGGCGACTACGCTCTGGTCTCTCTGCCACTGGAGACGCTCGGATCGGTATGGAGCCGTGAGACCGGCATCTTTGAGTTCCTCCGCGCTCTTCCTGAGCAGGGCTCTAAGCGTGGCTTCACCTTTACCACGCCTCAAGAGATTGCTACGCACTGCACTCCGCAAGACACCATCCAGGCAACCTATCCGGTGAGCCGTATGGGCGAGGAGCGAGACACCTCGCTATGGACAGGCAATGAGCTGCAGCAGTGTGTCATACAGAAGCTCGAAGAGTGGGGCGAGCGTATCCGTCTCTCTCGAGACCAGCGACTACTGGAGGACTGGATCAACTTACAGGGCTCCGACCACCTCTTCTATATGACCACTAAGTTGGGCGGTCCAGGCGCTTTCTCACCATACGAGACGCCTTACGCTGCTTTTACCAACTATATGAACGTCCTGAGCGACTTCCTCCTCCGTGTCTCTGCCGAGTACCCCACCTCTATGGGCAATGAGGAGCTCAGCGCGCTCCTGCAGACGATCGAAAACCAAAACAAAAAGATAGCTCAGCTGGAGGACCAGCTGGCTAAGTAAACCGAACGAACCCTATTTCTTATATATGACTGCAACCACGCCTCAGGCGACAGCACTGCTAAGCGACCTCTTTATCGCTCCCCAGACTCCGTACGGGAGCTTCCCCTTTGATCAGTTCTTCGACCTTTCCTCCGCTACTGCCATAGAGCAGACGATGGATACTTTCCGCACGGCTATGCAGGAGGCGATCACGCTGCATCGTGCAGAGATTGACGCAATCACGGCACAGCGTGAGCCAGCCACCTTTGACAATACGATTCGTCGCTTTGAGGAGAGTGGAGAGGCATTGGAGGCGGTCACGGCAGCCTTTTACAATTTGCTCTCCGCCTACTCTTGTCCCGAGATGATGCAGCTCTCGGAGACCTTCTCTGACTGGCTCAGCAAGCTGTCGACAGATACGCTCCTCAATGAGGCGCTCTTCGCCCGCATTCGCTCCGTCTATGACCAGCGCGAGGCGCTGCACCTAGACGAGATCGACCTGCGCCTCCTGACCGAGAGCTACGAGGGCTTTGCGGACAATGGCGCTCTGCTCGTTGGTGCCGAGCGGGAGCGTTTTAGAGAGATCAATGAGCAGCTCAGTCAGTTGACCACACGCTTTGCGCAAAACAAACTTTGCGACGAAGAGTCCTGGACGCTCTTTGTGTCTGCTGACGAAAGCGACCGACTACGTGGCTTGCCCCAGCAGATCCTAGACGATGCTCAGGAGAAGGCACGCACCGCCTCCGAGCCATATGGCGAGGGCTACCTCTTTGACCTGTCGGCACCGCATGTGGGTGCCATCATGAAGCATTGTGCCGACAGAGAGCTACGCTACAAAATGTACTTAGGACGGGGCAGCGTGGGCAATCGTGACAATGCACAGAACAACCGGCAGATCGTTCGTCAGATAGCTACGCTTCGTGGCGAGCTGGCACGACTACTCGGACATCCCAACTATGCGACCTACCGCCTCAAGCATCGTATGTGCAACACGCCCGAGCAAGTGGAGCAGCTCCTCGACGACCTCACGAAGTATTACCGACAGACGGCACTCGATGAGCTGGACGAGCTAGACCGTGAGGCGGGCTTCGAACTAGAGTCGTGGGACCTCTCTTATTATATGGAGCGGCACAGCGAGCAGACTTTTGGTGTCAAGGAGGAGGAGCTACGTCCCTACTTCCCGCTCTCGCAGGTCATCTCGGGTGTTTTCGCCATTGCCACACGGCTCTACGGCATCACCTTCGCACCTGCCGAAGAGGTCGCCGTCTACCATCCCGACGTGCGCCCTTACCAAGTGCTAGACCGTGACGGAGCGCATCTCGGACTGCTCTACCTAGACTTCTTCCCCCGCAAGGGCAAGCGCAGCGGTGCCTGGATGAACAACTTACGGGAGTGGACGCCCACGCAGCGCCCGCATATTCTCCTTGTGATGAACTTCACCCCACCGACAGCTGATCAAGAGGCTATGCTTACCCTCTCGGAGGTGCACACGCTCCTCCACGAGTTCGGTCACTCGCTCCACGGCTTGCTCACGCAGACCCGCTACAGCTCCATGTCTGGGACCAATGTGGAGCGTGACTTTGTGGAGCTCCCGAGCCAGTTTATGGAAAACTATCTTCTCCAGCCCGAAGTGGTCACCGAGCTACTCTCTAAGCACTACCAGACAGGCGAACCGCTCCCTGCTAAGCTCCTCAACAAAGCGATTCAAGCGACCCAGTACCCCGTCGGTTACAGCACCATCAGACAGGTGATCTTTGGCAAGCTTGATATGGCTTACCACACTTTAGCCGAAGGCGAAAGCCTGCCCGATGACCTCTACACCTACGAGCGTGAGACCCTGCGAGGCACTACCCTGCGAGATAGGGAGCGTGATCCGCAGCACCCAGAGCATATCGTTGCCACCGCTTTCAGCCATATCTTCGCTGGGGGCTATGCTGCTGGCTACTACGGATACAAGTGGAGCGAGATGCTCGCCACGGACGCTTTCGAGCGATTTAGCGAGGAGGGTATCTTCTCTCCGACGGTCGCTGCCGACTTCAGGCATCAGATTTTGGAGCGAGGTGACGAGCTAGACCCGATGGAGCTCTACGTGCGCTTCAAAGGACGCAAGCCTACGCTCGCAGCGATGCTCAAGCGTGATGGCATTACAACAGCTAACTAGCTAAAAGAGAGAAGCTATGCACCTTCGCTGGACCTGGTTCGCACTCATTTTAGGATTGCTCAGCACCTTGCCCGTCGTGGGGCAGTGGCAGGCGCACTTTGCCGATAGCGTGTCGCTCGCGCCCTCTGTATGGCAGGGGACGCTCGACAAGTTTCGCTGTAATCCCACTAGAGGGCTACAACTCAACGATAGCAAGGCTAGTGGCACGACCAACTACGCTTACATCAAGGCGGGGGTACCACTCAGCAAGCAGATGACGTGGCATGGTAAGGTGCAACTAGACTACACCCCGACACAGAGCAACAATGTGAAGCTCCTTCTCTACTGCTACGGAGCACCAGGTGGCGGCACATTCAACTATGTAGTGCTCAGCATGAAGGACAACCAATGCTTGCGTCTCTCTGAGTGTAACCTTTCGCTGGAAAGCAATGGGCGGGTGAAGATTCGCTCAACAAATGAGATCTTAGCCTACAATTACTTTGACGAGATGCGCCAAAGTGGCGGGGTCGTTGACTTTGTTATTCAGTATGATCCGACGGCTGAGAGGCGCTGGTCGATGTGGGTGAGACACCAGGACGGTGACCTCTATAAGCAGGTCGGAAGCGCTGGGAATACGCCCTCGACGCCTAGCAATTACAAGCGATTTTCCTTTCTCTTCGCTTGCGAGTACAGCAAGTCTCGTGCGCTGGGCAGTTCGCTGGAGTTCCTAGACGTTTACCCCTCATTGGTCGCTCCTGAGACACTGATAGGTGAGCGCAATGTGATACCTGCGAGTGACTTCTACAAAGAGTTCAAACAAAGAGATCCGAATACGGTCGAGGTACTTTGTTCGGAGCCTGCCGACCTCTCGACAGCGATCATCGCTGTGGCTCCCTCTTGGGGTAAGCTAGCCACCTCTACCGAGGGCAAAAGTATCTATATAAGGAGTGAGGTGGCGATCCCTGCGGGGGAGTATGCGCTCTCCTTCCGTGGTGTACGAACCGCCAGCGCTACTAAGGTCGAGAATGCGATCTACAGGATAGCCATCGAGTATGACCAGCCGCAGCCTCGTCCAGACAACTTGGCGCTTACCTTCAGCGAGTTTATGGCCAACCCACTCTCGGGTGCTTCTGAGTATATCGAGCTGCACAACCCGACAGGTCAAGCGCTCGATGCCAGTGGTTACTCGGTCGGTGTGTGGCGACAGGGCAAGGTGACCACCTGGTACCCGCTGAGCAGTCGTCCCTGCCAGATCCCTGCGGGAGGCTACCACGCCTTTACCACTTCGGTAGAGGGAATCACCGCTTTCTATGAAGCGCCTCGTGATAGTCTGACTCAGAGCGAGACGCTACCACAGCTTGCCAACAAAGGCTTCACCATCGAGCTACTACGTCATGCTGACTCGACGGTTGTGGAGACCTTTCGCTATGATCCTGCTCTCCTAGGTCAGCGACGCAATCAGCGTGGCGTAGCCCTCGAGCGATACTTCTCTCCCACGGGCGACAAGAGTCAAGAGCAGTGGGGCGCAGCGACCCAGCAGGCTCACTTCGCTACCCCTGGTCAGCGCAATAGCATACAGCCCGCCGGAGGCTCGCCCAGTGACACAACCCACAGCGAAGCTCTGCTACCGCTCTACATCACCGAGATCATGGCTCGTCCTACGGTCGATGGCTCCGAGTACATCGAGCTCTACAACCCCAACGACATCACGGTCAATACGGACCACCTCGGACTGGTCATCGCACGCTCTGGTCATCCCTCCAAGGTCTACCCGCTTCCGCCACATTCCACGGGTGGCATTCCACCAAGGGGCTACCTGGCGCTCACCCCTAGCACGCATCCGCTCGAGCGTCTTTACTACGCTAAGCCCGACAGCTTGCTCCTCTTCCCCGATATGCCTCAGCTCCCTGATAGTGAGTGCGCTATACGGCTCGTTCACTTGGCAAATGATAGCATCGTTGAGGAGGTTTACTACGACATCAAGACCTTCCCCAAGGCTCTGCAAAAGGTCAAAGGTGTAGCTCAGGAACGCATTATTCCAGACAAGCAGTCGCAAGAGTTGAGCAACTGGACGGCTGCTGAGGCGTGGGCGAACTACGGTACACCGGGTCGACAAAACAGTGTCTACGGGCGCACCGCCACTTCTGACGAAAGTCTAGACCTACCGAAGCGACGCACGCTCCTGTCGCTACCGCAGCTCGCCCGACTGGTACTCCAAGAGATCTCAGACGGTGAGACTCGTTGCACGGCAACGCTATACGCAGTGGCGGGCTATCGGCTGGCGCAGTATGACCATGCAGGCACGGAGACCCTCTGCCGAGCCATTGTAGAGCGACAAAGCCTAGCAGAGTTCTTGCCCGTGATACCTACCACAAGAACGATCCTCCTCGTAGAGCTACACCATCCCGACCGCAAGCGTCCCTATCCACTCGTCAGCATCATCGTCAACTAAATACGTCCGTTGTAGTACAGCGATACGACTTCTGTAGGGACGCACGGTCTGTGCGTCCGTTGTGTCAAAGGTTACAGCATCGTGGTTTTAACGGGAACGGACGCCTTCCCGCTAGACACTAGCCTAGCGTCCCTACAAAGGACTACTCGTGAGAGGTGCGGCGCTTGTATTGTGCTGTATTCGTAGCAGATACGAGTTTCAAAACTGGTTCCCCTCTTGGAACTTTTTAGTTCCAAGGCGGGAACTCTTCAGTTCCAAGGGAGGAACTTTTTAGTTCCAACGGGGGAACTTTTCTGTTCCTTGGGAGGAACGGAAGATTTCCCTCGGAGGAAAATAGAATTTCCAAAGCTGGAAACTTTTTGGGAGCCTGCTAGAGAGTTCGTTTAGTACTTCAGCGTAAAAATCTGCGTCAGGAGGTCTAGGTAGATGGTGCGTGCCGAGGCGTTGACCCCGTGGGCACCCTTGGCATCACCGTCGGCACGTCGTATGGCGGAGATGATGTTGAGCGTCTGCTGCTTGGAGTAGAGGCGCATGGCCGACTGGTACATCCTTGCCATCGACTCATACTTCAGGTTGAGCGCCTCCTGTATGTTTTTCTGACTGTTGGACGGTAGGTAGTGCGCTACCATCAGATTGGCAAAGAAGCCGTAGAGCGAAGCGACGATCTGCGGTACGGGGTATCGCTTTTCGTCCTCCGCCATGGCAAGTGCTATCTGTAGCGCTTCGTCGTCCTTGCGTCGCTGTACCGCATTGAGCAGGTCGTAGGGGCCATACTTGCGGGACTTGCTCACCATCTGCTGCACCATGGCACGTGAGATGAGTCCGCCAGCGCTCTTGGCTGGTATGGCGAGCTTTTGCAGCTCCGAGTAGAGCGTCTCGAGGTCATATCCGACTCGCTCGATCAGCGCTGAGATCGCTTGCGGAGCCAACTGCAAGTCTAGCCCTCCAGCCATCTGGGTCATCGCCTCTCTCAGTTCGTTGTCACGCCTGACGGGTGCCGACTCGATGAGCGCTACCTGCGACTTGAGCGCCTGCGCATTCTTCTTAGCAGCTGCGGGGAGCGCATCGTGGTATAATATAAGGAGTGTGGTGCCCTCGGCAAAGGTAGTCGCATCGCGTATCAACTCAGCAATGCCGTACGGCTTCTTGAGGACGCTGCTCTTCTTGAGATCCTGCGCATCACGCAAGACGATCAGACGCTTCGGTGCAAACATCGAGAAGGTCTGCGCCTGCTGAAGAACCTCAGGAGCCGTTGTCTCGGATCCGAAGTAGACGACCAGCTGGGTCGTGCGCTCCTCCTGAGGAATGTAGTTTTCGACCACCAGCTCCTCTAGGCGATTGATGTAGTAGCTCTCCTCCCCGTAGCCAAGCACGAGGGGCGGGAGCGGTTGACCCGACCGGATCTGGTCACTAATCTGTACGAGTTCAGTCATAGCTGTTTGGAGTCTCTATTACCAGTCAAAGACGATGCTCTTCATCTCCTCGGGAGATTGGCGAAGGCTCTTGACGGTGCGGATGCCGAGCTGGAGATGCTGCTCGGCGAAGTGTGCCGTCACGTAGCTATCGCTCTCGTCGCTCTTGACCCCCTCGGGTGTCATCGGCATATCGCTCACCATCAGGAGAGCACCTGTCGGGATACGGTTCGCATAACCCACGGTAAAAAGCGTAGCCGTCTCCATATCGATGGCGTCCGCATGGGTCGTGCGGAGGTAATCCTTGAAGTGCTCGTCATGCTCCCACAACCGTCTATTCGTCGTGTAGATAGTCCCTGGTGCATACGATATGCCCGCCTCGAGGAGCGCATTGCTACAAGCCTTGAGCACATTAAAAGAGGGGAGCGACGGCACCTCACGAGGCATATAGTCATCGCTCGTCCCCTCGCCACGTATCGCCGCAATCGGGAGAACGTAGTCCCCCAGCGTCAGCTGCGACTTGAGCCCACCACACTTCCCGAGGAAGACCACCGCCCGTGGCTCAACTGCCGAGAGCAGATCCATGATCGTCGCCGCATTCGGGCTCCCCATGCCGATGTGTATCATCGTCATCTCCGCATTGCCGCAGTTTGGCATCGAGGCACTCTCGCCTAGGATCGGCTCGCCGATCTTCTTGGCAAAAGCTTGCAGGTAGCTCGTGAAGTTGGTCAGGAGTATGTGTGGCGCAAACTCCGAGAGGCTCCGTGTGGTGTACCTCGTTAACCAATTGGTAGCAATCTCTTTCTTTGTTTTCATTGGTGGAAATGGTAACTTTGCACCGTCTAATAGCAGTAGTGCGAAGCAAAGTTAATGAAACCCCTCCACTTACCCTCTTATCCTGCTCTCATTGAGGAGCAGTCAGGGCGTTCGGTCATATACGACGTTTACCGTCAGAGTATGGTCGCGCTAACCCCTGAGGAGTGGGTGCGCCAGCACTTTCTGCACTATCTATCGGATCATTTAGGCTACCCGCGCCTCTCCATACAGGTGGAGAGCCTCGTCGCCAGCTCCATACGTCAAGATCGCTTTGATGCGATGATTTACGGTCCAGGCGGACGAGTCCTCGCCCTCATCGAGTGCAAGGCCCCCGAGGTGCCACTCTCTCAGGAGACGGTCAACCAGATCTCGCGCTACAATGCGCACTATCACGCACCGCTCCTGATGATGACCAACGGGCTCACCCACCTCGTCCTGCAGATAGACTACGCCACTGCCACAGCAAAACCGCTCGCCGAGATACCCTCTTACCAGCGAGCCCTCGACATACTCCAAACCTCAAAAGGTCTAACCTCTAACCTCTAAAGTCTCATGCCATACTTACTAGAAGCAGAGCATATCGTCAAGCGATACAAGAACCACCTCGCCCTCGACGATGTCTCCATACAAGTCCAACCCAACAGCGTATTCGGACTGCTCGGTCCCAACGGTGCCGGCAAGAGTACACTCATCAAGATTATCAACAAAATCCTCCTCGCCGACAGCGGCACCGTACTGCTCAACGGTCAGGAGATGACTTACGAAGATATACGCCATATCGGCTACCTTCCCGAGGAGCGTGGACTCTATAAGAAGATGAAGGTCGGTGACCAAGCCATCTACCTGGCTCGTCTGCACGGACTCTCCCGACAGGAGGCGCAGCAGGAGCTGAAGCACTGGTTTGAGAAGTTTGACATCATGCCCTGGTGGCACCGTAAGGTCGAGGAGCTCTCTAAGGGAATGCAGCAGAAGGTTCAGTTCATCTGCACCGTCATTCACCGTCCCAAGCTACTCATCTTCGACGAGCCCTTTAGCGGTTTCGACCCAGTCAATGCGGAGCTTCTCAAGCGTGAGATCCTAGAGCTGCGAGACAACGGCTGTGCCGTCATCTTCTCCACGCACAACATGCAGTCCGTCGAGGAGATCTGCGACGACATCGCCCTCATCAACCAGAGCAAAGTGGTGCTCCGTGGAGATGTGACCGAGGTCAAGCGAAGCCACTTCGACGGCGTCGCCTCGCTACTCATCGCAGGCGAGGAGTATCGTCCCAACTGGGTCGAGTCTCTGACCGAGCAACAGATCGAGCTACTCGAGATCAAGCGGGAGGGACACGATATGCGCGTCCGCCTCAAAGACTCGCAGCAGCGTGACGTACGCGCCCTAGCGGGACTAGTCCCCACCGACCTGCACCTCCTAGAGGTAGCGCAGGAGATACCCTCCATGCAGGAGATATTTATCCGCACCACCACGGCTCAAGCTCAGCCCGCTACGACCACCCTTTAACCAGACCCACTCTTATGAACAAGAAATCACCCTCCAAGCTCTCCATACTCATTGAGCGAGAATATATGGTGCGTGTCAAGAAGAAGTCCTTCATCGTCACCACCCTCCTCATCCCCATCCTCATTGCGGCTATCTTCTTTATCGTCATCTACATCAGTATGAGTTCGCTCAGTGACGAGCGTGTCGCCGTCATTGACGAGACGGGACTCTATAGCGACGTGCTGGCCGACAACGAGTACTACACCTTTATCCAAAGCTCCGAGCCGCTCGAAGCTTATACCGACAAGGCGAAGCTCGAGGAGGAGGGACTCTCAGCGGTCCTCTATATAAAAGACACGCTGATGAACAATCCCAACGGCTGGAGCCTTTACTCCTACAAGAAGCTCCCCGACGGTATCGTCCGCTACATCAATGATGCTTTTACCGAGCGACTCAAGGAGCAACGCATCGCTCAGTACGATATAGAGGGTCTCCCCGAAATCATCGACGATGTGGAGACCACCATCTCCGTACCTACCTACCAGTGGGATGCCAAGGGCGAAGAGGCTAAGTCTAGTGGCACACTGGCCGGAGTCATCGGTATGATCCTCTCGGGTATCATTCTCGCCTTTATGTCGAACTATTCGGGACAGGTGATGAGCGGTGTGCTAGAGGAAAAGAAAAACCGCATCATGGAAGTCATCGTCAGCACCGTACGCCCCATAGAGATGATGATCTCGAAGATGGTCGGTGTCTTCCTCGTCGGACTGACACAGGTCGCTATCTGGTTGATCTTTGCGGGGATTATCTTTGTCGTCGGCTCACTAGTCGCCGTCGGTGGCGTCTACGATCTCTCGGCACTCTCGCAGCTAGACCCCGCACAGATGGGCGGACTCGCTGGCGGTATGAGTATGGACTCCGTCACCGAGATGCAGTCCAGCCTAGAGGTGCTACAGAGTATCAACTTCGTACAGCTCATCATCATGCTCCTCGTTTACTTCATCGGGGGTTACCTCCTCTACGCTTCGCTCTTTGCAGCGATTGGGTCCAGTGTCTCGAGCGACGAAGATGCCAGCCAGTTTATGATGCCCTTCGTCCTCGTCATGATGCTCGGCTTCTACATCGCTATGGGTAGCATGGACAATCCCGATGGCACGATGGCCTTCTGGGGCAGTATCATCCCCTTCTCCTCGCCCTTTGTGATGATGGTTCGACTACCCTATGGAGTCGCCCTGTGGGAGCTCATCCTCAGCATCGTGCTGCTCTACCTCACTGCCTTTGGGATCGCGTGGCTAGCCGCACGTATCTATCGTGTCGGCATCCTCTTCACGGGCAAGAAACCCTCTCTGCGCGACCTCTGGAGCTGGATACGTATCTAGTAGCTAGTATGTAGCGAAAGCCACACAGCGACTCATCGCATCAGCACCCTCACCGCTCAGTAGGTGGGGGTGCTTTTTTGCGTTCTCTCGCTAAACCCATTTTCCCCGGAAGAATTTCCAAATAGTTCGCTGGAAAATAAAAATTCTCCACGGAAGTAAGAAATGATACTTCGGAAGAATCAAATGATACTTCGGAAGAATCAAATGATAAGTCCGAAGAAATTTTTCTTTCCTCCGGAGGAATCGAGAAATTCCCCCGGAGGGATTGAAAAGTTCCTCCGTTGGAACCGAAGAGTTCCTCCGTTGGAACTAAAAAGTTCCAAGAGGGGAACTGTTTTTGGAACTCGTATGCGATTCGAATACAGCACGATACAAGCGTCCCTACAAAGGGCTACTCGTCTCGACGTTCTGCCAACGAAGTGCGTAGAGCTGTCGACGGCTGGAACTTCAAGCATCTTTGCATCATCTACTTACTAAGAGGGGCAAGGCAACGACAAACATTTGGTCTCAATGTGGGTTAGAACCACTTGTCGATCTCCTCGGAGGTGAGCGAGACCATGATGGAGCGTCCGAGCGGGTCGAACTGCGAATTGGGCGTCAGGAAGAGGTCGGAGATGATCTGACTGGGCTGTGCGGCACGTGCATGGAGTGTGTGACGCACCAGTTCGCTGGCTTGGCGAAGCGCTTCGCTGGAGAGGAAGAGCTGCGCAAGGAGTTCCGCAGGGGGAAGCGTGGTGTCGGTATCGTCTTTGTCGACCTGATCGAGATAGTCGTCGAGCGTCTTGGAGATCATATCCGCAACGCCAATGGGGCGAAGGGGCTTGGGGACTGAGGTGATGAGGTAGACGTTTTCGTCTGAGTCTGCGGACGCTTCTTCTTGTGGAGTGATTTCGAAACCGATCTGTCGTAAGCTCTCGACCAACTCGAGGTGCGTCGGGTAGAGGTCGCTAGGTAGCGATAGCTCCTCGGCAAAGAGTAGCGGCTGCGCTTGGTCAGGCTCGAGTGTGAGGGTGGCTATCTGCTGCTCGTAGTAGATGCGTAGCAGCGCGCGCTCGATCTGTATGACCGCGAGGCGATCGCTCATCGTGGTGAAGAGATAGCGCTCCTGATAGATGTAAACTAAGTTGGAGCTATTGGCAGCAGGCTGAGAGGGACTAGGGGAGACCGTAAAGAGTGGATCCATCTCCGTGGGGGCTGCTCCCATAGGCTGGCTTGCGGGAAGTGTCGATTCGCCTCGTCGCTGCTGGAAGTCGTCGATAAAGCTTTCCCAATGAGCGGGCGAGCCACTACTCATTGAGGAGAGCGGGTCGGTGGGTCGCTGTTCGTCCGTTGGGCCCGTCTTAAAGGGATTGTACTCAGGGTCTATCTGTACGGGCGGTGGCTGGAGGGCTGTGCTGCTCTGGCGTGTAGCATCGTAGGCTGGTATCTCGATGAGCTGGTCGGTGCTAAAGGTGATGGCGGGCATAGCGCTGGTGGTGCTGAGATGCTCTCGTAGTACCACCATGAGGAGCTTGAAGATAGCCTGCTCGTCGAGAAACTTGATCTCCGTCTTGGTCGGATGTATATTGACATCGATACGACTGGGGTCTACCTGAAAGTAGATAAAGTAGTTAGGCTGGCTACCTGGCGCGACGAGATCCTCAAAGACGTTCATGACAGCACGGTGGAAGTATGGGTGCTTCATATAGCGTCCATTGACAAAGAAGAACTGCTGGGCGCCTCTGCGCTTAGCATCTCGTGGCAGGGTGATGAAGCCTGAGACGTTTGCTAGCGGCCCTTGGTACTCGATCGGGATGAGCTGCTTGGAGTAGCTCTTGCCTAGGAGGTCTACGATGCGATGCTGCAGGTCGCTCTTGGGGAGGTTGCGTATGAGCTTGCCCTCGGAGTAAAGGGTGAAGGCGATCTCGGGGTAGACCAGTGCGATCCGCTCGAACTGGCGGTAGATGTGTCGTAGCTCCGTCTCGGAGCCTTTGAGGAAGCGTCGCCGTGCAGGGACATTGTAAAAAAGGTTCTTCACCGTGATAGAGGAGCCTACCTCGGCAACGGTGGGAGATGAGCTCACGACCTCCGAGCCGTTGATCAGGAGCTTGTAGCCTATCTCGCTGTCGGCTTGTCGTGTGACTAGCTCGATCTGAGCTACTGCCACGATGGAGGCTAACGCCTCACCTCGGAAGCCCATGGAGCGAAGCGTGAAGAGGTCGTCGACGGAAGAGATTTTGCTGGTAGCGTGGCGTTCGAAAGCCATACGGGCATCTAGCGGACTCATACCGACGCCGTCATCGATGACGCGCATGAGCTCTTTGCCTGCATCTTGTAGCTCGATGGTTATCTGCGTGGCGTGGGCGTCGATGGCGTTTTCGACGAGCTCTTTGAGCATAGAGGCTGGTCGCTGGATCACTTCACCAGCGGCTATCTGATTGGCGATGCTGTCGGGGAGGAGGTGTATGATTTCGCTCATAGGAAGGAGAAGAGGGGACCCTGTCTATAGTATAGTACCCAGACGATGAAGCCTAAGAGGATGAGCGTAAGGATACAGCGCAGGATGATACCCGAGCGGGCGTAGTTGTCTATGCCTCGATCTCGCTGCTTCTTGAGATGACGTGTGCCACCGTAGAGGCTCTCGGAGAGAGTCTCACGAAAGGCTTCGCCAGAGCCATAGTCGGACTCTACTTGCTCTCTGTGGGCTCTGCCGGTGTCGTCGGAGGCTGTGCCGGTACCGGTGTGGGCTTCGGTGTCGGAGCCTTCGGCAGCTTCGAGCTCTCGTCTGATCTGCTCGATGCGTCGCTGGAGTTGCTCCTTCTTAGGATCCCAATAGATGGGCTGGTGGTGGAAGGTGCGCGGTTGTCGCGGTCTAAATATGAGTCCCATGAGTGTAGTGGTAAGAGGTGCATGTAGCTCTGCAACGAGTCTGCAAGAGATTGTACGGAGCTGGTGTCGCTCTCTAATGGGCGACGTATGTAGACGGAGAGGGGCTCCACGGCCATGGCTGTCGTGTCGGCGGCTGCGGTTTTCTTAGCCTCTGCTGGCTTAGGCTTCTCTAGGGCTTGCTGGTACTCCTTGTAGAAGGCTTGCCATGCGGCTAATCCGTCGAAGCCTTTGCCCATCTTGCTGTTTGGATCTTGAAGCGTGGAGAGCGAGTCGGTAGAGATCAGCGGTGCTGTGCGGTCGGGGATGACATCCTCGGGTGAGAGCGGACGCTTGTCGCCATGCCACTCGGCACCACTCATCTGACGCAACTCATCGGTGAGGTCTTGGATCGGGTGGATCGTCCCCTCTGCCTTGCCATGCCAGAGGATGTGGTCGAGCTTGTCATCGACAATGTAGACATCCATCTGCGGGTTTCGCACCTGGGCGAGGGCGTAGTAATGCTTTGCTTTCTCCTGTATGAGGTAGTAGCGTGACTCTACGTTGGAGCGATAGAAGGCGTGATCGAGCGTGCCTTCGCGAAAGTATGCTTGGATCGTATCGGCCTTAACACGATCCTGCTTGACAGAATCAATCCAGCGAACTGACGAGGCATTTGGCCAGGCAAAGGCATGGTCGATGGTGTCGTTGGCAAGGTGAGCATAGATGGTGTCTCCCTTGAGTTGAGTCGAGTCGTTCCACAAGATCGGATTGCCAAAGAGCTTCATGAGTGAGTCAAGGGAGAAGTAGTGCACAGAGTCTCCAATGCCCTGTATGTCCTTGCGGTAAAGGCGCACATCGTGGTAGCCCTTGGTGTACTTGACCTCTAGCGAGTCGGTAGCACCTGGAGGTGGAGGCAGATTGCGCTTGATCCCCTCCATGATCTCGGCAGACATATAGAGGGTGTCCTCCTCGGAGTAGTCCATGACGTAGGCTCGTCCTGTGGCGTAGGTATAGCCATTGCCCTGGTCTAGATAGCCGTAGTCACCAAAGTAGGTCGCCTTGTCCTCTTGATTGTCTATCACCACATCGTAGTAGGCCTGGCAGATCTGTCTCTTCTTGTCGTAGAGTATCGAGTCGCCTGTCATGGTGCCATCGGGGTGCGTGACGAGAGATCGATCGAGGAGGATGCTCTGCTCGGTGTCTGTATTGTAAAAGCCACGGTCGGTATTTATTGTGACCGAGTCGGTGGTCTCTATGACGGTGGGGCTGACGATACGACAGATGGATGTCGCCGTATTGTAGTGCAGGATGTCGGTGTCGAGGGTAAAGCGATCGTTCTCTAGGTGCACTTGATTCTGAAAGAGCGCCTCGTCGGAGCTCGTGTTGTACTCACCATAGATAGAGGTGAGGGTATTGACCGAGTCAGCAAGGGTGCCGAAGTTGTCGTAGTAAGCGACCTTTTGATTGCGATCGTAGTAGAGGCTCTCGGTAAAGAGTGTGGTGACATTCTTTGTCAAGATCACATTGTCGTGAAGCTCCGCTAGAGCGGCCATGCCGTCGTATATCATCATGCCAGCGGTGATGGAGACAGAGTCTCCCTCTAATATCTGCACATGACCGAATGCGTCAAATGAATTGGTCATCTCATTGAGATTAGCGCTGTCGCAGGTCATGATCCAGCTGCCATGTCTGAGACGCACATTGCCCGTTAGGATGACAATGTCAGGGTGCATGTCCTGATCGTGGCTGAGTACATCGGCATGATCTAGGATGATGAGACGCTTGCCTCCGACCATCGTAGGGGGAGGTGCTGGAGCGTCCGCTACATGTCTCAAAGGGTGCAGTCTCGCCGTCCCGCCCCACAGCGGCAGCCCCACGAAAAGAAGCAAAGCAACCGCTAGCAACCCGCTGAGGGTGAGTAGTAGTCGCTGTGTGGTGGTCACTGAGTGAAACTGATAGGACATGGGATCTCTGATTTAGTAGACAGACCTAGATAGCCGGTCGTCTTCTTCTAGACAAGAGGAAGAGTTACTTCTTGATCCAACCTGGATACTTAAAGTCGCACTGCTGATAGTCAGGGCTGATGCGTATATAAGTACTCTTCTGGTGCTGAACGATCCACTTGTCAAGCTCTTTCTGCTTCTTTTCCTGCAGAGCTAGTTGCTTGATGAGCTGAAAGTCGGTAGCCATGTCAGCCCGGTGACCAGGGATGCGCTGTTTGAGCTTGAGGAGTACTACTTGCGTGTTGCCGTTTGCATCTTGTGAGACAAACGCTGGGGATACATCGCCTACCTGCATCTTGTCCACATAGGAAGCGAAGTCTTGCTGTAGCTCCGACATCGTAAAGAGTGCCGTGCCGTAACGTTCGCTCTCGTAATCTTCGTTGAGGAGGAGACCAAAGTTGTTTTTCGTCTCGTCAACATTGCTGCATAGGACGACCGCCTCGTCAAAGGAGGTCTTGCCATTGCGTACCTGCACAGCGACAGAGTCGGCTCTGTTGACGGCTTGCTGTAGCTTGTCAGGAGCCACGCTCGGCTTGAGGAGTATGTGGCGGAAGTTGATCGTGTTGTCACGCTTCTCGATAAGCTGTACGATGTGATAGCCCGTGGCGGTACGTATGATAGGAGAAACCTGCTTGGGGTCTGTCAATGCGAAGACAACCTGAGCAAACTCAGGCTCTAGAGAGCTGCGAGCTACGAAGCCATACTCGCCACCACGAAGTGAGGTACGAGAGTCCTGAGAGTAGAGCCGTGCGATCGTAGAGAAGTCACGACGCCCTGCAAGTATATCGTCGGAGTAGCTTCTGAGCTGCTCTTTGATCTGGTCAATAGCTGCGAGCTCGATGTCAGGGGTGATCCGAAGAGCTTGTACCTCGACGGCGTCAGGTATGTATGGCAAGCTGTCTTGTGGTATCTGAGCGTAGTAAGAGCGGATCTCGGTGGGTGTTACTGCAACTCCCTGGATAATCTTCTGCTGCATCTGCCGAACGATCTCATTATTGACCGCCATGATGCGCTGCTGCTCACGAATGCTTGAGTAGGGACGATTGAAGTACTCCTCAAGGCGCTCACGGGAGCCGATCTGCTGAACGAGGCTCTCCATAAAGTTATCCACAAATCGGTCTACCTTAGTATTATCCACCGAGATACTATCGATCTTAGCTTGGTTGAGGAAGAGCATCTGGACCGCTAGTTGCTCCGTGAGGTAGCAGTCAGGATTCCCTTCGAGAGGCATTCCCTGAGAGCGCATGTAGAGCTTTTGGTTTTCTATCTCAGACTTGAGGATAGGCTCATCGCCCACGGTCCATATAACCTCATCGACGACAGATCCTGCGAGGGCCTTTTGCTGCGGTGTCTGAGCCGTCAGAGAGAGGCTAGCCAGCAAAGACAAAAGCATGGATAGTATCATCCAGCGTACGGGTGTATAGGTAGACATAAGAGTTGTATTGCTAATGTGATCTTATTGGTTGCAGGAGAAGATGAGCATAGCGAGTCGTAGCTCCGCCTCGTTGTAGAAGTCTTCGTATTCGCTGATGAGGTCGTCTAGCGTGCATCCTGGGTGGTCCTCTAGATACTCTTTCAGTTCGTCATAGCTGTCCTCGCCTAGCTCAGAAGTGATGAGGTAGTTGAGCTTGACCTTGGTGCCTGACTTGACGATACGCTCCAGCTCAGTGAGCAGATCGTCGGTGCTGATAGAGTGCGAGATAGCAATGTCTTCGAGGATCACCTGACGGTCTAGCTGCTGTACGATAGAAATATGCTGCTTGGTGTTGTTAGGCAATGTGCGGATCTTGTAGTCCTCAGGTCGTTCGATCTCATACTCCTCGACATAGTTCCGTATGATCCGGACAAACTCCTCTCCGTATCGGTCTACCTGCTCGACATTGACGCCCGAGATATTCTTAAGCTCTGGCAAGGTGATAGGATAGAGCGTGGACATCTCCTCAAGTGCTGAGTCGGAGAATATGCCGGCTGTGCCTAGTCCTAGCTTAGAGCTCAGCTTCTTGCGAACATCCTTGAGAATGTTGTAGAGGGCGGGGTCTGTAGAGGCTGTACGTCCGCGTCCACTAGATGCGGAGCTATCTACCTCCTCATCATCGTCAAGATCCTCATCGTCATCCAGATCCTCCTCATCGGGTGCTACAATCTTGAATGAAGTAGGCTTCTTGATAAATTTCTTGCCACTCGGTGTGACACTTAGGATACCATACGTCTCTGTACTCTCAGCGAGATATTGTAGGACCAATGCTCGCTCGATGACCAGCTCCCAGACTTCTCGTGAGTAGTCACTGCCTATACCATAGGACTTTAGTTTGTCATGGTGAAAGTCCTCAATAGGGGCGGTGTCGCAACCTAGGATTACATCGATGACGTGATCCTTCTTAAATTGTTCTTTGAGCTCCAAGACCGTTTGGAGCAGTTGTTTCAAAAGCTCTTTAGCCTCCATCGTTTGTCTGTTTTTTGCACAATTGTCACACGCTCCACAGTTCTCCTGATCATATCTCTCTCCGAAATAATAGAGCAGATATGCTCGTCGACACATGGGCGTGAGTGCAAAGGTAGAAGTTTTTGCGAGTAATTGCCTACCTATCTCCTGTTCGGCGATAGGTTTTCCCTGCATAAAGTTCTCCAGTTTCTGTATATCCTTCTCATTATAAAAGGCTAAGCAATATCCCTCGCCACCATCACGACCTGCGCGACCCGTCTCCTGATAGTAGCCCTCGAGGCTCTTAGGCATGTCGTAGTGTATGACGTAGCGCACGTCGGGCTTGTCGATCCCCATGCCAAAGGCTATCGTGGCAACGATCACGCGACACTCCTCGCTCAGGAAAGCATCCTGATTGGCTGAGCGCTCCTTAGCGTCTAGCCCGGCATGGTAGGGGAGCGCCTTGATGCCGTTCATCTGGAGTAGCTTGGAGAGGTTCATCACCTTCTCACGGCTCATGCAGTAGATGATACCGCTCTTGTTAGGTCTCTTGCGGATAAATCGGATGATGCGGGCATTAACATCTTCACCCTTCTTCTCGACGCTGTAGTACAGGTTAGGACGATTGAAGCTAGACTTAAATATCTTGCCATCGAGGATGCCCAGATTCTTGCGGATGTCGTGCTCCACCTTAGGCGTGGCCGTCGCTGTCAGTGCGATGATCGGTCTGCGTCCTATCTCATCGACCACAGGGCGTATCTTGCGATACTCAGGGCGAAAGTCATGCCCCCACTCGGAGATACAGTGCGCCTCATCGATCGCAAAGAAAGAGATCTTGACCTGACGGAAGAACTCTATGTTCTCAGCTTTGCCGAGCGACTCAGGAGCTACATAGAGTAGCTTCGTCTCACCAGCAGAGACATCGTGATAAACTTGATCGAGCTGTGCTTTATTGAGCGAAGAGTTCAGCACGTGCGCTATATCGTTAGATCCAGTCGTCTCTCGCAGGGCATCGACCTGATTCTTCATCAGAGCAATCAGCGGAGAGACGATGATCGCCGTCCCCTCCATGATGAGCGCAGGGAGCTGATAGCATAGAGACTTACCGCTACCCGTAGGCATCAAGACAAAAGTGTCGTGACCCGCTAGTAGACTTTGGATGATCTCTTTCTGATTACCCTTGAACTCTTCAAAGCCGAAGATCTTACTCAGTAGTTCTGTCAGATTGTGTGTCATGGTTGGTGTGGTCGTCAGGAGAGACATGGTATGCGCTCTCCACGGCTGGATTAACGATTACATAGGAGGATGCACTGGTTTGTGTCAGAGGTAGGTTTAGTTTGCTAGAGAGGTAGTCATGCTCGGAGTTACCTTAGAGCGAGCATACTGCTCTGTGATACGTAGCGTCTTACGCTTGAGAGAGGGTATCTCGTACATAGCGTCGATCATGATCTTCTCCACGATCGAGCGCAGTCCGCGAGCCCCTAGCTTCGTCTCTACAGCGACATGGACGATATACTTGAGTGCGTCTTCGTCGAAGGTTAGCCGTACGCCATCCATCTCAAAGAGCTTCTGGTACTGCTTCGTGATGGCGTTCTTAGGCTCGACGAGGATGCGCAGGAGCGAATCACTATCTAGTGCATCTAGATAGGTAAGGATAGGCAGACGTCCGATGATCTCGGGGATCAACCCATAGCGTCGGAGGTCTTGGTGGCTAATGTGTGCCAGCAGATTGTTTTGGATCGTCTGGTAGTCCATCTGCTGCTCCTTATAACCCACCACACGGGTGTTGAGGCGAGAGCCGATGATACGTTCTATGCCGTCAAAGGCACCCGCGCAGATGAAGAGGATCTGCTGCGTATTGACCTGGATAAACTTCTGCTCGGGATGCTTGCGACCGCCATAAGGGGGGACGTTGATGACACTCCCCTCGAGCAGCTTGAGAAGGCCCTGCTGCACACCCTCGCCGCTCACATCACGGGTGATGGAGGGGTTGTCGCCCTTGCGCGCTATCTTGTCAATCTCATCGATGAAGACGATGCCACGCTCTGCGGCTGCTACGTCGTAGTCGCAGTTTTGCAGTAGGCGAGAGATGATGCTTTCTATATCCTCTCCCACATAGCCAGCCTGCGTCAAGACGGTCGCATCGACCATCGCAAAGGGCACCTGCAGCATACGAGCTATCGACTGGGCTAGGAGTGTCTTACCGCACCCAGTCGGTCCCACCATGATGATGTTGCTCTTGGCGATCTCTACATCGTCTAGCTTGGAGCTTTCGTCGCTCTTTTCGTCCTGCTCTTGACTAGCCAAGATACGCTTGTAGTGGTTGTAGACAGCCACCGATAGATATTTCTTAGCATCGGTTTGTCCAATCACGTAGCGGTCTAGATAGGCCGCTATCTCCTGCGGCTTAGGTAGCGACTCATAGGTGAGTGGCGCAAAGGCAGAGCCCTTGCCTCCCTGCTTTTTCTGTTCAGTAGGGTCAAGCGTGGGACCAGAGACCAGCCCGTTCTGATAGAGCAAAGCGTAGATCTGCTCAGCGCAGTCACTACAGATCTGCGCAGAGCCCTCGGCACCTATTAGTATAGGCACCTCGCTCTCAGGACGATTGCAGAAAGAGCATCGACGCTCTATCGAGTTACTTTTCTTTGCCATCTGCCTTCTTGTCCTTAGCTGCTTGCTTAGAAGATACGAGTACTTTATCGATCATACCATACTCCAGCGCCTCTGCAGCGGTCATCCACTTGTCACGATCGCTGTCTCGCTCGATATCCTCGACAGAGCGACCCGAGTGATCGGCTATGATCTTGTAGAGCTCAGCCTTCACCTTGAGGATCTCCTTGGCAGCGATCTCTATGTCGCTCGCCTGGCCCTGCATGCCGCCCATCGGCTGGTGTATCATGACCCGTGAGTGGGGCAGTGCGTAGCGCTTGCCCTCGGCACCTGCCACGAGGAGGACAGCGGCCATCGAGGCTGCCATGCCAGTACACATCGTCGAGACATCGCAACCCACATACTGCATCGTATCGTAGATGCCAAAACCTGCATAGACCGAGCCTCCAGGGCTATTGATATAGATCGAAATATCCTTGCCAGGATCTGCATTGTCTAGGTACAGGAGCTGCGCCTGGATCACATTGGCCGTGTAGTCGTTGACCTCCGTGCCGAGGAAGATGATACGATCCATCATCAGGCGGCTGAAGACATCCATCTGCGCCACGTTGAGTTGACGCTCTTCGATGATGGTCGGATTGATGTAGCCAGTGGAGGCGGTTATATAGTCGTTGAGTGCATTGGTATTCATCCGAAGATGAGCGTGTGCATAGTGGACGAAGTCCTTATTATGATCTGTCATATTGATGAAGCAGAGTTAAGTGAGTTACTATTTATAGGTTAAAGGAGCGAAGCCAAGCTTCACTTGCTAAAGGTTAGAGCCAGTCGAGTCACCCCGACCTAGCTTGATTTAGAAACAAAGATAACGCTATTTCTGAACATACGCCACACCCCTCTCATCGTAGATCCCGCAAATCTCACGAGCGTGCTACCCGTGGAGACTCACGGCTAGAGTCTAGTGAGAGAACGCCTGTTGTGTCAAAGCGAGACGAGTAACGATGATACGAGTAACCCTTTGTAGGGACGCACGGTCTGTGCGTCCGTTGTCGAACCAGCCGACGAGTAACGGTTGTAGGGACGCTCGGTCGAGCGTCCGTTGTATCAAAAGTTACGGCCTCAGGGCTTTAACGGGGACGGACGCACGATCGGTGCGTTCGTTGTCGAACCAGCCGACAAGTAACGGTTGTAGGGACGCACGATCGGTGCGTCCGTAGTGTCAAAGGTGACAGAGTTCGTTGTCGAACCAACTGACGAGTAACGGGTGTAGGGACGCACGGTCGAGCGTCCGTTGTGTCAAGACGAGACGTATAACTCGTCTCCTCTGGCCTCAAACCTCTAAAGTCCAACTTCTAACATCTAGTTCCTCATACAGCTTCCCTGCGAAAAAGGATCTCGCAAGAGGTCCGACGCTTCGTAGCCGTCGGTCGGAGGGGCACAGCCCCGAACGACCGATGGATAGGCAAACGTGGTAGACGATCGACCCCTTGTGGGTCGGACTAGACAAAGATACAGTCCCAATTCGAACTCCCACACCGGGGAGGTCGCTTACTTCTTGTGACACTCCTGACCCCGCAGTCGTTCGGGGTTTTGCCCCTCCGACTGGGGGCTACGATACGTCCGACCGCAAGCGGTCGTCTAACTTCTAATCCCTAACTTCTAATCTCAAAAAAAGGGGCGAACCGTCGTTCGCCCCTTTTTGATTCTATCGTCTTACCACCACTCGGTAAGTCTCGCCCGCCACGCAGATCAGGTAAACCCCGTCCGCATAGGGTGTCAAGTCAATCTGTAGCACGCCTCGGCTATCGGCACGACCCGCATAGAGCCGTTCGCCAGTCATACTGTGAAGTGTCACATCGCTGGCAGGCGCTACCCCCTCCACGACCAAATGGTCTGTCGCTGGATTCGGGTAGAGCTGCACCTGCTGCGTGACCGTCGTCTCCACGCCCGTGTGATCCACAAACGTCGCCTTCACCTCCGTCACGCCCTTGACCACAAAGCTCTGGGTAGCGAGGATATTCTCTCCGTTAGCCGTCAGAGCTGTCAATTCACATTGTGCATTCTTGCCCGTAGCCTTGACCGTCAGAGTCGTACCATACGGAACCGCCTTGAGGTCCACTGGCTCAACGATCGTAATCTTTCCATGCTCGTTGCTGGACAATGTGACTGCAAAGGTCTTCTGAGTAAAGATCGCCTTGATGGTAAGATCTTCGTTGACGACAACCTTTTTGCTTGTGAGTATGTCTTCATCATTAGCAGTCAGAGCGGTCAGTTCGTAACCCTCGGCAGGTGTAGCTTCGATTGTTAACTCAGTATCTGGCATCACCGCATCTAGATTGTCCGCTCCAGATACGTTAAGTGTACCCTTACCTAACTTACTAGTCTTCACGCTGTAGGCGATCAGTTCGAAAGTCGCTTTAACGACTGTAGCTTTCGTTACGACAAATCGCTTCGTAGTGAGGATATCCACCCCGTTAGCTGTGAGTGCTGTCAATTTGTAGCCTTCAGCGGGCGTAGCTACGACAGTCAGCTCTGTACCCTTAACTACTGAGTTGAGGTTGCTAGCCCCTGTGATAGCAACGATACCTCCGCGAGTTGACTCATTAGTCACAGCAAAAGTAGGCTTGTCTGCTCCTGTATAATCATACCATATATCGCCATAATAATCACGCTTAAACTGCGTCTTCCAATTCTTAGCTTTAGCAGTCGCTACATGATCCGAAAGACAAACGTTCCCTTCATGCTCACTTGTCTCATTAAACACTCTAAAGTACCCCACTTCCTTCCCTTGTAGGTCAGGCAAGCTATTGACAAGGTTAGTCATCTCGCCCTCCTTAATCTGATTGATGTCGCAAGTCAGTGAAACGATGTTAGGACAGTTTGATAGATCTGTTTTTCTCAGCAGATTATCACTGCAACTAAGAGTTGTCAAGTCCTTATGATCTGACAGATCTAAGCTAGTCAGTTGATTGCTGGAACAGTCAACCTTTGTCAAAGCTCTACAGCTAGACAGATGAAGACTAATCAATTGATTGCTGGAACAGTTAAGCTCAGTCAAGGCAGTGTCCTTTGAAACGTCCAAGTTAGTCAATTGATTGCTGGAGCAGTTAAGCTCAGTCAAGGCGGTGTCCTTTGAAACGTCCAAGCTAGTCAATTGATTGCTGGAGCAGTTAAGCTCAGTCAAGGCGGTGTTTTTTGAAACGTCCAAGCTGGTCAGTTGATTTCTGGAGCAGTTAAGCTCTGTCAAGGCGGTGTTCTGCGACACGTCCAAGTTGGTTAGCTGATTGCCATTGCAGTCAAGCTTTGTCAAGGCGGTACAACCCGAGACGTCCAAGTTGGTCAGTTTGCCAGTAGTCCACGAGAATTCCTTCAGCGATTTGCAGTTAGAAAGGTTTATACAAGTCAGTTGATTGAGGGAGCAGTTAAGCTCCGTCAAGGCGATACGTCCCGATAGGTCCAAGGTGGTCAGTTGATTGATCCCGCAGTCAAGCTTTGCCATAGATATACAGTCTGATACGTCCAAGCTGGTCAGTTGATTCATCCCGCAGTCAAGCTTTGCCATAGATATACAGTCTGATACGTCCAAGCTGGTCAGTTGATTGTTAAAGCAGTTAAGTTCCGTCAAGGCGACACGACCCGAGAGATCCAAGCTGGTTAGTTGATTGTTGGAGCAATCAAGCTTTGTCAAGGCGGAACAGCCCGATAGGTTCAAGCTGGTCAGTTGATTGTTAAAGCAGTTAAGCTTTGTCAAGGCGGTACAGCCCGATAGGTTCAAGCTGGTCAGTTGATTGTTAAAGCAGTTAAGCTCTGTCAAGGAGGTACAGTCCAATAGGTCCAAGCTGGTCAGTTGATTGTATCCGCAGTCAAGTTTTGTCAAGGCGGTACAGCCCGAGACGTCCAAGCTGGTCAATTGATTGTCATTGCATTTAAGCTCTGCCAAGGCGGTACAGCCCGAAACATTCAAGTTGGTTAGTTTGCTATAAGTACACGAGAATTCCTTCAGCGACTGGCACCCCGAAAGATTGATACTAGTCAGCGCATCGTTGGAGTAAAGGTTAAGCTTTGTCAAGGAGGTACAGCCCGAGACGTCCAAGCTGGTCAGTTCATTGCGACTTGAGTTAAGCTTTGTCAGGGAAACACATTCCGAAACATTCAAATTGGTTAGTTGATTGCCTGCGCAGTCAAGCTCTGTCAAGGCGGTACAGCTCGATACGTCCAAGCTGGTCAGTTGATTACCATAGCATTTAAGAATTGTTACATCGCCTCGGATGGTGACCGTTTGACTCGTGAGGGTGTAGGAGCTATTTCCGTATGTTCGGGCGGGCTCTCGAACTCCAGTGATTGACACAGAGCCATTCGCCTTGATATCTAGTGTGATTGTCTCTCCGATAGGTTTGGTCGTGGTCATGGTGATGATGCCTTCGGCGAGGAGAGAGGTGGAGGTGAGGAGCGTGCCGAGGAGGACGAAGAGCCAAGTGCGTAGTTGTTTGCTCATAGTGTAGCTAGAGATTAGATATTAGAAGTTAGTGCTTCGTTGTAGCGTGATGGGGAGCTGTGATGGCTCGGCCGTGTGAATTGTATTTTCTGCGAAGTTATACTTTTGTTTCGAATTGAGCAAGAGAGGGGGGCGGGAGAGGTTAGAGGTTAGAGGTTAGAAGAGAGACAAGTAACGGGTATAGGAACGCACGGCTCGTATAACCGGTGTAGGGACGCACGGTGAGTGTCTAGCGGGAGGGCCGTCCGTCCCCGTTAAAATCACGATGCTGTAACCTTTGACACGACAGTCTCAGTAACCTTTGACGCAACGGACGCACAGATCGTGCGCACCTACAACCGTCACTCGTCTCTCTTCTAACTTCTCCCCTCTAATTTCTAATCTCTAATCTCCCACCCCTGAGGAAATCGGACGATTCTTCGGTGGAGATCTTGGATCCTTCAGCGAAGAATGGAAAAATTCTTCGGACTTATCGTTTGATTCTTCCGAAGTTTCATCTGATTCTTCCGAAGAATTTTTCCTTTCTCACGTGGAAAATAAAAAATAGCCACGTGGGGATTTGGAAATTCCTACGTGGCTATTGATTTTTGGGGTCGTATATCGCTGCGCGCAGTTCGTACGCTATCGGTAGGAGGTGCGGAGCGGGGGGCTAGTAGTTTAGCTTTTTGGTCGTGTGCGTATCGCGCTCTGCGTAGGCATTGCGCTGGGTGAAGATGGCACGAAGCAGCCGCCCGACGAGGTGCGACTGGCGAGCATAGTTCCTGAGCGAGACCGCGCGAAAGTCCACACCCTGAGGCCCGAAGCTTTGCGGGGAGATGTAGTAATAGGTCGCCTCCTCAAAGAGCTTTGCCAATCGTCGAGGAGGCTTGGCTGTCTGGCTCATCTTCTTACTGCTGGGGCAAATGACCTCTATCCCCTCAGCACGAAGTCTCTCTACTGTAGTCGCTATGATCCGGTCGTAGGCCGCTACGAGGGGAGCCATGTCGAACTCCTTGTAGGCACTCTCGCCGATCTTCTGCACGGGGCGTATCTGCACCGTTCGGACGGGATAGTTACGGATTAAGTCGGGTAGATGGCTTAGCTCCTCCACATTGTCGCGATTGACCGTGTAGTTGAGCCGTACGTCGGGTGGGTTGTCTAGCACCTTCAACCACCCTAGTAGCGTGACAAATCGTTGCCACTCGGCACCCACCATCAGCCGCTCATAAGTCGCTTGCGTGGTGCCATGCAGCGAGAGTGTCAGCTCACTCAGTCCCGCTGTCACGAGTGCCCGCAGGGTCTCCTCGTTCAGGGCATTGCCATTTGTTATGACGGAGATCCAAGGGACGTGGTACTCCTTGCCCAGCTGTACGAGGCGAAGCATCGTCTCTGGGGTCAGCGTCGGCTCGGCACCGCAACCGATCTGTAGCCTGAGTGCCTGGGGGAAGAGATGCCCCGCTATCGCTTCGCAGTCGTCCGTGGTCAGCTTGCCACGTAGTGTGGCTCTATACTCAGGATCGCTAAAGTAGCACATCTGACAGCGAAGGTTGCAGGCTAAGATAGGGTCGATGAAAACGCCTATGTAGCGTCTCCTCAAGAGGTGCATACCGAGGACGGAGAGGAGCTTAAGGCGATCTCCTCCCTTACGGCTCAGGATGCGAGCTAGCCGCTGTGTGGCGTGGGTGAGCGGGTTCATTGTCCTCTCTGTCTCGGGCGAATTAGTGCGCTGCGAGCCAATCTTTGCCGGTGCCGATCTCCACGACGAGCGGCACGGAGCACTCGGGCCAGGCACCCTCCATCGCTTCACGAACGAGGGCTGTGACACGCTCCAGTTCGTCGAGATAGACGTTGAGGACCAGTTCGTCGTGCACTTGCAGGACGAGGTAGCTGCGTAGCTGTTGCTTCGTCAGCTCCTCCTCGACACGTATCATAGCGATCTTGATGATGTCGGCGGCAGTGCCTTGGATCGGTGCGTTGATCGCGTTGCGCTCAGCATTGCCACGCTGGGCTCCACGCGCCGTGCGGAGGTCGCGCAGCTGCCGGCGACGACCGAAGGCGGTCTCCGTATAGCCTCGCTCGGTGGCGAGTGCTATCGACTCATTCATAAAGGCCTGTATATGGGTGAAGGTGGCGAAGTACTCCTTGATCAGCTCGGCAGCCTCGCCAACGGGGATGTTGAGACGCTGGCTCAGACCGTAGGGTGTGATGCCGTAGTTGATGCCAAAGTTGGCCGTCTTCGCCTTGCTGCGCATCAATGGGGTCACCTCCTCGGGGGCTACCTTAAAGACTTTAGCTGCTGTCGCCGTGTGGATGTCGTCGCCCGAGAGGAAGGAGTGTATCATCGCTGGGTCTTGGCTCAGATGCGCCATGACGCGCAGCTCCACCTGCGAGTAGTCCGCACTGAGCAGGACAGCGCCGATTGGCTCCTCCTTAGTGTGATCCACAGGAGTGCAGGCCGAAAGGCGCGGAGTGTAGTACGGATCAGCGACAAAGGCACGACGTAGGGGACGACCGAGGTCGCTACGGATGGGGATGTTTTGCAGATTCGGATTGCTCGAGGAGAGCCTGCCCGTGGCGGTGACCGCCTGATTGTACGAAGTGTGGAGCTTACCATCGGGGTAGCACATCTTGGGCAGCGGATCTATATAGGTGTTGAGCAGCTTGCGCGCCTCGCGGTAGTCTAGGATGAGCGCGACGACGGGGTGGAGCGAGCGCAGCGGGAGGAGCGTCTCCTCGTTGGTCACATAGCTACCAGTCTTAGTCTTGCGTGGCTTCTCCATAATCTTAAGCTCGTCAAAGAGCAGTTCGCCGATCTGCTTCGGGCTATTGACCTTGAGGTTAAGCCCTCGTGAGGAGTAGCTCTGTATCTCCTTCTCTAGGCGAAGGACGCTCTCGAGTAGCTCCTGACGGGAGCGCTGCAGTGCCTCGATGTCGAGGACGATGCCACGCTGCTCCATGTGCATCAGCACGTAGAGGAGCGGTATCTCCACCTCGGTGAGGAGTCGCTGCTCGGTAGGGGAGAGCTGCTTGTGCAGGGCGTGGTAGAGGCGTAGCGTCACGTAGGCATCTTCGCCAGCGTAGTCGCAGAGAAGCTTGGGGTCTACGTCGGTGCGTAGCGCAAAGCTCTCCTGAGACGAAAGATCCTTGTAGCGTATCGTGTCGTAGCGGAGCAAGCCGCCCGCCAGTTCGTCGAGGCTGTGCCCCTGATCGGCATCGATCAGGTAGTGCGCCAGCATCGTGTCGTAGAGCGGACGCGCCTCGGGGAGTCCGTAGCGTGTCAGCACCTCTAGGTCAAACTTCGCATTGTGCGCCACCTTCAGCACATGCTCGTCCTGCATCAGTTTCTTAAGCGGAGAAAGTATATGCGTAGCCTCCTCAGCCGACTCGGGGAGCGGGATAAAGTAAGCTTGCTGCTCGTCGGCACAGAGCGACATACCGACGATGCCCGCACAGAGCGCATCGAGGCCATCGGTCTCGGTGTCAAAGGCGACAACGGAGCTACCCGCCAACTGCTTAGCGAGCTGGCTCACTGACTCGTAACCCTGCACTTCGGTAAAGGTCGCGCCAACCGTCTTATAGTTTTCTAGAGGAGCTGCGGCACTAACGGGTCCCGTCACCTCAATCGTGGCTGGCGAACTAGCTGGCGTCGAACTACCGCCAAGGTCAAAGAGACCCACCTGTGGCGTGCTCTCTGAGGGCTTGCCGATGCGCTTCAGCAGTGAGGTAAAGGCAAACTCCTTGAAGATGCACTCCACAGCGGCGTGGTCGGGGCCTCGCCACTTCATCTGATCGGGATCAAAGGTAACCCCAGGCACGTCGGTCACGATGGTGACGAGATGCCTCGAGAGCATCGTCTGCTCCTTGGCTGCGAGGAGCTTTTTCGCATAGGTCGGCTTCACCTGGTCAATGCGTGCGTAGATATCTTCGATCGAGTCAAACTCCTCGAGGAGTCGCTGTGCTGCCACTTTGCCAATGCCTGGACAGCCGGGCACATTGTCCGAGCTATCGCCCACAAGACCCAAGTAATCAATCATCTGTAGCGGATAGCGGATGCCGTACTTAGCGGTAATCTCCTCAGCACCTAGTAGCTCGAAGCCTGACCCCGTGCGCTGTGGTGCAAACATCTGCGCATGCGGTCCGACGAGTTGCCCGTAATCTTTGTCTGGCGTGACCATGCGCACCTCGTAGCCTGCCTCGACAGCTTGGCGGCTCAGCGTGCCGATCAGGTCGTCTGCTTCGTACCCTTCGACCCCAAGCAGAGGTATCTGGTAAGCCTGGACCAACTCTTTGATATAAGGCATCGAGAAGCGTATCGTCTCGGGCGTCTCGGGGCGATTGGCCTTGTACTCCGGGTACTCCTTGTGTCGAAAGGTCCCTCCCGGCATATCCATCGCTACGGCGATGTAGTCGGGTCGCTCCTTATCAATAATGTCTTGTAGCGTGGAGGCGAAGCCGTAGAGCGCACTCGTGTCGCGCCCCTGCGCATCCACGAGGGGTCGATTGATGAAGGCGTAGTAAGCTCGGTAAATCAGGGCGTAAGCGTCAAGCAGATAGAGCGTAGGCATAGTTCAGATAGGGTAAAAAGTAACAGGTTAATCTTGAGGGCCGGTGGGCTTGCTGAGCGAACGAATGACACGGCAGGGATTGCCCACGGCTAGGCTCATCGGGGGGATGCTCTTCGTGACGACACTCCCCGCACCGATCACGGAGCCTCGGCCAATGGTTACGCCGGGGAGGATCGTACAGCCTCCACCGATCCAGACATGGTCCTCGATGATGATCGGGATGCCAAACTCCCAGCCGGCAGCGCGCTCCTCGAGGTCGAGCGGATGCCCCACACTGTAGAGCGAGACGGAGGGGCCGATGAGCACATGGTTGCCGATGGTCACATGTCCGCCATCGAGCATGGTACAGCTACTATTGATGAAGGTATGACTCCCCACCTCAATTTCACTCCCATAGTCACAGAAGAAAGGTGTCACCAGCCAACTCCCCTCGCCAAGCCCTCCGAGTAGCTCCTGCAGTGCACTGTGATACTGCGCCCGCTCCTCGACGGGTATGCGGTGCAGCGCTTGCAGTCGCTCTTTGCACCGACTGGCCAAGAGCTGACGGTCACTATCACTCTGGATATTGTAGTAGCGGTAACCCTCGGGCTGCGGGGAGGGTACAAACGATAATGGGGGAGTCGTGTGAGACATACGGTGAAGCGGTAAATGCGGAGAGGAGCCTGTCATCTCCGCCACGGAGCCTGCAGAGCAATCCTCTGCGGAGGCAGTGGCAACAGTCTCCTACCACAAAGGTAACAATAAATCCCCTCTCCTTTCTCTTTCCTCCCGCTGGCACTCCTGTTTCACTCGTATGGCACTAGAGTTTCCTACCTATGAAACTAGCTGAGGAGGGGAAGAGACAAAAGAAAAGTGGCGACCGCCCCTCTGTGAGAAGCAGTCGCCACCTGGATAAATGTATTGGGGTAGGGGACTAGAGCTTGCGCCGTACCTCGATCTCCTCAAAGGACTCGATGATGTCGCCCACCTCTAGGTTGTTGTAGTTCTTGATATTGATACCGCACTCGAGACCTGAGACCACCTCTTTGGCCTCGTCCTTGAAGCGCTTGAGCGACTCTAGCTCGCCTGTGTGGATGACCACACCGTCGCGGATGACGCGCACCTTGTCGGTACGCTTGATTTTGCCATCGGTGACCATACAGCCTGCGATGGTGCCGATCTTGCTCACCTTGAAGGTCTGCAGCACCTCCAGATTAGCTGTGATCTGTTCGCGGATATCTGGTGAGAGCATGCCCTCGAGCGCATCATGTACATCTTCGATAGCATCGTAGATGATTGAGTAGGTGCGAATCTCGACACCCTCCTGCTCAGCTAGTTTACGAGCCTGAGCGCTAGGACGAACCTGGAAGCCGATGATCACAGCGTCGGATGCCGTAGCTAGCTGGATGTCTGACTCGGTAATCTGACCGACACCCTGATGGATGACGCTCACCTGGATTTCCTTCGTCGAGAGCTCGATGAGTGAGTTGGCTAGTGCCTGTACGGAGCCATCCACGTCGCCTTTGATGATGAGGTTAAACTGCTGGAAGTTGCCCACAGCGATGCGACGACCGATGTCGTCGAGAGTAAGCATCTTCTGCGTACGCAAGCCTTGCTCACGCTGTAGCTGCTCACGCTTGACCGCTAGCTCACGTGCCTCCTGCTCGCTCTCCATGACATTGAAGTCATCGCCAGCGGTTGGTGCGCCATTGAAGCCGAGGATGGAGACGGCCGTGGATAGCCCAGCGGTGTCGACACGCTTGTTGTACTCGTTGTACATAGCCTTGACACGACCGTAATAGCTACCAGCTAGGATGTAGTCTCCGATGTGGAGGGTGCCTCGCTGGATCAAGACGGAGGCGAGGTAACCCTTGCCCTTGTCTAGTGAAGACTCGATGACCGAGCCAGAGGCACGACGATGAGGATTGGACTTTAGCTCGAGAAGTTCGGCCTCGAGGAAGATTTTATCGAGTAGATCGGGGATACCGATATTTTTCTTAGCAGAGATCTCCTGCACCTGGTACTTACCACCCCAATCCTCGACGAGGTAGTTCATACCGGCAAGCTGCTCACGAATCTTATCGGGGTTGGCACCGTTGACATCGATCTTGTTGATCGCGAAGATGATCGGCACGCCAGCGGCACTAGCGTGATTGAGCGCCTCAATGGTCTGGGGCATCACGGCATCGTTTGCCGCAATGACGATGACCACGATATCTGTAATCTGCGCACCACGAGCACGCATAGCGGTAAAGGCCTCGTGACCTGGTGTATCTAGGACGGTCAAGCGACGACCATCGGAGAGCGTGACATTGTACGCACCGATGTGCTGCGTGATACCTCCTGCTTCGCCTGCGATAACGTCCGAACGACGGATGCAGTCGAGTAGCGATGTCTTACCGTGGTCTACGTGACCCATGATGGTGATGACGGGTGGACGAGGCTCTAGATCCTCAGGCTTGTCTGGCTCCTCGTCGGCTGAGATAGCCTCGACGACGTTGGCCGATACGAACTCGGTCTCGTAGCCAAACTCCTCGGCAACGATATTGATCGTCTCGGCATCGAGACGCTGATTGATCGACACCATCATGTCGATACTCATACAGGTGGAGATAACGTCGGTGACCGGGACGTTCATCATGTTGGCAAGGTCGCTAACGGTGACGAACTCGGTCAGCTTAAGTACCTTCTCGTCCTGCGTGGAGAGCTCTTGCTCGCGCTCAAACTCGGCACGGCGCGCTTCACGCTTTTCACGTCTAGACTTAGCAGCACGCCCGAAGACGGTCTGCTTGTTGTTGAGCCGTGCTAGGGTCTCCTTGACCTGCTTAGCTCTTAGCTCGTCCTGCTCCTCGGGAGTCAAGACTGGCTCCTGACGTCTGCTCTTACGTCCAGTGCGACGCTCATTGCGTGCTGGACGCTCACCTCGCTGTGGAGCAGCTGAGCGACCGCCCTTCTTGCCTGAGCGATCATCCTGTATTTTGGCGCCTTCGCTCTTGACATCGACGGCTCCTGAGGAGATGCGCTTGCGCTTGCGACGACTGCTCTCTTTGTCTTTGCTAGACTTGCGAGAGCGAGAGCTGCTAAAGCTACTGAGGTCGATCTTGCCGACCACTTTGAGCTGTGGCTCGTCCTCCTTCTTGGCAATGCGGAAGATCTCTGTTTCATCCTCACCCTTGGTCTCGGTAGTAGTCTCGGTGGGGACACCTGCTTTGGGAGCAGGTGTCTGGGGCTCCTTGGCTGCTGACTCTTGTGCGACAGCGACTGGTTGCTCGGCAGCCTTCTGCTTCGGCTCTGCCTTCACTGGCTCTTCCTTAGCAGCGATTGGCTTGGACTCGCTCGGTGTCGGCTCCTTAGAAGCAACGGGTGCTGATTCCTTAGACGTGTCAGTCTCCTTTTCCTTAGACGAAGCCTCAGCAGAGGGCTTAGTGCTCTCTACGGACTTAGCCTCACTCTTTGTCTCTTTAGTCTCGGTAGCCTTTTTAGTCTCCTTAGCAGGCGTAGCGGCCTTCGGCTGCTCAGCTATCGTGCTAGCCTTCGTCTTGGCAGGCTTCTCTTGAGTAGCCGCCTTCTGCTTAGACGTGGTCGTGCTTTTGGCCTTACTAGTCTTAGTTGTCGCCTTTGTCTTGGTTGGCTCCTCTTGAGTAGCCGCAGAGGCTTTGGTCGTGGAGGCTGAGACGGGGTTGTTATGTTTGTCGAGCTCTATACGCCCCACGACGTTGACCTGTGAGGTGCTGGCCGCGGTGGGGATGTCAGGCTCTGCCTTCTCCTTTTTAGCTGCTGAAGCTTTTGCGTCTGTGGGCTGCTCCTCGGCGTTATTTGCTTCGGGTTTTGCGGTTTGGGCAGGCTCCTCTGCTTTAGCCTTAGGCGCACTCTTACTGCGGAGGAACTTTTTCTTGGCTCTTCCTACAGTCTCCTCATCAAAGGTCGGCGTGAAGCCACGCAGGATCAGATTAAACTCATCCTCCGTGATGCGTGTGTTAGGGTTGTTGTCGACTTCCTTTCCCTTGTCGTGAAGAAAGGCGACAAGCGAATTGACTCCGATGTTGAGTTCTTTGGCTAGGCTAAACAGTTTTATGGACATATATTTCTCTTGATTGCTCGTCTACGGGTGGGGTTCGGTATTTCTTATCGTTATGAATAGTCCTAGTCACGGTCACCCCCTGTACTGTGACTAGCTGGTAGTGTGCTCTGCTTACTCCTCGGCAGCTTCGTCCTCCTTGAGGTCTTCGATGATCGCCTGGGCGATCTCCTTTTGCGTAGGTACGGGACTCTTGAGCAGGTCAATGTTTTCCTGTGGTAGCCCCATCTCCTCTAGCTCCTCAAGGTCAAACTCGGACGAGAGGATGCGGAGGACACGGTCGATGGTCTCTATCTCGAGATCGGTCTTCTTAAGAAGCTCTGTGCGTGAGGTCGTCAGGACGGCACGAGCCGTATTAAGCCCAATGTCTAGAAGCATCTTGATGACCCAGTCCTCGATTTCATCGCTAAACTCGGAGAGGTAGATATCCTCTTCGGTCGTATCTGCTGCATCACGGAACACCTCAATCTCAAAGCCTGTCAGAACGGACGCTAGCTTGATGTTGCTGGCGTTCTTACCGATAGCTAGAGGCACATCCTCTGGACGTAGGTAAACCTCTGCCTTAGCGGTCTCTGGATAGAGCTCGATCGAAGAGATCTTAGCAGGACTCAGCGCACGCTGTATGAATAGGCTGTCGTTTGCCGTGTAGGTGAGGACGTCAATGTTCTCCCCATGTAGCTCCCGGACGATGCCACGTATACGGCTACCATTCATACCGACACAAGAGCCGACAGGATCGATGCGATCATCGTACGACTCGACGGCAATCTTGGCACGAACGCCTGGGATACGTGCTACACGCTTGATGGTGATCAGTCCGTCAGCGATTTCGGGGACGTTGATCTCAAAGAGACGCTTGAGGAACTCTGGGCTAGTGCGTGAGAGCGTGACGCGAGGGTTGTTGTTCTCATTATCCACACGAGCTATGACAGCATGGACGCTATCACCCTTGCGGAAGTATTCGTCGGGGATCTGCTCGCTCTTAGGCATGATGAGCTCGTTGCCATCCTCGTCGACGAGTAGGGTCTCACGCTTCCATACCTGATAGACTTCAGCCGTGATCAGCTCTCCTACACGCTCTATGAAGGTCTGGTAGAAGTGCTCCTTCTGCAGGTCCAAGATCTTGCTCGAGAGGGTCTGGCGTAGATTGACTATGGCGCGTCGGCCGAAGGATAGGAAGTCTACCGAGTCGGTCACATCATCTCCGATCTCAGCCTCGGGATCTATCTCGCGAGCCTCCGTGTAGGCTACCTGCTCGTTCTCCCGCTCGACAGCATCGTCGGCAACCACCTCGCGGGTACGCCAGATCTCAAAGTCTCCGCTATCTGCATTGATGATCACGTCAAAGTTGTCGTCTGAACCAAACATCTTAGCGAGGATGCTCCGGAAGGAGTCCTCTAATACGTGGAGCATCGTCTCCTCGTCTATGTTCTTCAGCTCTTTGAATTCAGTGAGTAGAACCTTTAAGCTCGTTGCTTCTTTCTTTCTAGCCATATATGTATGTTGGGTCTCTTCTGTGGGACTAGTATATCTAAGTAATGATGGGGGAGGGGGATCGCTATCAGAGGACCTTGTCTAGGTCGTACGAGATACGCTTGAGCTGATCACGCTCGATGCGGTGTGGCTCGATGATCTGCTGCTTTTTCTTCTTCTTACCATCCTGTATGGTCTCTGTGCGCTCTATCTCTAGGACGACGTACTCGGGGAGCTGATCGGCACCCCGAGCACCGACCTCGATGAGCTTGCCGTGCCACTTCATCCCTGACGCGTCGACCGCCTGCACGGGTGCCTCCAGATGACGTGTGTACTGCTCGTAGACCTGCCATGGATCGGAGAGGCTGGGCGACGACACCTCGAGGGCGTAGTCCTCTTCCTCGTCACGATCGCGTAGCTGCGTGATGGCTCTAGAGACCTCGACACAGCGAGAGATGGGCAAGCCTCCCATGGCATCGATCACTACACGGATCTGATCCCCTGGGCTACTAGTTATCTCCACGACGAACTCGTCCTCGTGGAGCATTTGCTCTATTTCTGTGCGGAGTACTGCTAGATCTATCATGATACTCGATGGTTATATACAAAAAGGAGGGAACCGCTGTCGCATGGCTTCCTCCTCCATACCTAAGCTGAGACGACTGCTCATGAGCCGTACGACCTCAACCGGTTCATTACGATGCAAAGATAGTAATATTTCTTCAGATAGCACACTATCTACATGATGCAAGGTAAATAACCTAGAGGAGCCACCTTGGTAATGTTGGAAGAATGAAAAATGTCAAGCCCCTCTACCTCATAACCCTTATCAAACCAAGGGATAGGAGGCGGAGGGGCTGCTGTATTGTGTAGCGTAGAGCTTAGCGATGTATCACTAAGTGATGACTACTCGTGTGCCGCTACAGAGACGAAGCTACGGTCTCCTCTCGTCTGAGTGAAGACGACCGTACCGTCTGTCAGTGCATAGAGGGTATGATCCTTGCCCATGCCCACGTTCTCACCTGGGTGGTGCTGCGTACCTCTCTGACGTACGATGATGTTACCAGCCTTACAGGCTTCGCCTCCAAAGATCTTAACGCCTAGGCGTTTGCTTTCGGATTCGCGTCCGTTCTTGGAGCTTCCTACACCTTTCTTATGTGCCATGATTCCTTAGAGTCTTTAATTATCCTACGATTTGCTTTACTAGTATCTCGGAGAATTGCTGGCGATGCCCTCTGAGCTTACGATAGCCCTTTCTCCGCTTCTTATGAAAGATCAGCACCTTCTCACCCTTGACGAGTGGAGATACGACCTCACATACTACCTGTGCGCCCTCGATCGTCGGGGCACCTACTGCGACTGCTCCGTCCTTGTCGAGGAGCATAACCCGGTCAAAGGTAACCTCTGCACCCTGCTCCGCCTCGCGGATATGATGCACGAAGAGCTTGCGACCCTCCTCTACCTTAAACTGCTGACCTTGGATTTCAACAATTGCGTACATTACGTTCGTCTGTTACTATCATTATATAGTCCCGTAAGGTGGCTGCCTACTATCGACGAGCACTTGACAAACCCTACTTAGGAAGTAAATCGACTGCAAAGGTACAAAAAACTTGACACCCCGCAAGTGTACCCCCGCTGAGAATCGAACTCAGATCTAAAGTTTAGGAAACTTCTATTCTATCCGTTGAACTACAGGGGCTTCTGCATACGTGCACGGTAGCGTGTGTCACAGCTCTGTGCAAACCGCCTTGTACAATCGCCACTGCAAAGGTACGCAATAAAACGGTACCCCCGCACCTTCGCTTCGCAAATGCATCTAGCCCAGAGCGTAGACACTCCATTACTTGCAGAGAAGCATTATCTTTGTGCCAAACAACAAGCAAGTTATGTTAGGAGCAATAGTAGGAGACATCGTCGGATCACGATTTGAGTTCGCAAATACCCACCGCACAGACTTCGAGCTCTTTGCCGACGGATGCGACTATACGGACGACACAATCTGCACCGTAGCCGTTGCCGATGCGCTACTGAGAGGGGCGTACTTTGCCGATACCTTGCAGACCTGGTGCAGGCGCTACCCCCATCCTAAAGGAGCCTACGGCGGACGCTTTCATCAGTGGATCTACACGACCCCACCAGTGCCGTATCGCAGCTTTGGCAATGGCAGTGCTATGCGCGTCTCACCCTGTGGCTGGCTCTCCACTCGCAATGCCGTCCTCTCGCAAGCTAAGGCCAGCGCCGAGTGCACCCACAACCACCCCGAGGGGATAAAAGGGGCGGTCTCTATCGCAGACGCCATCTACCAGCTCAGAGGTGGGGCGAGCAAAGCCGACCTCAAGAAGCATATCGAGGAGACCTATCACTATGACCTCACACAGCGGGTCGACTACATCCGGGAGCACAACAGCTTTGACGAAACATGCCAAGTGACCGTACCGCAAGCGATAGTCTGTTTCTTAGCGGGGCGCACCTTCGAGGAGGTTATCCGCCTCGCCATCTCCATCGGTGGCGATAGTGATACCATAGGAGCTATCGCCGGGAGCCTCGCCGAGGCGCACTTCGGGATACCCCCCGAGATACAGCAACGCGCCCTCGCTTATCTACCCGAGGATATGCGCCAGGTCGTCGACAGCTTCCGTCAGACAATCCGATGACACGAGCACATGGAGCTATCAAGTGACGGTAGCATCTCCAGTCTACTTATACTTACGCTCCCTATCGATCAAAAAAAACGAACTCTTGAGCGCGGGTTCCGCTTTCTACGGAGGAAATCTCCGATAGCTCACTAGGAAATGAAAATTCTTCACTGAGGGGCTAAATAAAACTTCGGAGGAATGAAATGAAACTTCGGAGGAATGAAATCATAAGTCCGAAGAATTTTCCAGTCCCTCCGTGGAGAATGAACAATCTCCACCGAGAAATTCCCGATTTCCTCCCTGCGTGGCCGTAAGCCCCACACGACACACACTCGCCGCACGCTCCCACAGCGCACTTCCGCCTGATTTTCCCCAAATCTAGAAGGTTTGCGGAGTCGAGAAGGCTCGTGCGTATTGAGAATCTTAATGGACATTGCAATGCTTTGCAGAAAAGCTTAACTTTGCCTTCAAGAGGAAAGGCTGCTTCCCATGTCTCCCCAGGAAGAAACTCTAGGGAGATAGGGCTGTAGGCTCTTTAGTCACGCTACAATCGCATACTAATCAAAGACAGAGTTATAAATAATGCAACAGGTAAAGTGGATAGCGGTCGCTATCGCAATGCTCCTGCTGGTGAGCTGTAGCTCAAATGCAGGCCTAGAGGACGACTTTTGGGGGGATATCGACGCCATTCCTTACCAAAAGAGTGAGGATGGACGTATCGGTATGTTTAGCGTACAGGATGGTAAGCCCATATTTGAGGAGGAGTTTGGAAGCGACTGTAAGCTTTCGAAGTCTCGCAACGGAATCTTCACCGTGGAGAAGAATGGTCGAGTCTCTATCTATAAGACTGGTAAAAAGCCTAAGTTGCTGTGTAATGAAACCTTTGCCAGTGTGGGTGTGGCCACTAGTGGAGTTATACCAGCAGTGCAGATGGACTCACGCATTACACTTATATCAACATCTACAGGAAAGCCCGTAACAGAGCTGCAGAAATACAAAGACGAGGAGATAACAGCTGTCCTACCTAAGTTTATGTCAGGGGTGACTTCATACGCATCGTCTAGTGGGTATTATGGGCTGGTTAGTGTAAAGGGGGAGATTCTTACATCACCACGATACGATGGCCTGTTCATTCCTTACAGTAACTACTATTTAGCAAGAGATCTTGATAAGAACCAGTATGATGTGCTGGATAAGAGGGGGAAGGTTCTTTTTTCAATCAAAGCAGACTTTGATCGTGGTGATCTGATCGTAGGTCCTTCTTCTTTTATCGTGAAGAACAAGGTGTACGACCCCAAGGGAAATGTGATAGGGCAGATAGCTGATAGATATAAGCCTGAGCGAATCTTTACTAATGGAACTATCTTAGTTTCTGATGCTGAGGCTCACGCTTCTGCAGATTCGTATAGCTTTCTTTCTGACGCTACGTATGGGGTCCTAGATAAGACTGGTCAGCAAGAGGAAATACGGTTAGACTATCCAAGACTTGTATTAGGTCATTCCAATAACCACTACATTTACTTAGAGCACTCTGTAGAGACTGATCTAGACGGAGAAGAAGTGGATCAGTGTACGTGGGTGTTTTTAGACGCTAAGACAAAAGAGAAAGTCTATGAAATATCAGTCACTGACGAAGAGGGTAGTGCAAAATATAAGGAGGTGGCTCCGCTCAAGAATGGGAGCACCTTGGTTCCAGTTGATGGTGAATATGTACTATACGATGCAAAGGGTAACCTTGATCCGTCTATCACCTATAAAAACTTTCCCATATATGAGCCTTATGGTCAAATTCGCTCTTCGTATGTCCCATACAAAAAGATTATCAAGACAGCTCTTGACCCGATTCTGACACCACAGGGTGAGTTTTATAACTTAGCTAAAGCTCCAATTAGTAAGTTGCCTTACCCATCCGATGATAGTGCAGAGTCTACCTTCTCAGAGGTTGATGAGTTGGAGCTTTACATCAAGCCTTTTAAGTATGCCCCACGTCAAGGGCGATTGCTTAGCCATTACCTAGCTAAAACAAGAAAGGGAGTTCTGACAGAGACGCCAACAAGTGAGGCTTTGATAGTAGGCTTTGCAATAGATTTCTCTATGCGTGAGAGCATAAAGGCTGTCACAAAGGAGAAGTTCAACGAGAAAATATTCAAAGCCATCAAGGAGTATCTGAAAAATCAAGGCTGGGAAGAAATGCCCCCCTTTGACGAAAATACCCCATGGTATACCAATCGCAAAGGATCTAAGTGGGAAACGATACTTCTCAACGTGAATGAGGAGATGCAGAATCTCTCTGTTGTCATTTTTACTTCAGCTTCTTCTGACACTTTGGAATCAGAGCCAGTTGAGGAGTAAGAAGTTATCGGAAGCCCTCTGGTAGGCTGACTAGCGTTGGATCTAAATGTTCCGAGCTTGCGATGGGGAGCGGGGTATTCTCGCTCCCTATTATATTATTATGGTGTCTTCTAGTCTACTTCAATGCAAACTCTTGGTTTATTAGGGTGGAATGTACGGCCGAAAAAAAGTTTGGTTGAAAGTTTGGTGGATTCGGGAAGATGT
>UWSO01000019.1 GCA_900538385.1 uncultured Porphyromonas sp.
GAAGAATTTTTTCTTTCTTCCGTGGGTATTTTTGATTTCCTCGGGAGCTATTGGGGCAATTCTTCGGGAGGAAGCTGGTTCTTCGGGAGAATGGTGTAATCAGAGAGAATCTGTAGCCACTGTGTAGCGATAATCTAACTGCGTGTTTCCTAGTTATCACCATACGTAGCTCATAGACGGTTAGTTATAATGCGTCAGCCATAAAACTCCCCGCCCCATAAGTCACATCTAATCTCTAAATTCGTACCTTTGTAGCCTAGTTTCTAAGTTCATCAGCAGGTTATGACTTCCGCTTTGGTGCGATGGGAAACTAAGGGGACACAAAACAACAACTAGAGTCAAGCGAGCTACTGGTGATGAGGCTTAAACTGACTCGCATAGAGAAGAATGAGTATGGGAAACGATCTTCACGATGATAGGCTGAAGGCTGTCGGGACCTTTCTCTCAGCCTACGCGACACACATGATGGGCTGTGGCGTGCACACCTCTCGTGTCGTGCGCTGTACGCAGCGCATAGGCGAGAGCTACGGATATACCGTTGTGACAATGATGGTGCAGAAGGGGGTCCTGATCAAGCTGTACGATCCTAAGAGCAATGCTCTCTTTGCTATTGAGGGGGCTATTCCACCTCTACCCATTAGCTTCGAGCACAACGCACGCCTGAGTGCTTTGAGCTGGGAGACTGTCGATAAGCATCTACCCCTAGAGGAAGTGCGTGAGCGGTATGGTCAAATACTAGCCACACCTCGTACGCACCCACTGTTTGTATTGATTTTGGTGGGGCTGGCAAATGCTTCATTTTGTCGGCTCTTCGGAGGCGATCTACCAGCTATGGGTATCGTCTTTTGGGCTACGGTCGTGGGGTTCATCTGCAAGCAGAAGTTGATCCAGGAGCATATAAACCACTACATAGCCTTTATGGTATCAGCCTTTGTAGCGTCGCTCTGTACGAGCATCTCTCTGATTTTCAATACAGACAGTGAGATCGCTCTGACGACGAGCGTTCTCTACCTAGTGCCTGGAGTGCCGCTCATCAATGGTGTGATAGACATCGTGGAGGGGTACATACAGACGGGCTTCTCCAGGCTTGTGGAGGCTTTCTTGTTGATAGGTTGTATCGGGTGGGGCTTTTCGATCACGCTCTTTATCTTTAGGAGTAGCTTGCTATGATGCTACTGGTCGACATACTTTTAGATGGGCTTTTTGCCGCGATGGCGGCGATGGGCTTTGGTGCGATTTCTGACCCTCCGCTGAGGGCTTACCGCAGTATTGCTATCCTGGCTGCTGTGGGGCATGCACTACGCTTCGTCTTGATGACGGGGTGTGGGATCAATATCGCTATCGGCTCGCTCTGCGCCTCGCTGACGATAGGCTTTGGGGCGCTCTGGCTGGGAAAGCGTATACAGACGCCGATCACCGTCCTCTCGATACCGGCACTCCTACCGATGATCCCAGGTAAGTATGCGTACAATATGTTCTTCGCACAGATTATGTTCTTGCAAAATCTAGACAGTCTTGAGGGACAGCAGAAGTATATGGAGATGTTTTTCTTCAATAGCATCGTAGCCATCACAGTCATCTTCGTTCTTGCAGCAGGGGCTACACTTCCTATCCTACTCTTCCCTAAGCGGACCTTCTCTCTAACTCGTAAGCACCCATAAGCTCTGATCTCTATATGAATACCTTTTGGAATACAATCGCCCAGTACAATGTCGCAACATGGCCGATACAGATACTCCTAGTCATCTCTGCCGTTGTGGTTCTGTACCTACTAGTGAAACGCCCATCACGTAGCAGCACGATCATTGCTAAGTCCTATCTGATACTCCTATATATATGGATCGCTGTGGCATACTACGCTATCTACTGTGCTGAGCGTAGCTACTCTATACTACTCAGCATATACTGGGGCATACTGGCTCTGGCATGGGTTAAGGATCTCGTGGAGGATGATACACAATTTGCCCTACGAGATAAGTTCAAGCCTTTTGGGGTCTTCGTCCTCATACTGCCACTGATGTACCCCCTAGCTTCGATTATGCGGGGACTATCCTTCCCCTATATCACAACGCCGGTAATGCCCTGCACGGTGGCTATCTATACGATCGGACTGCTGCTACTCTTCACAAGTCGGGTCAACATCTTTATCGTCCTACTCCTCCTCAACTGGGCAATGGTGGGGGTCACGAAAACTTGGTTCTTCGGGATACCAGAGGACTTCATCCTAGTACTCACGGCGATACCAGCTCTCTACATTTTCTTCCGAGAGTACTTCGCTCTAGACCTGCATCAAGACTCGAAGCCTCAGGCGAAGTATATCAATGCGCTCTTGATCCTAGTCTGCATAGGGGTTTGCATCGCACTCTGCTGGGCGCTTTTTGCTCAGATATCTCAAGACTTCTGAGGCCTCCTCTGCGACTAGGTTGCGATATCTCTGTTTTTTTATTACTTTTGCTAAGTCCTCTCCTTAGAGGGCTGGGGACGACATTTGATATATAAAGAATCTACAAACAAACACTCTATAGCTATGACACAGCACAACATTGATCTCTCCCAGTATGGCATCAAAGCGCCTGCTGAGATCATCTACAATCCCTCGTACGACCAACTCTACGAGGCTGAGCTACAACCAGATCTAACAGGCTATGACCGCGGACAGCTGACCGAGCTGGGGGCTGTCAACGTGATGACGGGCGTCTACACGGGTCGCTCGCCAAAGGACAAGTTCTTCGTCCTCGATGACACAACCCGCGACACCATCTGGTGGACCACCCCAGAGTACCCTAACGACAACAAGCCTACCAGTCAGGAGACCTGGCGAGAGCTTAAGAAGATTGCTACCGAGGAGCTCTCGGGCAAGAAACTTTACGTCGTCGACGCCTTCTGCGGTGCTAACCCCGACACGCGCCTCAAGATCCGCTTTATCATGGAGGTCGCTTGGCAGGCTCACTTCGTCACCAATATGTTTATCCGCCCCACTAAGGAGGAGCTGGCAAACTTTGGCAAGCCCGACTTTGTCGTGATGAACGCTTCGAAGGCTAAGGTGACCAACTACAAGGAGCTGGGGCTGAACTCCGAGACGGCTGTCGTCTTTAACCTGACGGAGAAGATACAGCTCATCCTCAACACCTGGTACGGTGGTGAGATGAAGAAGGGAATGTTCTCCTATATGAACTACCTCAACCCGCTCCGTGGCAATGCCTCAATGCACTGCTCTGCTAATACGAATCAGGATGAGACGGAGACCGCTATCTTCTTCGGACTCTCGGGCACGGGCAAGACAACTCTGAGCACCGACCCCAAGCGCAAGCTGATCGGCGACGACGAGCATGGCTGGGATGACAACGGTATCTTTAACTACGAGGGCGGCTGCTACGCTAAGGTGATCAACCTGAGCAAAGAGTCTGAGCCTGACATTTACAACGCCATCCGCCGTGATGCGCTCCTAGAGAATGTGACGGTAGATGCCAATGGTAAGATAGACTTCTCTGACAAGTCTGTCACGGAGAATACACGTGTCTCCTACCCTATCTATCACATTGACAACATTGTCAAGCCGGTCTCTAAGGCGGGTCATGCCAACAAGGTGATCTTCCTCTCGGCAGACGCTTTCGGTGTGCTACCTCCTGTCTCGATCCTCGATCCAGAGCAGACGCAGTACTACTTCCTCTCAGGCTTTACGGCCAAGCTAGCTGGTACCGAGCGTGGCGTCACGGAGCCTACGCCGACTTTCTCGGCATGCTTTGGCGCAGCCTTCCTCTCACTCCACCCGACCAAGTACGGTCAGGAGCTGGTCAAGCGTATGAAGGCTGTCGGGGCTAAGGCTTACCTAGTCAATACGGGCTGGAACGGCACGGGCAAGCGTATCTCAATCAAGGATACTCGTGGCATCATCGATGCGATCCTCGATGGCTCGATCGATAAGGCTCCGACGAAGACGCTACCCCACTTCGACTTCGCCATCCCGACGGAGCTACCGGGCGTAGACCCCGCTATCCTCGATCCACGAGACACTTACGCCGATCCTGCTGAGTGGGAGACGAAGGCTCAGGATCTAGCTAAGCGCTTTGTCAAGAACTTCGAGAAGTTTGCCACCAACGAGCATGGCAAGAAGCTTCAGGAGGCTGGTCCTAAGCTCTAATCAAGCCGACTAATTAAGAGAAAGCAGAGGTTTCACTACCCGTGAGTGAGACCTCTGCTTTTTGGTTTTCGTGGCGAATGCTGCTTGCATCATCTCTCTAGTTTTTGTTAACTTTGGAGCATACAAGCAAGCACTACTATGAAGCACTACAGAATGATCCTAGCTACTCTTTTTGTAGCTTTAATCTCCTTCACTGGTCTTACAGCTCAACAAGAGAAGAGCCAAAGTCAGCCAAAGACCACAGAGCATTTGAAGTTTATGGGGATCCCCATTGATGGATCACCTAAATCCTTTGCAAATCAGCTAAAGAGTAAAGGATTTACACTTGACAGCTCTTCTACTCCCGATATTATCTGGATGACAGGGACCTTTGCTGGGATCTCAGACTCTAACGTACTCATATATAAGTCTCCATCCTCAGCCAATGTCTATAAAGTCCGTGTTGTCTTTCCAGGCCAAGACAGTTGGTCTCAAATTGAGATCAGATATAAAAAATTCAAAGCTTGGCTCTCTCAAAAATACTTGCTGGTCGAAAGTACTGAGGAGTTTCAAGGTTATTCTCCAAAGAGCGATAGTGACAAGATGACAAAACTCATTTTAGGCGATTGCAACTATTGGAATGTATATGGAGCCGGAACTCCAGACTACACTTTCCTAGGGTCAGTCTATTTAGATATTATGAGGATCTCTGGAGAGCGCAAAGGATATGTCCGAATCGAGTATGAAGACTTCCTAAATGGAGAGAATGCTGAGCAAGGGTTTATAGACGACTTATAGCAAGCAGTAGGCAAATGGGCTTCGCATTTCCGTACTAGAAATGAAACTCTATCCTAGTCACGAGCGCGCTCTTGTGACTTTGGCGTTAAGTATGTATATTTGCGAAATGAATGGGTGCAGGTGCACAAGGATGCTTTCGCATGCGCCCCATTCTATACCTATGACTATTCATTCTCTATATAATTGAACTATGATAATAGGCGTACCTAAAGAAATTATGCACGATGAGGCTCGCGTCGCAGCGAGCCCCGAGGCAGTGAAGCAGTATGTCTCTGACGGACACACTGTACTATTTGAGCGTGGAGCTGGCGAAGGCGCAGCATACCACGATGAGGATTATCAGGCAGCTGGCGCTGAGCTGATACAAGGACCCGAGGAGATCTACCGCCGTGCGGAGATCATCATCAAGGTCAAGGAGCCACTCTTCAACGAGCAGCTTGGCAAGCATGAGATCGACATGATGCACAAGGGGCAGTACCTGATCACCTTCATCCACCCAGCCTCTCCTGTGAACCATGACATGGTACGCAAGATGGCTGCGCAGGGCGTCGTAGGTCTCACCCTAGATGGTGTACCTCGTATCTCTCGTGCGCAGAACCTCGATGCACTCACCTCTATGAGTACTTGCGCAGGCTACAAGGGTATCCTGATGGCTGCCAACGACCTCTCCTTCTTTATGCCACAGATGTTTACCGCTGTCGGCAAGATCGAGCCCGCTAAGGTGCTCGTCATCGGTGTCGGTGTAGCTGGTCTACAGGCACTCGCTACGGCTCGTCGTCTAGGTTGTATCACCTACGCAGCTGATATACGTCCCGCAGCTTCTGAGCAGGCTACCAGTCTAGGTGCTAAGCCTATCGATCTGGGCATCCCCGCTGACAAGGCTGTCGCTCCTGGTGGCTACGCACTACACCTGAGCCCCGAGCTACTAGAGCATGAGCGTCAGGTGCTAGCTGAGCATGTCAAGGACATGGACGTCATCTTCTGTAGCGCACTCGTACCAGGCAAGATCGCTCCCGTGGTCATCACCGAGGAGATGGTCAAGTCTATGAAGCCCGGCTCTGTGATCGTAGATATCGCTATCGATCAGGGTGGTAACTGCGCTATCACGACTCCAGGTGAGCGTGACGTCAAGCACCACGTAGTCATCGAGGGTATCAAGAATATCCCTGGTATGCTACCTCAGAGCGCTACTTGGATGTTCTCACAAAACATGTACAACCTCGTCAAGTACCTCGTCAAGGATGGCAAGATGCACCTCGACATGAGCGATCAGATCACCTCTTCTATCGTCGTCACGACGGAGGCCGGGGAGATCATCCACGAGGGTACCCTCGAGGCTATGGGACTCAAGAAGTAGCCTAGGTTACAGGAACTTGACTTTCCCCCTATCGTTAGAGGTTAGACGTCAGAGGATATGATTCTAATGGGTCATACTCTGACTTCTAACCTCTAATTTCTAAAACTCTAACCTCCAATCTCTAATTTCTCAATGAACCCACTGATCCTCGTCGCCATCTTCCTTGTGGCGACCTTCGTCGGCTACAAGCTCATCAGCAATGTGCCTAGCTTGTTGCACACCCCCCTCATGTCGGGGATGAACGCCCTAAGTGGCGTCACCATTACGGGAGCGCTCGCAGCTACTGCCACAGCTATCATAGCGCCAGACGGTAGTCTCTTCCAGCAAATATTTGGGGTTATAGCCGTCATCCTAGCCACCATCAATGTCGTCGGGGGCTTTGGCGTGACCAACCGCATGCTCCGTATGTTTACCAAAAACAAGAAAGGAGGCAAGGCATGAATACACTCATAGAGATCTCTAATCCCGTCTACTACGTCATCTGCGCGATCCTCAGCATACTCGTGCTCGTAGGCATCGCTATGATGAGCAAGGTAAAAAGCGCGGCTCGTGGTAACGCGCTCAGTGCTACCGCCATGGGGCTAGGCGTCATCGTCACGCTCCTCAAGCTACAGGTCGTCACCTTCCCCTGGCTCATCGGAGGCATCCTCATCGGCGGTATCATCGGTACCCTACTCTACACACGAGTCAAGATGATCCAGATGCCGCAAATGGTGGCTCTGCTCAACGGTATCGGCGGTGGTGCTTCGGCACTCGTCGGTGCTTTGACTCTCTTCCAGCTTTCTGAGAGCAATGTCTACTTCACGCTGGTCACCGCTTTCCTCGCTATCATCATCGGTATGCTCACGCTCGTTGGGAGTCTCGTGGCAGCGGGCAAGCTACATAGAGTACTGCCACAGAAGTCAGTCGTATGGCCTTTTCACAATGTAGCGACCTCCCTCACGCTCGTTGTCGCCGTCTTCTTCCTACTCATCGGCACGCTCAACTACCAGATGCCTAATGCCCTCATCTACGCTATGATCGGCACGATGCTCTTCAGTGCGCTCTTCGGGCTTTACTTCTCCATACGTGTGGGCGGTGCTGACATGCCGATCACCATCAGCTTGCTCAACTCTCTGAGCGGTGTGGCTGGTGCTATCGCTGGTATGGCCATTGGCGACATCTTCCTCGTTGCTGTCGGTGGTGTCGTCGGTGCTTCGGGACTCCTCCTCACGCAGATCATGTGCCGTGCGATGAACCGCTCGCTCGTCAACATCCTCATCCCTCACGGCAAGGCAAAAGCTCCCGCCAAGCCTGCCACAGCTACCCCAAAAGCTCCCGCTGCGCCTCAGCCTAAGCAGGAGAGCTCTCCTATCGATCAGGCTGTTGCAATGCTCCGTGGTGCTAAGCGCGTCATCATCGTGCCGGGCTACGGTATGGCGCTAGCACAAGCACAGCAGGAGGTCAAGCAGCTAGCCGACAAGCTCGCCAAGGGCGGTGCCGATGTCAAGTACGCCATCCACCCCGTGGCTGGTCGTATGCCGGGACACATGAACGTTCTCCTTGCCGAGGCTAATGTAGACTACGATAGTCTCTACGAGATGGAGGCGATCAACGATCAGTTTGCCGATACCGATGCGGTCATCGTCATCGGGGCCAACGACGTCCTCAACCCCGCTGCGCGCAATGCTGAGGGAACGCCTATCTACGGTATGCCGGTCCTCAATGTTGATCAGGCCAAGCAGGTCATCATCTGCAACTACGATCTCAAGCCTGGTTACGCTGGTGTCGAGAACCCGCTCTACAGCCGTGGCGAGGGCGTAGCGCTCTGCCTAGGCGATGCTAAGGCAACGCTCTCCAACCTGATGGATCGTTTGGATCATGCGGAGAGTACCCCCGCAGCCCCCGTAGCTTCTGCGGCTTCGTCTGCTTCTTCAGCTACCAGTAGCGCAACGCCACTCCAATCCGCTACGGAGGTACTGCACAACGCTAAGCGCGTCATCATCGTGCCGGGCTATGGTATGGCACTAGCACAAGCACAGCAAGAGGTCAAGCAGCTAGCCGACAAGCTCGCTCGAAGCGGAGCCGATGTCAAGTACGCCATCCACCCTGTGGCTGGTCGTATGCCAGGACACATGAACGTACTTCTCGCCGAGGCTAATGTAGACTACGATAGTCTCTACGAGATGGAGGCGATCAACGACCAGTTTGCCAATACCGACGCAGTCATCGTCATCGGTGCTAACGATGTGCTCAACCCCGCCGCTCGTAATGCCGAGGGGACGCCTATCTATGGTATGCCAGTCCTCAACGTAGACCAGGCGAAGCAGGTGATCATCTGCAACTACGATCTCAAGCCCGGCTACGCTGGTGTCGAGAATCCGCTCTATAGCCGTAGCGAAGGCGTTACGCTACTCATCGGAGATGCCAAGAAAACGCTCAGCGACTTGATCGACACGCTCTAATCAGCGACTTCTAACGAGCCAATTCAGCAGGCTCTTAAAACAACTCCACGGAGGAAATGTAAGATTTCTTCCGTGGATATTTTTTATTTCTCAGCGGACAAAGAGAAAATAGTTCGGACTTATGATTTGATTCTTCCGAAGTATCATTTGATTCTTCCGAAGAATTTTTTCATTCCTCCGAGGAAATAGCGATTTTCCTCGGAGCTATTTGACAATTTCCTCGGAGAAAATCGGAGGAGTGGAAGACGAGTAGCCTCTAACTTCTCCTTTCTAAAATCTAATCTCTAACTTCTAACCTCTAATTTCGTACCTTTGACATACTGCTTTGTAGTTTATATACCATGAAAGTCGTACTCATAGGGTCTGGAGGCGTAGCCACCTCCATAGCAGCTGCACTGGCGAGCCACGCCGCCACATCGCTTTGCGGCATCTACAGCCGTCAGCTGGCGCATGCCGAGTCGCTCCGTAAGCGCTTTGCATTTGCCTGTTCCGTCACCGACAGTCTGCAGGAGCTCCCCGCAGCCGACCTTTACATTATAGCTGTCAGCGACCAAGCTATCGCAGAGGTCGCCAAGGCACTTCCACCACTAGACGGCTTGGTCGTCCACACCTCCGCCGTGACTCCGATCGAATGCTTCAGCGGGCAGCGTGCCTATGGTGTTTGGTACCCGTTCAATAGCTTTGCCAAGGAGGTCGTCGTTCCCTTCGAGGGACAAAAGGTCCTTTACCAGCTCGCCTCTGACGAAGGTTTGACCACCCTCCAGCAGTGGAATGACCTTCTTCAGGTTGAGGCGATTCCCTCTACGCTAGATCAACGCCTTTGGCTACACCTCGCTGGTGTACTCGCCTCCAACTGCACCAACCGCCTCTACACCCTCTCGCACCGTCTGCTGACTCAGGCTGGTCTCCCTACAGACCTACTCAATGGGCTCATCCTGCGCACCGCCTCGAAGGCGACTACGATCGATCCCTACACAGCGCAGACGGGCCCCGCCCGCCGACACGATCTAGAGACCATCGCTCGCCACCGTGCACTCCTCGAGCAGCTACCCAAGGAACTGAATGAAGTATCGCAGCTCTACAACCTGTTCACCGAAGCTATCCTAGACGACTACCCTCTATGAAAACTTACCGCTGGATCCTTGGCTCCCAATCGCCACGCCGCAAAGAGCTACTCGCCACCCTCGGGCACCCCTTTGAGATACGCACCATCGAGGGACACAGCGAGGCATACCCTGACACACTACCGCTCGAAGAGGTGCCACGCTATCTCTCCCAGCTCAAAGCGGAACAGCTACGACCCACACTACAAGCCGACGAACTGCTCATCACGGCCGACACGGTCGTCCTCCTAGACGGGCAAATCCTCGGCAAGCCACACGATCTAGACGACGCACGGCGTATGCTACGCCTCCTGAGCGGTCGCCAGCATGAGGTCGTCTCGGGCGTTTCGCTCACCACGACCGAGTGGCAGCACTCTTTCGCCAGCCACACGCTGGTCACCTTCGCACAGCTCACGGACAGCGAGATAGACCACTACGTAGCACAGTATCGACCGCTCGACAAAGCGGGCGCCTACGGCATACAGGAGTGGATCGGCTACATCGGAGTCTCGCACATCGAGGGCTCCTTCTACAACGTCATGGGGCTCCCCGTGCAGCGCCTCTACCGCGAGCTACGCGACGCTGACCTACTCCCGTAAGAGGAGCTAATCTGATGAGAAGTTGTATATTTGTGAAACTGTTGGCTCTTGGCCGTCGCTCCACATAAGAAGTAGCATTAGTACATCATAGGACTGACAACTCTAGAGACCACAAGACGTCAAAGCAACAAGACAAACCATTAGAATAAAAAGTAATATGAGTGAGGAGAGAGTTCAGATCAGCATGTCGAATACAAAGAAAGAGATGCTGGAGGCCTATGAGGCGCTATTGGCAGAGGTGCAGGCTAAAAGTCTAGAGAATCCCAAGGAGGAGCAGAAGCGAGTCACTGAGCAGAAGGTTGTAGCACAAGCCGAGGCGCTATCGGTCGAAGAGCTAGACGCTTTCGCTCGTGAGGTGACGGGAGGCTTCGAGCGTTCTGTCACACTACTTCAGAATCAGCTCAAGGAGGGCTTCGAGCGGCTCAAGACGCTCAATGAGACAATACGTATCAAGGAAGCTTGGATCAGTGAACTCTATGCCATCGAGAGCAATGCAGACTCACTCTCTACACTAATCCTAGCACAGAAAAAGCAGAAAGAAGAAGCTCAGGTCGAGCTAGAAGAGACACGGGCTAAGCTAGAGCGTGAGATCGAAGAGACTCGTGAGGCTTGGCGTCATGAACGTGAGCAATACAATGACTCTGTCAAGCAAGAGAAGGCAAACGTGGCGCTCCTTCGCAAGCGCGAAGAGGAGGAGTACGACTACACAACGAGTCAAAAGCGTCGAAAAGAGGAGGATGCCTTTCAAGAGCGTCTAGATGCGGAGGAACGTGAACTGACAGAGCGCAAGCAAGCATTCGAGCGGACCTCTGCCGAGCGAGAGCGTGCGCTTGCAGATGCAGAAAGTGAGCTACAGAGCCTACGTCAGCTAGCTGAGAGCCTAGAGACTCGTATGCAAGAGGTCGAGTCCAAGGCGATCAAGGCGACTGAGGAACGTCTCAACAGAGAGCATCGCTTTGAGTTTGACTTAGCTCAGAAAGAGACCGAAGGACAGCTACGACTCAAGGATCAGCAGATAGAACTCCTGCAGCAAAAGATCAAGGAAATCGAGAGTCAGCTCAAGGAGGCTGGAGTTAAGGTTGCTAATTCCGAGGAGACAGTTAGAGACATTGCACTTCGAGCCATCGACTCCTCGACCGTGACTAGCCGCACGCTGGCTCGCGAGCCTCGCATGACTGCTACCCGCGACACTGAAGAGTAAGAGACAGGCTATCGCCAGAGAACACCAACAACCCTATGCAACGCTATATACAGGCCATCCATATTAATAAGGTACGTCATCTACATGATCTAGACATTTATATTCCTGATGACGAGCATCCACATCTATTGATCACGGGTAAGAATGGAAGTGGTAAGACCTCTCTGCTGGAGGCTATACGAGATCACATTGCGCTACTGCAAAAAGGGCAAAGCTTGGATTTCTTAAAGTACGAGGAGTACATTCAACATTATACCCAACGACTAACCAACGGTACAAATCCTCTAAAGAGCGCAGAACTAGAGCAGCAGCTAGCTTTTTGGCAGGAAAGGCTTAATGAGCTATATGGAAAAGTTCGAGTAGAATTTGAAAATCCTACCCAAATCGTATTCCATAGTTCTGACAAGCCCTTTATCTGTGCAATGTATGCAGCCAGTAGAGAGGTTAGAATGTCAGAGCCTCTCAGTCCGACGAAGCCGATGCTCAGCGACCAGTGGCTTATCAATCAGAGCGTTTCGGATCAATTTCTTAACTTTCTCTCTGATCTAAAGATTCAAGAGGCACTTGCCCGAAATGAGCATCAGACGGAAGATGCAGACCGAATCAATGATTGGTTTGTTTCGTTCGAAGCGTTACTAGGAGAGATCTTTGGCGATAGTGCTCTGAAACTTTCTTTCAACTACAAGGACTACTCATTTCATATAGAGACCGAAGGCAAGAGCTTTAAGTTCAACGAGCTATCAGATGGATTTGCTGCGGTGATAGATATCATATCTGACCTAATCCTAAGGATGAATTCGATAAGCGATCGCACGATGCAGCTCTACGATATACCTGGAATCGTCTTGATAGATGAAGTGGAGACCCACTTGCATCTCTCTCTGCAGCGACAGGTGATGCCGCTACTGACTAGAGTTTTCCCAAAGATCCAATTTATAATCACGACACACTCTCCTTTTGTCCTTAACTCCATTGCATCTGCTACTGTTTATGACTTGGAGCATCAAAAGGTATTGACGAATCTGTCTGACTACTCTTACGAGGCTCTAGCCGAAGGTTATTTTGAGGTCAGTACTCGTTCGAGCTATTTAGAGCAACAGTTGAATCGTCTCACAGAGCTCTTGAAGCAAGCAGACCTAGACCTCGCAGAGCGATTTGAAGTCAAAGAACTTGTCAAGGACCTGGACAAAGTCTCCGAGAGTGTATCCCCCAAAATAGCCGGAGAATACGAAGAACTGAAGATTAGGTGGGCAGATAAACTTAGTGGAATCCGAGACTATGATTCAAATCTATAAGTCTCCCACTCCGCCTGAATCTCTTGAGACTGGGCATCAGTACAATGGACAGGATGTCCAGAAGCAACTTTTTGCGGATCAGCATAGTAAGTGCTATATTTGCGAGAGAACAGTGGTAACGAACTATCATATAGATCACCTATGCAGTCAGTCACAACACCCAAATAAAACGACCGACTGGAAGAACCTATTATTGGCATGCTCTTATTGCAATCAGAAGAAGTCCAACTCTTACGACCAAATAATCAATCCTCTAAAACATCCTATCGAAACTCTCATCAAGCAGGAAGTCGACTACCAAAGGAACGTAGCTATCTTTGAGGGATCCGATGATAAAGACACCCTGGGTATAGATGAGACCATCAAGTTGCTTTCCGCAGTATTTAATGGGAAGACTCCTGCTCGGGAAGTGCGGGAAGAAAAATTCTATGAGTACTTTCTCTCTCGGATCAACCTATTCCAAAAGGCTTGTAATCATTTTTTGGAGGAGATCTGCGAACAAAACAAGCGTATAGTTTGTGAGTTTCTAAAGGAAGACCAAGAGTTTCTAGGATTCAAGTACTCGATTATTCAATCAAATCAGACGTTGCAAAAGACCTTTCTTCCTTTTTGTCAGTGGAATAGGGATGAAAACTGAAACAAACTTAGCCTGACTACTAAAATAGAATACAAAGAATATGGTGCAGACGAAGATTTGGCTCTCACTCGCTGAGATGGGAGGACGAGAGCAGGAGGTAGAGTCTATCGAGAGCCGTCCACTATGGAAGCCGATGTGCTTGCAACGCATTGTCGCAGTAATCTAAGAGCTGGGCAAGAAGTAAAAGGTTTGACACCAAGCGGTCGACGGGTGTAAGAGCAGTGCTGAGTAAGAGATCTCATAAGGAGCCAAGCGGTAGGAGCTGTAGTTGTGACGAACTGGTCACGCTGGTGGCGGAGCGGATGAATCGTTGTGCGCCATTTGCTTGCTTTCGGTTGCCTAGCGAGGGACGTACGGTGCGTGAGATCGGGCTACGGCACGAGGCTCGAGTTGTGGCGACTACGGCAGAGGAGCTGAGGGGGCAAGCGCATCTAGCGGGCTTCCTGATGGCACCCTTTGCGGTGACGGCTGAGACACCGATGCTCTGGATCGAAGAGGAGCAGGGGGCAAGCGTGCTACAGCTTGCGGAGTGTGACGAGGCGCAGCTAGAAAGCTTTCCACCTGTGGCACCGATACCGCAGGCTTTACCCGATAGTTACCGAGTCACTTTCGCTCGCTTTATGGAGCATCTGCAGGAAGGGATGGCGGAGAAGCTTGTTTTGGCGCATCGCGTCGAACTGCCCAGCATCGCTACGGCACAAGTCGTTGGCACCTTTGACAAAGCATTGACGCACTATCCGAATGCTTTCGTATCGCTCTGCTACACGCCTCAGTCGGGGCTGTGGCTCTGTGCCACACCGGAGATGCTCCTCAGAGGTGATGGCACGCACTGGCAGACAGTAGCACTGGCTGGGACGATGCCTCGGCAACGAGATGGCGAGCCGCCCCTCTGGAGTGAGAAGAATCGGCGGGAGCATCACTATGTGCAGCGCTTCATCGGTGAGCTGCTGGAGCAGGAGGGGATCCCCTACCGTGCGCTTGATGTGGAGACGACAACAACGGGACAGCTACAACATTTGCAGGCTCGCTTCGCTTTGCAGCTTCCCGAGGGGTACGCGCCGATTACCTTGGCGGAGCGCCTTCACCCCACGCCAGCGATCTGTGGCACGCCTCAGCGAGTGGCGCAGCGTGTGATCCTCGAAGAGGAGACCTCGGAGCGTTCTTATTATTCAGGCTTCCTGGGGTGGTATGAGCCTGAGCGGTGCGTCGATCTCTTTGTACAAATACGCTGCCTGCAGTTGCTCCCTGAGCAGGCTCTGCGACTCTATGCGGGGGGTGGCATCGTGCGTGGATCAAGTCTAGAGAGCGAGTGGCAGGAGGTGCTGCACAAGCTCTCGGCAATACATAGTCTTATAAGGTAAAAGAGGAGGAGCGTGATGATACCGATGGAAGATCCTGTGATCAGCGAACTAGTCGCTCTGCTTCAGGCACATGGTGTGCGTGATGTGGTGCTCTGTCCTGGCAGTCGCAATGCGCCACTTGTGCATGCGCTCAGCCACCAGCTTGCGGGGGCGACCTGCCACTCGATCATCGATGAGCGCAGCGCGGGCTTCTACGCCCTTGGTTTGGCACTCGCCACGCATAGAGCGGTCGTGGTCTGCTGTACCTCTGGCACTGCCGTGGCAAACCTTCACCCTTCTGTCGCTGAGGCTTACTATCAAGGGGTTCCGCTGGTTGTTCTATCGGCCGATAGACCCGAGCGATGGATCGGACAGTGGGCTGGGCAAACGCTTCCTCAGCCAGGGCTCTTCGGCTCGCTCGTGCGCAAAGCGGTGCAACTACCCGAGCCTCACACCGATGAGGAGCGGTGGTACTGCAATCGCCTAATCAACGAGGCTCTCCTCGCAGCACATGCTCCGCTCCCTGGTCCCGTGCAGATCAACGTCCCGATCAGCGATCCAGGCGTCTCCTTGCTTCAGCCAACTCCAGCGGAGCACGACCCTAAACCAAGCGATCGACGACCCGTCGGGATGCAGCCAGGGCGTTGTATCCGGCAGCACTTCCCGTATAGTGTGGATGTGCAGGCGGTTGAGCCGTTGCTAGGTCGACTAGCCACGTTCGAGCGCAAGATGATATTAGTCGGACAAGAAACTTGGTCTGCTGCAACTAGCACGGGGGAGACCTTTCCACAAAGCTTGCAGGAGCAGTTTCTCTGCATCGGCGAGTCGCTATCGAATAGCCCCGTATCGATCTGTTCGCTTGATGCGCTCCTAGCGTCACTCAGCGAGGCGGATCGACGAACGCTACAGCCCGACCTGCTGATCACCCTCGGCGGGCATATCGTCTCCAACAAGATAAAGCAGTATCTGCGCAACTATCCGCCACGGGAGACGTGGCACCTGTCGCCTGACCCCAGTGTGGTGGATCTCTTTTGCAGTCTCACCGAGCTGATCACCGCTCCCGTCGGGCCATTCCTTGAGACGCTGGCGCAGGGCTTGGCTGGGAGTGCTAGCTCTCCCTATGCCCTTCACTGGCGGGAGCGAATTGATCGACTGCCGTCTCCGACACCACGATACAGTTCTCTGGCTCTGGTGGGGAGTCTTCTAAGTCATCTACCCGAGGAGCCTTGCGTGCTACACCTAGCTAACAGTTCGTCGGTGCGCTATGCGGAGCTTTTTCGCAAGCCTCATCGGCTCCTCACGCTTTGCAACCGAGGCTCCAGTGGCATCGAGGGTTCGCTCTCGACCGCCTTAGGCTTCGCCCGCCAGAGAGCCGAGGAGCGGCACTTCATCGTCATCGGCGACTTGAGCTTCTTCTACGATCTCAATGCGCTGGGGCTGCCCGAGGTGGGGAGCAACGTGCGGGTGCTACTGCTCAACAACCAGAGAGGGAGCATCTTCCAGAGCCTGCCGACCTTAGAGATGGATCCACTGTCGCGACGCTACATCACTGCCGAGCATCAGCTACGAGCGCAGGGATGGGCGGAGAGCTGTGGCTGGGAGTACCTGTCGGTGCACGAGGCGAGCGAACTGGAGGAGACGATGGCTTACTTCGTCGGTCCTGCCGATCGTCCACGTCTCCTCGAGGCTTTCGTCTCCTCAGAGGATGAGATCGCCGAACTACAGACCTATTTCAAGCAATTACAATCAAGAGAAGAGTTATGAGTGAAAAGAACCAAAGGGTGTGGAATCCCCTCAAAGCGTACGAAGATATCCTTTTCGACTACTACAACGGCATCGCTCGTATCACGATCAATCGTGAGCGCTACCGCAACGCCTTTACTCCGACCACGACGGCCGAGATGAGCGACGCTCTGCGCATCTGCCGTGAGGATCAGAGTATCAACGTGGTGGTCCTGACGGGCGCTGGCGACAAGGCGTTTTGCTCTGGTGGAGATCAAAACGTCAAGGGGCGGGGTGGTTACATTGGCAAGGACGGTGTGCCTCGTCTGAGCGTCCTAGATGTGCAGAAGCAGATCCGCAGTATCCCCAAGCCGGTCATCGCTGCAGTCAATGGTTACGCTATCGGTGGCGGACATGTCCTCCACGTGGTGTGCGACCTCTCGATCGCCTCGGAGAATGCGATCTTCGGGCAGACGGGTCCCCGTGTAGGAAGCTTCGACGCTGGCTTTGGTTCCTCGTACCTCGCTCGTGTCGTAGGACAAAAGAAAGCGCGTGAGATATGGTTCCTCTGCCGCCAATACTCCGCTCAGGAGGCTCTCGACATGGGACTGGTCAACAAAGTGGTGCCTCTCGACCAACTGGAAGATGAGTACGTGCAGTGGGCCGAGGAGATGATGCTACTGAGTCCGCTCGCCCTTCGTATGATCAAGGCGGGACTCAATGCTGAGCTGGATGGTCAGGCGGGTATCCAAGAGCTGGCGGGCGATGCGACGTTGCTCTACTACCTCACGGACGAAGCGCAGGAGGGCAAGAACGCTTTTCTCGAGAAGCGCAAGCCCAACTTCGAGCAGTACCCTAAGTTTCCCTAGCGACCGATGTCACCACAAGAGAGCATCCTCCACCTCCCCACACTATTGCCACAGATAGCCGAGCGGGTGACCATAAGCGTGGAGCCGTACACCCTGCGCTTCCGTCGCCCCGCCAAGACCTCTCGTGGCGAGTACGAGACGAAGCGGGTCTACTACCTACGTCTCCAAAGCCTCGAGCAGGCAGTTCATGTAGGCTGTGGAGAATGCGCCCCGATGCCTCAGCTCAGTTGCGACGATCTGCCCAACTATAAGGCTGTACTGGAGCAGCTTGTGGGGCGGATGGCGCAGGCTCCTGCCCAGTTTGACGTAGCTTCGCTACGCCTCTACCCTTCCATAGCTTTTGGCTTAGCCACAGCGGTCAATAGCTTTCTCGCTGCTTGCCATAGTAGCGAAGAAGGTGCGGTAAAGCCCTTTTGCGATACCCCATTCACTCGTGGTGAGATGGGCATCCCGATCAATGGTTTGATCTGGATGGGCGACAAAGCCTATATGTACGAGCAGATCAAGGCTAAGCTAGCGCAAGGCTTCCGCTGCCTGAAGCTTAAGATCGGCGGAATAGACTTTTCCGAAGAGCTAGAGCTACTCCGCTACGTGCGCCAGCACTTCTCACCGGAGGAAATGGAGCTGCGGGTGGATGCCAACGGAGCGTTTGCCCCTGAGGTAGCTCTAGAGCGACTGAAGCGGCTGAGCGACTTTCACCTACACTCCATCGAGCAGCCGATACCTGCGAGCAATCAGTGGGACGAGCTAGCAAAGCTCACTGCAGCGTCGCCACTACCCATAGCGCTTGACGAAGAGTTGATCGGGATCCACACCCGAGAGCGCAAAGCACAGCTACTAGATGAGGGCAAGCCGCACTATATCATCCTCAAGCCATCGCTCCACAGCGATGTCGATGAGTGGATCGAGCTTGCCGAGGAGCGAGGCATCGGTTGGTGGGCGACCTCAGCACTGGAGTCGAACGTAGGGCTCAGCGCCATCGCTCAGTGGGTCAGCCAGTACCCGATCGTCCGCCCGCAAGGGCTTGGCACAGGAGCTCTCTATCTTAATAACACGCCCTCCACGCTACGACTCGAGGGCGACCAGATGTTTTTTAGAGATTAGAGATTAGAGGTTAGAAGTTAGATATTAGAAGTTAGAGGTCCGATCATTCTGATGGCTCCGACAGTTCCGATTCATCCCGATAGCCCCAGCCCACGCCCCATGTCCGAACACCTATATATAGATAGCGCACGAATAGATGCGGAGAGCTTAGAGTCGTTCGCCAGAGGGCTAACGTCCGAGCGGAGAGCGGTGCTACAGCCGCTCCTCACCTTTCTCGGGGAGTGGTGGAGCGAAGAGGAGAGTGTGACCGTCCAAACCTCTGGCTCAACGGGTACGCCCAAACGGCTTCAGCTGGCGAAGCTTGCCATGCGACGTAGCGGACTCAGAAGCAACCGCTACTTTCAAATCGAAGCTGGCACACGACTCCTCCTAGCGATGGACCTGCGCTACATAGGCGCCAAGATGATGGTGGTGCGTGCACTACTCGCAGGTGCCGAACTGATCGTGGTACCACCCTCGAGCCATCCGCTGGTGGCACTCCACACAGCACCGCAGTTTGTCTCGCTTGTACCCCTACAACTACACCACACTCTAGAGGTGTCAGCGGAGCGCAAATTGCTCAGTCAGGCAGAGCAACTAATCATCGGGGGTGGAGCCATTCATCCCGTCGTGGAGGCGCAGCTCAGCACGCTACCCGTAGCAGCTTACGCCACCTACGGCATGACCGAGACCATCTCGCACATCGCCCTGCGACGACTCAACGGGCCCCACGCCTCACCACTCTTCTATCCCCTCGAGGGGGTGCATCTCTCGCAAAGCAGCGCAGGGGAGCTACTCATCGAGGATCGGTTGCTCTATCCCGAAGGACCCATCCTCACGACCCATGACCTCGTCGCGCTGCACCCCGATGGGGGCTTTACCATAGAGGGACGAGCCGACAACATCATCAATAGTGGTGGCGTCAAAATAAGTCCCGAACCAATCGAGCGAAAGCTCTCTGCGACACTCGACATACCGCTCGCCATCAGCTGGGTAGCCGATGCTGCTCTAGGACAAAAGTTAGTACTCGTGCTAGAAGGCGACAGCCTCCCCAAAGGTTTTGCCGAAACTCTAGGCGAAACGTTCGAACAGCTCCTACCTCCCTACCACCGCCCGAAAGAGATCCGCTGCGTATCGCAGCTACCGCATAACGACAACGGCAAACTCGACCGGCAAGCCCTCCAGCATCTTCTCTCTACGTAGGCTAATTCCTATTTCAAGGTGATGAAAGGTGATGAATCGTCTTAGACCCCTCGGCGATTTTCCCGACTTCTCTGACTTCCTCCGAGAAAATTGAAAAACTCTTCGGAGGAAATTGGCAAATTCTTCCGAAGTTTCATCTGACTCTTCCGAAGTTTCAGTTGATTCTTCGGAAGAATTTTTCATTTCCTCCGAAGAATTGGTCACTTTCTTCGGAGCTATTTGGCAATTCCCTCCGAGGAATTGAAATTTCTAGGGGCAACATGTTAGCTCTAAGCATCACTTTTTCAGCACCCCACCAAGTAGATTACTAGACGTCACTAAGCAATGAAGAGTAGGAACGCACCAATCAGTGTGTTCCTACTCTTCGTTTATGTTCGTCAGTGATGTCTGAGAGACTAACTGCGGGGACAGCCTGCGCACTGTTTGATCTGCTGGAAGAAGTCGTTGCCCTTGTCATCGACTAAGATGAACGCGGGGAAGTCCTCTACCTCTATGCGCCAGATCGCCTCCATGCCCAGCTCCGGGTACTCCAGACACTCGACACGCTTGATGCTCTCCTGAGCTAGGATCGCTGCGGGACCTCCGATGCTGCCGAGGTAAAAACCTCCATGAGCCTTGCAAGCATCGGTAACTTGCTGACTGCGATTGCCTTTAGCGATCATAACGAGACTACCTCCATGGCTCTGGAAGAGATCCACGTAGGGATCCATACGTCCTGCCGTGGTGGGACCAAAGGAGCCACTCGGCATTCCTTCAGGCGTCTTGGCGGGGCCAGCGTAGTAGATCGGGTGATCCTTGATGTACTGGGGTAACTCCTCACCACGATCGAGGCGCTCCTTGAGCTTGGCGTGGGCTATGTCACGTCCTACGACGATAGTGCCTGAGAGCGAGAGACGTGTAGAGACAGGGTACTGACTCAGCTGCTTGCGTATCTCATCCATCGGGCGATTGAGGTCGACCTTAACAACCTCGCCCTCGGTACCGTGGCGCATAGCCTCAGGGATGAGTCGTGCGGGGTGCTTCTCAAGTCGCTCGATCCACAGTCCATCCTTATTGATCTTAGCCCGTACGTTGCGATCTGCCGAGCAGCTCACGCCGAGTCCGACGGGACAGGAAGCTCCGTGACGTGGCATACGGATGACTCGTATGTCATGAGCGAAGTACTTACCGCCAAACTGCGCTCCCAGACCAATCTCGTGGGTCGCCTCCAGAAGTCGCTGCTCCATCTCTAGATCACGGAAAGCATGCCCCAGCTCATTGCCCTCGGTGGGTAGCTCATCATAGTACTTAGCACTGGCGAGCTTGACCGTCTTGAGATTTGCCTCTGCCGAGGTGCCGCCGATGACGAAAGCTATGTGATAAGGAGGACAGGCAGCTGTGCCTAGCGAGCGCATCTTATCAACTAGGAAGGGGAAGAGCCGCTCCTCCGTGAGGAGTGCTTTGGTCTCCTGATAGAGGTAAGTCTTATTGGCAGAGCCACCGCCCTTAGCGATAAAGAGGAACTTATACTCGTCGCCCTCGGTCGCCATAAGATCGATCTGCGCGGGGAGGTTGCACCCCGTATTGACCTCACGATACATATCGAGAGGCGCATTTTGCGAATAGCGAAGGTTATAGCGAGTGTAGGTGTCGTAGACGCCGTGCGAGAGGTACTCCTCGTCGCAAGCACCAGTCCAGACGTTTTGCCCCTTCTTACCTAGGATGATGGCGGTACCCGTATCTTGGCAGAAGGGGAGCTGTCCCAGAGCACTCACCTCAGCATTGCGGAGGAAGGTCAGAGCGACAAACTTATCGTTGTCCGAAGCCTCTGGGTCGGACAGTATCGAAGCGACCTGCTCCTGATGGGCAGGGCGTAGGTAGAAAGCTACATCGTGCATAGCTCGCTCGGCAAGTATGCGTAGCGCCTCTGGATCGACTTGAAGCATCTGGTGACCATTGCAGTCGACCGTGTGAACGTAGTCAGAGGTGATTAACTCGTACTCAGTCCGATCGGGTCCTACGGGGAACATCGGCTGGTACTGAAACGGTGGTGTGGGCATCTCTCGTGTGTCTGTTAAATGTGTGCGTGGAGACTGCCGACTGATTCGACAGGCTCAAATAGGGGGGAATAGTAAGAGACTGAGTGCTAGGGTTTGCTCCTTAGAAGTCTAAGCGTGCGTTCCCCTGCATTCAGTCTCTATCAGGATTGTAAGAGGCACGGCCTCTTTGTTTTTATCTTACCAAGCGAAGATAGGTAGTGGAGACATCATCTCGTTGACCTCCTTACGTACCTTAGCTATCTCAGCCTCGTTCTCAGGATCACGTAGTACGCGGTCGATGAGCTCGACGATGTATGCCATCTTGTCCTCCTTGACACCACGCGTCGTGATAGCGGGCGTACCCACACGGATACCAGAAGTCTGGAATGCGGAGCGTGAGTCAAAGGGTACCATATTCTTATTGACCGTGATGTCAGCACGTACGAGTGCGTTCTCAGCCACCTTACCCGTTAGGTCGGGGTACTTAGAGCGTAGGTCGATGAGGAGGCAGTGATTATCCGTACCGCCAGAGATACAGTTGTAGCCCATCTTGACAAAAGCCTCGCCAAGGGCCTTAGCATTCTTCATCACCTGCTTCTGATACTCCTTGAAGGAAGGATCGAGAGCCTCTCCAAAGGCGACAGCCTTAGCAGCGATGACATGCTCTAGTGGGCCACCTTGGATGCCTGGGAAGACAGCCGAGTTGAGCAGCTGAGACATCATCTTGACAACCCCCTTAGGCGTCTTGAGACCCCAAGGATTCTCAAAGTCCTTACCCATGAGGATGATACCACCACGAGGACCACGTAGAGTCTTGTGCGTCGTAGAGGTGACGATGTGGGCATACTTGACAGGGTTGTCGAGCAGACCAGCAGCGATCAGTCCAGCAGGGTGAGCCATGTCGACCATAAAGATAGCACCGATCTCATCGGCTACCTTGCGGAAGCGTGCATAGTCCCACTCGCGGCAGTAAGCCGATCCGCCAGCGATAATGAGCTTAGGCTTGTGCTGGCGAGCTAGCTGCTCCATCTCGTCGTAGTCTACTGTACCAGTCTCCTTGCTTACGTTGTAGCCGATGGGATGGTAGAGCGTACCAGAGCTATTGACAGGAGAACCATGCGAGAGGTGACCACCGTGGTCTAGGTTTAGACCCATAAAGGTATCACCGGGCTTGAGGCAGGTGAAGAGGACTGCCATGTTTGCCTGAGCACCTGAGTGTGGCTGCACGTTGGCATACTCCGCGCCAAAGAGCTTCTTGATACGCTCTATAGCTAGGTTCTCAGACTTGTCCACTACCTCGCAGCCGCCGTAGTAACGCTTACCGGGGTACCCCTCAGCGTACTTATTGGTCATACAGCTACCCATAGCCTGCATGACCTGGTCGCTGACAAAGTTCTCAGAGGCGATCAGCTCGATGCCCTTTTGCTGGCGCTGATGCTCCTGTTCGATCAGATCAAAGATTTCTTGGTCTCTTTTCATTCTATGTGAAATTAAATACGTTAGTCGTCATACATCGGGTGTGCGTAGCCCCGCCCCCTCAAGTCAAGCGCGAGCGGAGGCTCACACGATTCTCTCGCAAAGATAACAATAATATCTGAGCTGGGACAATCTTGACGCCAGCAATCTGCGGAGATCTGGCTATGTAAGTGGAAATAGTTACCTTTGCCCCATCTAAGTGTAAACATAGTACGGTATGAAACGATCCTATTGGACCCTCGGTCTGCTCTTTGCCTTATCACTCCTCATGACGATGAGTTGCAGTGGCGAAGACCCTATCAAGGCTAAGCGTATCGCTATCGAAAACGGCACCTACAAACCAAATCCTAATAAACCGGATCCCAACAAACCGGATCCCAACAAGCCTGACACGATCCCCACTCCCGATCCGGAGCCAGAGCCCAATCCACTGGGCAAGATGGAGACTCAGGAAATTACCTTCACTTTTGACGAGTGGGCGAGTCCTAGAGCGGGAGCAACCTATCTAATGCCTGTAGAGAAAACGCTCCCTAAGCTCGTAGCAGGTGAGCCATACTGGGAGTCAGCCAGCAATGTGGGCGCAGCTTTCGGAGGTACGAATCAAATTGAGGACTTCCCCGTCCACCCACTAGTTAAGGGTCGCACAGGACAAGCCCTAGAGGTGATGACCAAAAAAGGGGTACCACTCTTTGGCAAGGGCATCATCGCTGGAGCTCTCTACGCTGGCACTCTAGATGCCGGAGGTATGATGGTGAAGCCTCTAGAGGCTACAAAGTTTGGTCAGCCCGTCTTTGCCATACCACTCGCTATAAAGGGGTACTATCAGTGGCTCCCAGGCGAGAAATTAGTTGATGGCACGAAGAAGAATAAGGTAATCGAGGGGCAGGACGAGGCTACGATCGCTTGCGTCTTCTACAGTACAACAGACGATGACACTCCGCTCAACGGGACCAACCTCTACTCCGATCCTCGGATCCTAGCTAAAGTGCAGCTACACCCCAAGCCCACAAAAGAGGGTGCTTGGACATCCTTTGAGGCAAAGCTAGAGATCGTCAATGAGGGTGCCTACAAGCAGATAGACCTCCAAAATGGCAAGTACCGCATGGCACTTATCTTCTCGTCTAGTGCTCGTGGCGACGAATTTATTGGAGCTATCGGCAGTCGCCTACGCATCGACGACTTTACAGTAACACTAGGCATACCCACCAAGAAGTAACCTGCTACAGATATGAATACACAGCAACTATACAGAGGGATTCTCGGTCTCTTGCTCGCACTCATCACGACGCCACTCCTGTGGGGTCAGAGTAGCAATGAGAATGTCGAATTTGGCGTCAAAGCTGGACTAAACATCGGAGCTACCACACCCCTACCTAAGCCTAAGGCGATCGACAAGATCTACACGTGGAATCCTCATATGAACATTGCTCTCAAGGGATGGCTCTCATACCAACTCCCCGACACCAAAGGGTGGCATCTAGACACAGGACTAGAGATGGAGCGCAAAGGAATGTACGTCTGCACCCATGCGACTAATCTCAGGATCAACATGGGCGATGGCAAGGAGGCCGCTTGGGGGTTCTTTACGGGCAACAACAGTACAGAGTTCATCAACTACTACCTCACGATCCCGATGCTGGTTGCTTACCATACGAGCAAAGACAAGTTTCGCATGCAGGTGGGCTTTTACCTCTCCTACCTGATGCAGCAGAGCTTTAAGGTGACACTAGATGGGGATGGCACATTCAATGACATGGCACTATCTCCAGGACACCTCGTTGACTTCGACCTGTCGGATCACTTCAACAAGCTGGATATGGGTGTCAGGGTAGGCTTCGACTACTTCTTCCACCAGCGCCTTGGCGTGACCGCACAGCTCAATATGAGCTTCGAGCCAGCTCTGGATAGGAGCTTTACGATGATGCCATTCCCGCTCTACAACATCTACGCCTTTGCGGGCTTTGCTTACCGCATCTAAGTTCGGTCGTACTGTCTTATAAAAGAGTCTGCACAACAAAAGGGTTCAATCGCTAAATGAGGCGGTCGAACCCTTTCTTTTTTTGCATGCCAGGTCTCTCTGCTACACCACCACTATAGTTAGCCTAGGGGATTTCAGCGTGATGGATAATACAGAAGAGGCTTGATCTCTACACTTCATTGCTCACTCGGAGCAACTCCTCGGAGGTGGTACCATTCTGTATGGTACGTCGCAGAGCCGAAGGCGAGAACCCGAAGTTTTTGGAGCAGTAGCGGGAGAAGCTCGACTGCGAGTTGAAGGATAGCTGAGAAGCTATCTCACCGATAGAGAGTTCATAGTCCTGGATGAGGAAAAGGATCTGCTTATTACTCTGCACACGTATCCACTGCTCAGGGGAGATGCCAAACTCCTCTCTAAATCGCTTGTAAAAGGAGGAGGGAGACATATAGACTCGCTCGGCTAGATCGGAGACTTTGGCATTGCAGGAAAAAGCATTGATGACATCATTGTGAAACTTTGACACCCCCAGTATCGGCCACAAGAAGGCGGCCAGCTCCTCACGGCTGTAATAAGCCCTTAGGTTCCAAAAGAGCTCCTTAACCTTGAGCTCGTGTAGGTAAGCGCACTGTGCCTGATCGTCAAGGTATATCTTGAGGGTAGTTAGTAGGGAGTGTATAGCCCCCCGCACCTCTAGAGGCTCTGGATCGTAATCTACCGTCTGCTTGAGTTCCCCAAGCTGCTGCAGAGAGATCTTGTCGCAGATGAAGTCTATAACGTCAAAGTAAGCGATCATCAGCTCCCCCTCTGTACTCAGGATTGCCTTCACTGAGGTGCCATGAGGAATAAACTTCATTTCCCCCTTTTGAAGCTTCCACAGCTCATTCCCCGCTGCTATGCGCACGGAGCCTTGCGTGCAGAAGAGGATCGAGTGGTACTCGGTCATCCCTTGATACGATCTCTGTGTGGAGCTATCGACAAGGATCCACCCACTATTGGCATGAGTTGCGTAGTGGTGGCAGGAGAGATGCTCGGGGGTATTGAATAGTGCCATAGATAGTCGTCTTAGAGTTTAGTGTGTTGAAAGTACTGCTCACTTGATGAGATATCCCTATAAAGCTCTGCGTAGATAGCGAGCAGCTTGAAGTAGTAGACACCGTAGCTCAAGGCCTGCCACAACACTCTAGTAGCGTATCTTTACTTGTAGACTAAAGTAAAAGAGCCACACTGGAGGTGCTTCATCCGCTCGCCCAAAGAAGAAAACAATCCGGACGAAAGAGTCTAGACGATCCTTCCCAATCCAAAGGTAGTGAAAACATTCGTAACAACAAAGTAAGATACCCAACTCCTCAGGGCTGACGCATTATAATATAAACAGAGCAAGCTCATCTCAATCTCTCCCGATGAATTTTCAAATATCTCGGGGGATATTTTTGATTTTCTCCCGAAGGAATGGCGAATTTCTTCGGACTTATCATTTGATTCTTCCGAAGTTTCATTTGATTCTTCCGAAGAATTCTTTCTTTCCTCCGAGGAAATCGAAATTTCCTCGGGAGCTATTTGGGGAGCTATTTGGGAAATTCTTCGGGAGAAATCCGAATCATCGGAGAGGTAGGCGTAATCAGAGAGGATTCGTAACCACTGTGTGGTGATACTCGAACCGTGTATCCCTAGTTATCGTCATGTGCAGCTTCTAGCAGACTGGTTATAATGCGTCAGCCCTGCCCAACTCCTACTCCGCAAGTCTCATGAGTAGCCTACGCCTCTGTAAGTCTAGAACTTTTTGTACATTTGTACTAAGTGAGCGCAGCTTAGACAGTTCAGAGCTAAGAAGCTACGACAGAAGTATCAATTAAAAACGACCCATACAACTATGGCAAACAACAAGAGACTCTACCGCTCTCGTGAAGCGTGGATAGGTGGCGTATGCGGAGGCATCGCTGATTACTTCGGATGGGATCCGACGATCGTACGACTCATCTATCTACTCGCAACATTCACAACTGGTTTTGCGGGGATCCCCATCTACATCCTCTTATGGATCTTTGTTCCACTAGAGCGATATCGCAACTATTAAAGGTCTTTGGCATCTAGCACTATGAGTTACCCGTTACTACATGAGCTACTCGACTTGGTCGAGAGGTACGAAGAGTTTCGTGGGAATGCTGAGCAGTCGATGAGCAACTTTCTGCGCTTTGCCGATCAGACTCTTGAGCAGCAGACAAGCTCCGAGGAGCCAAAAGCTGGAATGCGTGGTCACGCCTACCTCAATGCAATGATAGCCCGTGACATAAGTTTCGTCTACCGCTATATGCGCTACTTCGTGCGTAAGGCGATCAAAAACACCCCCCTACAGACCATCGATGAGTACTCCTATCTCATCACGCTCATGGCAAAGGGAGAGATGACCAAGACCGAGCTCAACAATTACAACGTGATCGAAAAGACCTCCGGTAGTGAGATCATCCGTCGTCTACTCAAGAGTGGTCTGATCTCGCAGACGCGCAATCTCCAGGATAGACGCAGTCTGCTACTCAGCATCACGCCCAAGGGACGAGAGGTCGTCAAGGAGCTACTACCTCGTATGCAGCAGAGTAGCGATCTACTCCTACGAGACCTCTCGTGGGATCAGAAGATCTTCCTCCACTCCCTCCATGAACAACTCTACGAGAGCAATCATTCACTCTTTCTCACTGAGCGAGACTCTGATCTGGCAAAGCTTGTCGAGAAGGTGCCTATCGACTACCACTCCTCTTCCGGAAGGAAATAATCTTTACTCTACCCTCTCTATCAATCCTGCTCTCCTATGAAAATGAACCATTTAGGCGATCTGCTTAAGCTTTTTACTACCACCTATCGGCACAAGACACTCCTACGCTATATGGATCGAACACCCGAGGAGCAGTGGCATGAGTGGAGTGGAGAGCAGCTAGCCGAGCAGACTATGCTGGCGGCACAGGCACTCGTACGCGCAGGTGTACAGCCTGGCGACCGGGTGGCAATCTACTCGCAAAACATGATGGAGGGCATCATCACCGAGCTGGGGCTGATGGCTATACGTGCCATCTGCGTACCACTCTATGCCACTTGCTCGCCTGAGCAGGTAGCCTACATCACGGAGCATGCGGAGGTCAAGCTGATCCTCGTGGGGGAGCAGTTTCAGTACAACAATGTCTACCCACTCCTAGCGACCCACCCCACGCTACAGCAGTTGGTCATACTAGATGAGCGGGTGGTACGTGACCCGACTGATGAGAGGAGCGAGTACTTTGAGACCTTCCTTTCGATGGGCGATGCGATGCCCTACGAGACCGAGGTGCGGGCACAGCTAGGTGCGGGGACGTCCGACGAGACCGCTGTCATCATCTACACCTCGGGCACCACAGGCACGCCCAAGGGAGTACAGATCACCCATCATATGATCCTGACGCAGGTGGAGCGGCATCAGCAGCTCTTCTCGACGCTAAACGATCACGACGTATCGGTCAACTTCCTCCCGCTGAGCCACGTCTTCGAGAAGCTCTGGGTTTACTTCTGCCTTGCCACAGCTATCAAGGTAGTTGTCGTGACCAATCCGAAGCGCATCATGGAGCTGATGCCACAGATACGCCCCACGGTGATGTGCAATGTGCCGCGATACTGGGAGAAGGTCTACCAAGGCGTACAGGAGCATATCGAGCGCTCGAAGCCTATGATGCAGCGCATCTACAATAAAGCACTACGTGTGGGACATAAGTACCATATAGACTACCGCATCCATGGACGCAAAGCGCCTTGGGGGCTACGCATATCCAATGCCCTCTACCGCTACACCGTCTTCTATATCCTCAAGCGTGTCTTGGGACTGGAGCGGGGACGCTTCTTCCCGACAGCGGGCGCTCCGCTCTCAAATGAGATCAACGAGTTCTTACAGTCGGCTGGCTTCAATATCATCGTTGGCTACGGTCTCTCCGAGTCCTCAGCGACAGTCTCCTGCTACCTACCAGGGCGCTATGTCATCGGCTCCGTGGGTGAGGTAGTGCCAGGCGTAGAGGTGCGCATAGACCCAGAGACGCAGGAGATACAGCTTCGCGGTGATACGATCACCCCTGGCTATTATCACAATGAGGAGGCGAATGCAGCCGCCTTTACCGAGGATGGTTGGTTCCGCACGGGTGATGCGGGACGGCTGAAGGGGCGTACGCTTTACTTCACCGAGCGAATCAAAGAGCTGTACAAGACAAGCAATGGTAAGTACATCGCTCCGCAACAAGTCGAGTCACTTCTGAGCAGCAGTCCGCTCATCGAGCAGTGCGCTGTGGTGGCTGACGAGCGCAAGTTTGTCGCAGCACTGATCTATCCTAACTATGAGCAGCTTCGTCGTCGGCTTCGTGAGCGTGGTCAGGAGGCTCTGGCCGACCTCCCCACGGAGGAGCTGGCGCAGCGTAGCGAGGTGTGCGACTTGCTCTTGAGTCATATAGAACCTCTGCAGGCACACTTGGCAGGCTTTGAGAAGGTCAAGCGCATCGCACTGCTTGCCGAGCCATTCTCCATTGAGGCAGGTACACTTACCCCGACACTCAAGCTGAAGCGCAAAGCGATCCTCGAGCAGTATGCCGAGCTGATCGAAAAGCTGTACCTTTGACCTCCCATTTCACACAATAAATCAAAGAGCGCACGCCACCCCTTCGTGGCATACGCTCTCTAGACAACACTATATATTATGATAACACAGGACCAACTAGCAGAGCTGTTGGAGCGCACGAAGGCGCTGGGGAGGTATCTTTGACATCGACCAGCGACGTGTCCAACTAGAAGAAGAGGAGCTCCGGACACAAGCTCCAGACTTTTGGGATGATGTGCCACGAGCCGAGCGGCAGATGCGGCGCGTGGGCGAGATACGCTCATGGATCAAGTCTTTCGAAGCTGTCGATGCCGCTGCGCAGGAGGTGGCTCTGGCGTACGACTTTTACAAAGAGGAGGCGGTCGAAGAGCAAGATGTGGACGATGCCTATGCACGTGCCATCAAGCTGGTCGAAGACCTCGAGCTACGCAACATGCTGAGCGCTGAGGAGGACCGCCTAGGAGCTGTCCTCAAGATCAATGCGGGTGCGGGTGGCACCGAGAGCCAGGACTGGGCCTCTATGCTGGTGCGTATGTACCAGCGCTGGGCAGAGCGGTCGGGCTACAAGGTGACTATCACCAACTGGCAGGACGGTGACGATGCGGGCATCAAGACGGCCACCATGCAGATCGAGGGCGAGCTGGCTTACGGCTTCCTCAAGAGTGAAAACGGCGTGCACCGCCTCGTACGTGTTTCTCCCTATAATGCACAGGGCAAGCGAATGACCTCGTTTGCCTCAGTCTTTGTCGTACCCCTCGTGGACGACTCGATTGAGGTGGAGGTGAACCCCGGCTTGCTCTCGTGGGATACCTTCCGCTCGAGCGGGGCTGGTGGGCAGAATGTCAACAAAGTGGAGACGGGCGTACGCCTCCACTACCAGTACACCGACCCCGACACAGGAGAGACCGAAGAGATCGTGATCGAAAACACTGAGACGCGCTCCCAGATGGATAATCGTGAGAACGCCCTGCGCCTCCTACGCTCGCAACTATACGATAAGGAGCTGGAGCGTCGTCGTGCTGCTCAGAGCGAGGTAGAGGCGAATAAGAAGAAGATCGAGTGGGGCTCTCAGATACGTAGCTACGTCTTCGATGATCGTCGTGTCAAGGATCACCGTACGAACTATCAGACTTCCGATGTCAACGGAGTGATGGATGGCGACATAGATGCTTTTATCAAGGCTTACCTGATGCAGACAGGAGCTGGTACGACTAATGAGTAAGTGACCCACTATGATCGTCTGCATCGCCGAGAAACCGTCCGTAGCGCGTGACATAGCCAAGATACTCGGAGCCACCGAGGCTCGCTCGGGCTATATCGAGGGCAATGGCTATGCCGTCACCTGGACCTATGGTCACCTCTGCACGCTCAAGGAGCCGGAGGACTACCAGACTAGTTGGCAGGGATGGCGACTGGCTTCGCTGCCGATGATTCCAGAGCGCTTCGGCATCAAGCTGATCAAGGAGGAGCACATCGAGCGGCAGTTTGCCGTGATCCAAGAGCTGGTCTCACAAGCAGAGCGGGTGATCAACTGCGGTGATGCAGGTCAAGAGGGCGAGCTGATACAGCGCTGGGTACTCCAACTAGCGGGCTGCTCCTGTCCCGTGGAGCGTCTCTGGATCTCCTCGCTAACTGACCAATCGATCCGCGAGGGCTTTGCCAACTTGCGCCCCAGCAAAGAGCTAGACACGCTCTACTACGCTGGATTGGCACGTGCCATCGGCGACTGGCTCCTAGGGATCAATGGGACACGTCTCTACACCCTCACTGATCGCTATGGCAGTAGACAGCGAGGCGTTCGCTCCGTAGGTCGTGTGCAGACCCCGACACTGGCGCTAGTTGTTGACAGACAGGCGGAGATCGAGAGCTTCGTCCCAGTCACCACTTACGAGATGCAGACCTCTTACCGGGGGACGCTCTTTAGGGCAGACACAACACAAGAAGTCGAGGTGACCTTTGCCGAGCGGCAGCAGGTCGAGGAGTTGATCGAGCGAATCGCGAAGGAGCCGCTCATCGTGCAGGCGGTCGAGCAGAAGAAGTCGACGGAGTATCCGCCACGACTCTTTGACCTCACCTCCCTACAGGTGGAAGCGAATAAGAAGTTTGGCTACACGGCCGAGCAGACGCTCCGACTCATACAGTCTCTCTACGAGAAGAAGGTGACCACCTACCCACGTGTCGACACCACCTTCCTACCCGAAGACCAATACCCTAAGGTAGGAGAAACGCTCCAAGGCATCGCGCGGCATGCGGCTCTCGGGGGCTTCATCGCACCGCTACTAAGTAGTGGCAAGCCGTTGAAGAAGAGCAAGAAGGTCTTTGACAATAAGAAGATCACCGATCACCATGCAATCATCCCGACAGGACAGCTGAGCGGTGGACTCACCCCTGATGAGGAGCAGATCTACCTCCTCGTAGCACTGCGCTACATAGCCGCTTTTTACCCTGATGCTAAGGTCTCGACAACCACCGTGCGTGCTACCGTCGAGGAGTATCCACTACGCGCCTCGGGCAAGACGATCCTCGTGGAGGGGTGGCGTGAAGTCCTCAAGCCAGACAGTGGCAAAGAGGGAGACGATACCGCAGAGGGAGCCAAAGACAAGGACAAAGAGCAGACACTCCCTCCCTTCAAGGAGGGCGAGTCAGGGCCTCACGAACCGACGATCCGTGAGAGTACTTCTACGCCACCACGCTACTACACCGAGGCGACGCTCCTACGTGCTATGGAGACGGCTGGCAAAGGTGTCGAGGATGAGGAGCTACGGGATGCGCTTAAGATGAACGGCATCGGTCGTCCCTCCACACGCGCAGCCATCATCGAGACGCTCTTCAAGCGGGGCTACATAGTCCGTGAGGGTAAGTCGCTACGCGCCACACCAGCAGGCATACAGCTGATCGAATCGATACAAGATCCCCTGCTCAAGAGTGCCGAGCTGACGGGTCGCTGGGAGCTCAAGCTGCGACAGATCGAGAGTCGAGAGTACGATCCAGGGCAGTTTCTCAACGAACTCAAAGCGCAGGTCTCCACGCTCGTCACCGAGGTGCGTGGCTTCTAGCCGTCAACGGACACACAGATACCTTCCGACAAACTCCAATCATTTCGACTATTCTGATTCTCCACTGAGGGAAAGCGAATTTCTTCGGTGGGGATTTTTTATTTTCCACGGAGGTAGGAATAAATACTTCGGAAGAATCAAATGATACTTCGGAAGAATCAAATCATAAGTCCGAAGAATTTCTGATTTTCTCGCTGAGAAATAAAAAATATCCACGGAGGAAATCTTACATTCCCTCCGTGGAGTCTGAAATCACCTTTGACGCTAACCTTGTTCTTCGACTCAGAGAGCTTGACGTGAGCTGGGAAAGAGCTAAGCCAAACGGCAAAGAGTTTTTTACTACCTTTGTAGCACAGTGGTGTGGGGGCATCTGGTAACGCCGTTTCACCCTGCTTATTACTACTCACAGAGACCTCTACTACGCTATGCACGCTAGCCTTGTCATCATACCCACCTACAACGAGAGCGAGAATGTCGCCGAGATGATTCGAGCTGTCTTGGCACTGCCCGAAGCCTTCGACCTGCTGATCCTTGATGACAATTCACCAGACGGAACCGCTGAGATCGTACGTACGCTACAGCAGGAGACGGACTACACAGATCGTCTGCATCTCATCGTACGTCCAGGCAAGATGGGACTAGGCACAGCCTATCTCACAGGCTTCGAGTGGGCACTGGAGCATGGCTACGATTATATCTTCGAGATGGATTGCGACTTTAGCCATCCACTCTCGGCTCTGCCGCACCTCCTACGTGCGGTCTCTGAGGAGGGCTACGATGTGGCGGTGGGCTCGCGCTACGTACGTGGCGGTGGAGTTAAGGATTGGCCTCTTAACCGCATCCTCATGAGCTATCTCGCATCGGTCTACGTGCGTCTCATCACTTGGCTACCAGTCCGAGACACGACCGCCGGGTTCGTCTGCTACAAACGTGAGGTGCTAGAGACGATGAGACTAGACGAGGTACACTTCAAGGGCTACGCCTTCCAGATAGAGATGAAGTACACGGCGCACTGTCTGGGCTTCAAGATCAAGGAGGTCCCCATAACCTTTGTCAATCGCAAGCTAGGCAGCTCGAAGATGAATGGTTCGATCTTTGGCGAAGCTTTCACGGGTGTCCTCAAGCTACGCTACTGGCGGCTCTTCAAGGGCTTCCCCAAGCGTCGTAATCCAGCTAAGTAATATGCGACAGATCATACTCGGAGCGACCCTAATCAATGAAGGTCGACAGGTCGTCGGCTCCGTATGCCTCTCCGACGAGCGAATTGAGTCTATATATATAGGTGTCGACAAGGCGTCTGACCTCCCCAGCGAACTACTCCAAGGTGCAGAGATTGTGGAGGCACACGGGCTCTGGCTGCTGCCTGGCTGCATCGACGACCAGGTACACTTTAGAGAGCCAGGACTAACCAACAAGGGAGACATAGCGCACGAGAGTCGTGCCGCCGTGGCGGGGGGTGTCACCTCTTATATGGATATGCCGAATGTGAAGCCTCCGACGGTCACCCTAGAGGCGCTTCTCGACAAGCGTCAGCGCGCTAAGGAGACGAGCTGGGCAAACTACGCCTTCTACTTCGGAGGGACCAACGACAATGCTCCCGAGGCGTGTGACATAGACCCGGCTTTGATCCCTGGGTACAAGCTCTTCCTAGGAGCCTCCACGGGGAATATGCTAGTGGACAGCGAGGAGGCGCTCGACTACTTCTTCGCCCATGCCCCTAAGCTCATCGCCACGCACTGCGAGAGCGAGGAAATCATCACACGCAATAAAGAGATCTATCGTCAGCGATACAACGGGCATCCACCCATTGAGGCGCACCCGCTGATACGCTCTCGTGAAGCGTGCTACGAATCTTCGCTCAGTGCCATAGAGCGTGCCAAGCGTCTCGGTGCTAGACTACACGTACTACACCTATCGACAGCTGAGGAAATGGAGCTCTTCTCAGCAGCTCCACTTTCGCCAGAGAAGCGCATCACCGCTGAGGTGTGCGTTCACCACTTATGGTTTACTGACGAAGACTACAGTCGCCTAGGCAATCGCATCAAGTGGAATCCCGCCGTCAAGACGGCTCGCGATCGTGAGGCTCTGCGCCAAGCGCTCGTAGATGGGCGCATCGATGTGGTCGCCACCGATCATGCGCCCCACACGCTAGCCGACAAGGAGGGCGATGCCCTTACGGCAGCCTCTGGAGGTCCACTCGTACAGCACAGCCTTCTGATGATGCTGGAGCTGGCTCACGAGGGGCTTTGGTCTCCTGAGCTGGTGGTTGAGAAGATGGCACACGCTCCCGCCCAGCTCTTTGGGGTTCGTGAGCGAGGCTATATCCGCACAGGCTACTACGCCGACCTAGTCCTCGTAGATCCTCATCAAGAGACCACGGTGACGACGGAAAGCCTTTACAGCAAGTGTGGCTGGTCGCCACTGGAGGGTTACACCTTCTCGCATCGCATCGTAGCTACCTGGGTCAATGGACAGGTTGCTTACCGTGACGGTCAATTGACCAGTCGCCCGCTAGTCCATGCGCTCACCTTCTCCTAAATAAGCTCTCGTCAGAGGGCAAATAGACATTTGGGTGTCAAACCCTTTCGCTACGTGAGCGATTATTCTTATATTTGCAGTCGGGTCATGGTCTCTAGAGAGATTATCCCCATAGGGAGGGCGTAGTCCCTACCCTCTTTGAGTAGACACATAAATCAAAAAACAATATAGCGTATGAATCTGTCACACATCGAGCATCTTGGGATAGCAGTCAAGAGCATAGAGGAGGCACTACCCTTCTTCGAGGGAGTCCTCGGACTAACCTGCTACAACATTGAGGAGGTCGCCGACCAGAAGGTGCGTACCGCATTCCTCAAGATAGGCGAGGTCAAGCTAGAGCTCCTAGAGCCTACAAGCGATGAGAGCCCTATAGCCAAGTTTATCGAGAAGCGTGGCGAGGGTATCCACCACCTAGCACTATCATCTGACGATGCAGCACCAGCTCTCGAGGAGCTCAAGAGCAAAGGCATACGCCTCATCGACGAGAAGCCTCGCAAAGGTGCCGAGGGGCTCAACATTGCCTTCGTACACCCCAAGAGTGCACACGGCATACTCCTAGAGATCTGCGACTGCAAGGATGTCGCTAAGTAATTTCGTCAAATCAAACAAACGCTACATAGAATAATGAGTGTACAACAAGAGAAGATAAAGCAACTCCTTGCCAAGCGTGAGGAGGCTCGTCTCGGAGGAGGCGAGGAGCGCATTGAGAAGCAACACGCCAAGGGCAAGTACACAGCTCGTGAGCGTATAGCTATGCTCCTCGATGAGGGTTCCTTTGAGGAGATCGACATGTTCGTCCAGCACCGCTGCACGAACTTTGGCATGGAGAAGAAGAAGTTCCTCGGTGACGGTGTCGTCGTAGGTAGTGGTACCATCGACGGACGTCTCGTCTACGTCTTCGCTCAGGACTTCACCGTCATAGGTGGCGCTCTCGGTGAGATGCTCGCTGCCAAGATCTGCAAGGTGATGGACCTAGCTATGACTATGGGCGCTCCCTGTATCGGTCTCAACGACTCTGGTGGTGCTCGTATCCAAGAGGCTGTCAACGCACTCTGTGGCTACGGTGAGATCTTCGAGCGCAACATCCTTGCTTCGGGTGTCATTCCACAGATCTCTGGTATCTTCGGCCCCTGCGCTGGTGGCGCTGTCTACTCTCCCGCACTGACCGACTTCAACATTATGGTGCGCAACTCCAGCTACATGTTCCTCACAGGTCCTAAGGTGGTCAAGACGGTCACCGGCGAGGATGTCACTCAGGAGGAGCTAGGTGGTGCCGACGTACACGCATCTAAGAGTGGTGTGGCACACTTCGCCGTAGACAACGACGAGGCTGGTCTTCAGCTCATCCGCCAGTTGCTCTCCTTCCTACCACAAAACAACATGGAGGAGCCACCCTTCGTCGCTTGCGACGATCCCGCAGACCGCTGCGAGGAGCTACTCAACGAGATCATCCCCGACTCGCCAAACCGTGCTTACGACATGTACGAGGTGATCGGAGCAATCGTTGACCACGGCGAGTTCCTCGAGGTGCATCGCGATTACGCACGCAACATCATCGTCGGCTTCGCACGCTTCAACGGGCAGAGCGTCGGTATCGTAGCCAATCAGCCGAAGGTAATGGCTGGTAGCCTTGACTGCAACTCCTCTCGCAAGGCAGCACGCTTCGTACGCTTCTGCGACGCATTCAATATCCCCATCGTCACACTCGTCGACGTACCAGGCTTCCTACCAGGTACTGGTCAGGAGTACAACGCTGTCATCACACACGGTGCTAAGCTCCTCTACGCTTACGGCGAGGCTACCGTGCCTAAGATCACGGTCGTCCTACGCAAGGCGTACGGTGGTGCCTACATCGTGATGGGCTCCAAGCACCTACGCTCAGATATCAACTACGCTTGGCCATCTGCTGAGATTGCCGTCATGGGTCCGTCAGGAGCCGTCGAGGTAGTCTTTGCCAAGGAGGTTAAGGCGAGCGATGATCCCGCTAAGACAGCTCTGGAGAAAGAGCAAGAGTATCGTGATGCTTTTGCCAATCCATACAATGCTGCTTCCTATGGTTACATCGATGATGTCATCGAGCCGAGAAACACCCGCTTCCGCATCATCCGTGCGCTACAACAGCTACGCACGAAGCGTCAGACGCTCCCCGCTAAGAAGCATGACAACGTACCTCTCTAACCCCTCCTACCGATGGCTACCAAGAAGATAGAAAAGGGTAAGAAGGCACCCACCAAGAGAGCTAAAAAGGCTGCTACAGCACCCTCTCCCGAAGAGGTTGCTATAGCACTCGCCTTAGCGCAGGCTCTAGGCACCCCGCACGACGAGGAGTCTTATCAGCTCACGATACGGCACAAGGAGTTCGACCCCTGGTCGTTCAAGCTACAGAACATGCGTGTCACACCACAGAAGCAGTATTACATCTAATCCTAAACGGCAGTACCTTAGCAGGCTAGCAGGCTAGCTTGCTAAGCACCCATATCAAACCCCTTATGAAAGAATATAAGTATAAGATCGATGGCAAAGAGTACGCCGTCAAGATTGACAAGATCGAGGGTGACCAAGCTCAGCTAGAGGTCAACGGCACCCCATACAGCGTCGAGATCATACAGGAGAAGAAGGAGACCCCGAAAGTCGCCAAGTCTGCTCCTGCAGCAGCACCCGCTGCCACTGCAGCTCCTGCGCCTGCTGCGGCTCCAGCCTCCACAGGCAAGGGCAAAGCAGTCAAGGCTCCCCTACCAGGCGTCATCATTTCTGTAGACGTACAGGTCGGTCAGCAGGTCAAGCGTGGTCAGCAAGTCGCTGTGCTCGAAGCTATGAAGATGGAGAACGGCATCAACGCTGAGTGCGACGGCACCATCTCCGAGATCAAAGTCAAGGCTGGAGACTCTATCCTAGAGGGTACAGACATCGTTATCATCGGATAGACAAGGACAGTCTGACAACCGGCTATAGAGCGAGTTGGAGTTAAGACGTGGACGGCAAGAGAGCTTAGTAAGATCAGGGGGCAGGGGGCACGGCTCCGTTACCTCTTACTATCTCTCATGCTAGTTGTCCTCTGCTTATCCCCAACTCGTCTGCATTACTCGTAATTCACTACACATAGACTTATCATTATGAAAAACTTACGGTATCTCATAGCAGCACTCGCCGCAATCGTCTGCGTGACCCTTGCGATGAGTAGTTGCGACCCCAAACAAGAGCCCACCCCTGGACCCGATACGACAGGCGTCGACACAACAGGCAATACTCCTAATCCAGACCCACAGCCCTTCCAGTCCATCCTCGAGCTGGATGCCAACGGCGAGCTTACCGCCATCCCCTTCCCTTGCGTCGATTGGCTCGGAGGTGAGAAGGCAGTCCAAGCTTTCGAGCATAGCAAAGGTGCTACCCTCGATAAAACAATAGATAAGAATGGCAAGAAGGTCCTCAGCTACAAGACGGGCGACCCCAAGGGACAGCAGCCCATACGACTTTACATCATCGATCCTACTAAGTCGACCCTCGAGACCTCTTCCATACAGATCGCATCCAAGCTAGTCGCCGAGGGAGACGACATCAATGACAATATGGAGATCCTCCTCAGCGACGCGGGCTACCAGAAGGTCCCCGAAGCTAAGGGCATCGCTTATTCCAATGGCACCTACCTGCTCGTCTTCTCCAAAGTTAACGATAGCTCTTGGGCCATCGCTTACAAGTCCGCAGGCGATCCCTCCCAGCTCGCAGGCATCCTACAGATCAAGGACTTCCCCTATCTCAAGAAGGAGTCCAAGATGAACGCCTACACCTTTGATGAGATCGAGGCTTACGAGAAGAAGCTCGGGCTACGCAAGCAGACCAGCAAGACAAAGACCAGTGTCATTTATCAGGCGATTGATCCTAGCAAGGTGAACTTTACATTTGTTCGCTACGACATAGACCCCAATGACGAAGGCAAGTCTGGTCCGATAGTACGTACCGACCGCTTCTCGATGGCGATGTACAAGCAGCCTGAGCTACGCTCTTACTTTGAGCTCAACGGCTTCACCTACGAGGGCGCATTCCAAAACTATGCACAGAAGTTTGTCAACAAGGACCTCGCCGTTCGTCTTCGTCTTTCCGACAAGAGACCTGGAGCCTTCATCACATTTGAAGATGCACCCGACCTCTATCACAAAGATCCGAAGCCTGTTGATCCCACCTTCCAGGCACTCTATCTACCGCTGCTAGATGTCTTCGGTCAGAAAATTAGCAAGGACAGTCCCATCATCGCTCGTGAGCGAAAGATCCACCCCGACTGCGAAGTAGCGTTTAAGTCAGCAGATCCTGATAATGGATACGATTATGATGCTATTGTGGTCAATATGCCCTTCGTATCGAAACTGGATCCCGCTGATCGCAAGAAGCCTCGTGCTAGAAGCTATAGTTACGAGTCAACGACTGGCTCCACAATCACACAGATTACATACGTATTCTCTCTCGATTGGGAGAATGCCAAGATCGCTGGCGACAATGCCATCATCAAGGACTTTATGACAAAGAACGGCTTTACCTACAAGGGTAAGGAGAAGATCGACCAAGCCTTTATGAAGGCCGACCTCTATCAATACTACAACGCCCAGCTAGGTGTCTACTTTGAGTACAGCCTAGTATCTAGTCCGTTCCCAGGTTCAATGGGCGTCTACACCAAGACTCCAACGGTAACGTTCTAGTCTTACAGAGACAGAGCATTTATACACAGAGCCAGCTCCCCGACCAAGCGCGTCGGAGAGCTGGCAATACGTACAAGACAATTACGCCCAATACGCTTTACCAAAGATATAGTCAAATATGAAATCAAGCAGGAGTCGATTAGCTATAGCGATCAGATCGTTTATAGCACTAGCTATCCTATCCATCAGCTACCTACACGCTGTAGCTCAAGAGGAAAGCGACATCATCACACTACAAACCAACCTACCTATAGGTAGTGATTTTAACATAGACATAGTTCCCTACGAAGAGACGCCTACCTTTGATATCCAAGGAGTCTCTGGGACCCTCGACGATGGTTACACGCTTACGAGCCAGACCGTAACGATCAAGGGACGCATCGAAGAACTATCCTGCAACAAAAGCGAAATCACGCATATCGATCTATCTAAGACGAAACTATTGTCCAAGCTGGACTGTCGGGGTAACTTACTCCAAGAGCTAAATACCTCCGCGGTTCGAGATCTTCAGTGGCTTGCTTGCAATGATAACTCGATTAGCTCCCTAGACCTATCGAAAAATGAAAAGCTAGAGTACTTATACTGTCATAAGAACACACTCTCTAGCCTAGATGTAACTCACAACAAGCTCCTCTTGGAGCTATATTGCGCAGACAACCAGCTGACATCGCTAGACATTGATAAGAACAGTATCCTACGCGTCCTCATCTTACACAACAACAAGCTTTCTGACCTCCGTGTATCTCTCAATCCTGAGCTTACACAGATATCTTGTGGAGGCAATAACCTCACTAAGCTAGACCTACAGAGCAATCCTAACCTCACATCTCTAGGCTGTAATAGCAATAAGCTCACCACTCTGGACTTATCTCACAACTTGAAGTTGGAAACACTCCGTTGTTATGAGAATCAGTTCAGGTCCATAGATCTTTCCCTGCTCACTTCACTAAAGCAGCTCTCCGTAGGGTCCAATCAGTTGGAGCGCCTTGACCTCCAGAACAATCCTCTCTTGACCCAAGTCAAGTGTGGCAACAATAAACTGCAGCAACTTGACCTCGCCAAGCTAGAGAAGCTCTCCATCCTGGACTGTGGCAATAATCAGTTGGCCAGTCTAGACTTATCGCACAACAAGATACTCTCTACACTTCATTGCAACGACAACAAGCTCGAGACCATAGACCTCTCAGTCAATGACAAGTTGGTTGCTCTAAACTGCAGTAACAATCTGATTTCGCAACTAGATCTAGCGCACAATAGCATCCTCGGAGAGCTCTCTTGTGCTGGGAATAAATTGACCTCGATAGACCTGTCAGTGCCTCTATACATACGGCAGCTAGATGTCGAGGGCAATGCTCTCCAGGCGATTGACCTCTCCAAGCAAACGATGCTCTCAGGTCTCGCTTGTGGCAATAATAAGCTGACGGAGCTCAATGTTTCTACAAACAAGGCTCTACGTGAGCTATATTGCGCAGGGAATCAACTAAAGCAGCTAGACCTACGCTCCAACTCAAAACTCAAGGTGCTCAACGCATCCAAGAATCAGCTTGAGGAGCTCCTTACTGATAACGTTGCAAAGCTCATTGCGATCAACGTCTCTAAGAACAATCTTTCAGCTACCCTCCTCACACAACTGCTAAACAAACTCCCAGACGTCTCCTCCATAGAAGTTCCTGAGGAGGATACCAACTGGATGAAAGTAGCCGACATCAGTAATAACCCTGGGAGCCAAGATGCAGATGCAACCACTGCACAAAGCAATGGCTGGTCTGTCATAAAGACCCACACCAACATCTCATCCCCAGCTAACCATCAGATCATCCTAACCTACCACCCTGAGGGGCAGACGCTCCGTGCAGATGGAGACTGTAGCACCATCCACCTCCTCAACGTAGAGGGGCAACTCCTTCTACAGACCAGTGGTCAAGCACAAGAGATCTCCTTAGCTCACTACCCACAAGGCACTTACATCGCAGTAGCTTATGGAGCTAACGGTGCCATCCTAGACAGGTTAGTCTTCCTAAAGAACTAGCAAAAGGCTATAGCCACACCCTTCTGTCTCTAATCAGGACAAGAAGATCACCTTTTAGCGCAAAATCGGGCCACGCTGTCCCGATTTTGCGCTTTTTTTCGTCGTTTTGGCCCGACTCGGCGGATAATTCCCATTTTGAAGTGCTGAAAGGAAGCGACTAGAGCCGACACGTTATGCCTATAAATCTCGATCTTCACGGAGGAATTTGCCAATAGCTCACTGGAAAATCAAAATTCTCCACGGAGGCAAAAGAAATTTCTTCGGAAGAATCAAATGATACTTCGGAAGAATCAAAC
>UWSO01000020.1 GCA_900538385.1 uncultured Porphyromonas sp.
ACCACGATGCTGTAACCTTTGACACAACGGACGCACAGACCGTGCGTCCCTACAGCGGGTTACACGTCTCGCTGTATCAAAGCAAGACGTGTAGCCCTTTGGAAGGACACTTTGTAGGCTCTACTCTTTTGTCTCTGATGTCGTATTAATGACATATTCCCACAGCGGATCCGCCCCAAGCTGGCTCGTCTCCTTAGTCTGAGGGATAGAACGATCGGGAACAAGTCTCTTCTCTCCACATCTTGTCTGATCGGGACGTACAAAAGACTTACTGCTAGTATAACCCTTAAAGCCACTGTTGGGGAGCGTGAATCCGATTACATCTCCATAATGGCAAGGAGCGAAGGCACAGGGTGAGCTAGTATCTTCAAGGATAAGGACCACCCCTGCATCCTGTGCTACAGTTGCAAGCATCCCAGCGCTACTGAAGGTCTTCTCTCCAACGAATATGTAGACGTCTCCCTTAAAAGTCCGTCGAGGTGTGTGGCTCTGATCGCATGACATTTGACTTTGACCATCTGTAAGGATCAGGTCACTAAAAGTCTTTCCATCGATCATCTTCCCAGAGTACGCTTTCGGAATCCTTTCGGACACGGAGGGGTAGTTACTTCTCCACAACTCAGACACTCGTAGGTGATATGTATAGTGTGAGGTGTCCTCTCTTTGCGGAGGTAAATACTGAAGTAGCATATCGCCAAGCATACTATTCCCTCCTGAATTGTAGCGAAGATCTATGATCAGTGTGTGCGTATGAAGCGAGTCCATCTCTTGAAACATCTGATCAATAAAGTCTGAAAAGCGAGGTAGAGAGGATAGGTATGCTTCCTCTTGAGGGGTTAGTTTATATCCACTTGGCTTGGACGTAGTAATGCGACTATACTCGGTCTGATAGTCCTTCATTGCGTTCATCTGGAGGTAAGCAACTCCTGGAGCTGCCATCACGTCATACCAGTACAGAGCTTTTCGTGGAGCAGTAAGCGTGTTGTAATGCATCGCTTTCGGACTACTATAGAATTCCACTCTATCACTCACAGATATGGGCGAGATAAAGATAGAGTCCATATTAGCAAATGTGACTTTCAAAGTATCCAAGCCTAGAGATCTCCAATAGATACAGAATGAACCCAAAGTACTTACTTGCGAGAGCGAGTACTGCACATTGTCCGCGCTAATATAGCGTCTGAGCGTATCGACAACATCTAGGATGGGGATGTCACAGATGGACTTAATCTCCTTTCCTACATAACGCTGAAAGGTTTTAGGTGCTGTCATGAGACGCACGGTAGGGTACTCTTCGATCCCTAGCCTAATTGGATAGTAAGTCTTAAAAAGTGCGGTGTCAAGAGTCAGTGTAGTGTGACCGTCACCCATCAAACTCGTAAATTGCTGAAGAAGGAGGTACGAATCGGAAGGAGTATCGACATGCTTGGCTAGCTGATAAAACTTAGCTAGTTCACTATCCAGACTAATCGCAAAGCCCTCTTCAAGCATTTTGGGGTGACTTTCTTTTAGAAGTTTGCCAAGCACTTGTAGATCCCTTTGAGTGGCATTTTCCTCGGTTAGAGTAGCTGGGTTGGGGTTGTTTGCAAATGTGGTAACATCTTGAGCGTAAGCGTTGAACGCTAATAGACATAGACATAACAATCTCAGTAAATAGGGGACAAATCTACTCGTCATAGTGGCAGGACTTTGTGTGATTGATGGGTGAATGCACTTGATAGATTGAATGCTAGGGCGAAGGTACTAAGAACTTGTGAGGAAGACTAACGCTTAATTTCTCAAATCAAGTAGTTCGCTGTAGGAATGCGGAGGAATGGGTGACGGATGCCATGAGGACGCACGGTGAATGTTTAATGGGAGTGCGTTCGTTGTATCAAAGCGAGACGTGTAACCCGCTGTAGGGACGCTCGGCCTGAGCGTCCGTTGTGTCAAAGGTTATGGTTTCAATACCCGTCACGACGTTCTACAACGGACGCTCAGACCGAGCGTCCCTACAAATCGTTACTCGTCAAGCGAAACTTCTTAGTAGCGAGTATGTAGAATTGCCTTTGCGGCTTATTGACTTACTACTCAAAAACGAATTCCGAAGTCGTCTTTGAACTGATTTAAGATGGGGAGCATAGTGTCCTCGTCCCAATTAGACTCTAGCCCTCGTTTGTAGATGGAGACAATACGCTCTGCTACCGCCCAATCTCCACCACTCACCAATGCTTTCTGATGAATACAGTGAGGAATATAGGTGTAGTATAGCCAATAGCTACTATTGCTGTCTTCCCCAGTGTAAGTAACTTCCTCTATTTGCGATACATCATTCAACATTGTGCTATCCACATTTTCCGAGACATAACGTTCCTTCTCCTCCCAATAGCTTTCTCCTGTATATTTCTTGTGAATAACGCAGGCGACATACTCCACGAGCGCTTCGTTTAGCATGGATTTATCTACGGAGGACATCCAGGAAGCTTGATCAAGCTCCACAAAAGGAAGAAATAGATGGGCCATCTCATGTGTTAATACACGAGAGTAATAATCATCAGGATCAACCAGTAGGACCTTATTTTCGCTGTATTCGAAAGCTTTTCCATATACAAACCCCCAGTCATCCCATGACTGCTTCATATTGGAGACAATTAAATCCACCTTTGTGGGGGAGGACTCCAATGGCTTCGTGAGCTTATCCAATGGAGGAACAATTTGCTGGAGTAGACATATAGCACTGTCTATGGGTGCTGTGTCCTTAAGAGGGAGGAGCTCCAGCTTGACTTCACTTGCATTTGTAAGTTTCTGCGACATATCGAGATGCTGGAATAGGACGTCAATATCAATCCCCTCAATAGTCTTTTCTTTATGAAGAAAAGCAGGTCGGTATAAGAAAAAGATAGAGGGAGCTGTAGATACGGTGCAATCTATTCTTTTCAAGGCGGGATCTATTGGATCGGGAACCAGTGGTCTATCGGATCGCGTGTAAAACAACGCATCGGAAGCATCCACTGTGATACGCAATGAATCCTGAGGTACACCTTTCCGAGAAAAGAAATAATTCAATTCTTCGGGCATTAGAAAGCACGTTGGACTATAGTAGCCGTTCATCCTTATCTGAAAAGGAGACACATAGGTATATCTAAGAACCGCCCGATCGGAAAAGTTTTTATTCTCTTTCCATCGAATTGCCGGAGCTACAGGGAACTTTTCGAGATTAAATTCTCGTACGTATTCTGCTTGTATATAGGGCAAAAGGAATACTCCTGCTACAGTTTGCGTCCAACCATAAGGGAGCATCTTAACAGGAGCCTGATCAATAAAGAAGGTGTCTGCTGGCGTGATTAGAGAGCTTGGGATAGTCTCGATAAACTGACAGTGAAGATATCTGTTATCACTCCATGTGTCGACTGGGCTTTCATCCATCTTTGCGACATAGTCAGAATAGAAGGGCCTTATTGTTAGGGTTAGACCGTTGAAGTCAGTCGACATATCGTGTTGTGCCTTCATACATAAGGCGGACACGAGGAATAGAACTATAGCTATATAGCTAGTTCTCATAGATTTGGACAAGTTGTTAGGGTTTTGCATAATTGACAAGAGTACTTGATAGGGTGAATACTGCGGTAAAGATACTAATAATTTACAACTAGCAATGGGTGGAGGCTGGCGCTCTCAGGGCTGATGCATTATAACCAGTTTGCTAGGAGCTGCACATGACGATAACTAGGATACACGGTTCGAATATCGCTACACAGTGGCAAGAAATCCTCACTGATTATGCCTACCTCTCCGATGATTCGGATTCCTCCCGAGGAATTTCCCCAATAGCTCCCGAAGAAAGAAAAAATTCTTCGGAAGAATCAAACGAAACTTCGGAGGAATCAAACGAAACTTCGGAAGAATCAAATGATAAGTCCGAAGAATTTCGCGATTTCTTCGGGAGAAAATCAACAATATCCCCCGAGATCTTTGAAAATTCATCGGGAGAGATTGAGCTCGCTCATTTTATATTATGATGCGTCAGCCCTAAGGCTGCTGCTCTGGGCGCAAGGCATAACAAAAGGAAGGCTCGCCTTTGTGAGGTCGTGTGGACCTGTGAGGCGAGCCTTCCTTTTCGTTGCTTATATCTGTTAGGAGGCTATAGGGAGCGCTCCTGAGATAATCTTTACTTTAGAGCTGTCGTGCGACCAGCTCTGTGAGGCACTTGTTACTTAGCGGGAGCGGTCTCGGAGACTTTTTCCTCGTCGAGCTTCTTGGCGCGGTAGCTGGCGTCAGATCCTGTCTGACGGCTCTGAGCCTCGATCTCTTCATGCTCCTTCTGCGACATTACGAGAAGCTTGTCATACTCGGGTAGACCTGTACCGGCAGGGATCAGGTGACCGCAGATGACATTCTCCTTGATGCCCTCGAGCTTGTCTTCCTTGCCCGATATGGCAGCATCGTTGAGTACCTTAGAGGTCTCCTGGAAGGATGCAGCTGAGATGAATCCTCTCGTCTGTAGCGCAGCCTTTGTGATACCCTGTAGGATCTGGTTGGTCGTAGCAGGCATCGCATCACGTGCTACAGCGGGCTTGAGGTCACGACGCTTGAGGGAGCTATTCTCATCACGTAGCTTACGGCTAGAGATGATCTGTCCAGGCTTCATGGTGGTGGAGTCACCGGCGTCGGTGATCACCTTCATACCCCAGAGCTTGTCGTTCTCTTCGGTAGCTTCGTTTTTGTCCACAATCTGTTGTGGCATCAGGAGGGTATCTCCTGGATCGATGACCTGAACCTTGCGCATCATCTGACGGACGATCACCTCAAAGTGCTTATCGTTGATCTTTACACCTTGTAGACGATAGACGTCCTGAACCTCGTTGACGATGTACTCCTGTACGGCCGTGGGGCCCTGGATGGCGAGGATGTCGGCTGGCGTGACAGCGCCCTCGGAGAGGGGCATACCGGCACGTACATAGTCGCCAGGCTGTACGAGGATCTGCTTCGTAAGTGGTACGAAGTACTTACGGATCTCACCTAGACGAGAGGTGATGGAGATCTCCTGATTGCCACGCTTGACACCAGCGAAGTCGATGGTTCCGTCGATCTCTGCTACGACAGCAGGGCTCGAAGGATTGCGCGCCTCAAAGAGCTCCTGAACGCGAGGTAGACCACCCGTAATATCACCAGCACCCGAGATAGCGCGAGGCGTCTTGGTGATGATATCTCCCTGAGTGATCATATCGCCATCTTCCTTGACGAGGTGAGCGCCGACGGGGAGATTGTACGAGCGCAGTACATTGCCCTTGTCGTCTAGTATCTGAGCTGTCGGGATGAGATTGTTCTTGACACCCTGCTTGCGGATGATGACGATCTCTTTGTGCGAAGCACTCTCGTCAGTCTCGTACTCGAAGGTAACCTTCTCGACAAGATTCTCGAAGACAAGACGTCCAGAGAACTCAGAGATAAGAGCTGTATTGTGTGGGTCAAAGTTGAGCAGTGTATCGTCCTTGCTGACGGTAGCCCCGTTGGCAAAGAAGATGGTGCTGGCATAGGGTACCAGCTCGTGCTGCAGTATGACGCCAGTCTTGGGGTCTAGGATGCGTAGCTCGGCAGTACGATTGACCACGATGTGTGCGGGTCTCATATTACCATCTCGTCCAGCACGCTCCACGTCTACGTAGCGTATATCTGAGTACTCGATGGTACCAGAGAATCGTGCTCGTACGGTAGCATCGGTCTCTTGGTTGCTTGCTGTACCACCAGCGTGGAAGGTTCGTAGCGTAAGCTGCGTACCAGGCTCACCGATAGCTTGCGCTGCGATGACACCGACTACCTCACCGCGCTGTACGAGCTTGTTGGTAGCGAGGTTGCGACCGTAGCACTTGGCACAGACACCGTTTTTCGTTTCACAGGTGAGTACTGAGCGTACCTCGACGGTCTCGATGCCAGCCGCGTTGATGGCTGCTACAACCGCTTCGTTGATCTCCTCACCAGCACGTACGATGTACTCGCCAGTCTCAGGGTGCTTGATGTCATGGACGGAGGTACGACCGAGGATGCGCTCGCCTAGGGTAGCGACGACGGTACTATTTTTCATCACGTCAGACATCTCGATGCCTCGCAGTGTGCCGCAGTCCTCCTCAGAGATGACGACATCGTGCGATACGTCTACGAGACGACGTGTCAGGTAACCAGCATCTGCCGTCTTAAGTGCGGTATCGGCTAGACCCTTACGAGCACCGTGAGAGGAGATAAAGTACTCCAGCACGGAGAGACCCTCCTTGAAGTTAGAGAGGATAGGGTTCTCAATGACCTGACCACCGCCTGAACCACTCTTCTGAGGCTTAGCCATCAGACCACGGATACCAGCGAGCTGACGAATCTGCTCCTTCGATCCACGAGCACCTGAGTCCATCATCATGAAGATGTTGTTGAAGCCCTCGTCGTCCTGAGCTAGCTGTCTCATCAGAGAAGCAGTGATCTTGTTAGAAACGTTACTCCACGTATCGATGATTTGGTTGTATCGCTCCGTATTGGTGATAAAGCCCTCGTTGTACTGTGCGAAGATCTCCTCAACACGCTCATTGCCCTCAGCGACGAGTCGCTCTTTGTCCTTAGGAATGACGACGTCTTGCAGACGGAATGAGAGACCACCCTTGAATGCCATGTGGTAACCGAGGTTCTTGATCTTGTCCAGGAACTGAGCGGTCTTGGCAAAGCCACACACCTTGATCACATTGGAGATGATAGAGCGTAGCGCACCCTTGCCTAGGGTCTCGTTGATGTAACCAACCTCGGTGGGGACGTTTTCATTGACCATGATACGCCCCATGGAGGTCTCAATGATTTTGCTGACAAGCTGACCGTCTTCGAGGACGTTGTCAATGCGTACGTTGATCGGTGCGTGGATGTCTAGCTTGCCCTCGTTGTATGCAATCCGAGCCTCCTCGACACCATAAAAGGTGAGTCCGCTACCCTTAACACCCTTGCGAATCTTGGTGATGTAGTAGAGTCCCAAGACCATATCCTGCGAGGGAACGGTGATAGGTGCACCATTGGCGGGGTTGAGGATGTTGTGCGAAGCAAGCATAAGTAGCTGAGCCTCTAGGATAGCTTCGTTGCCTAGGGGTAGGTGTACAGCCATCTGGTCACCGTCGAAGTCGGCATTGAAAGCGGTACAAGCCAAGGGGTGTAGCTGGATAGCTTTACCCTCGATCATCTTAGGCTGGAAGGCTTGTATACCTAGACGGTGTAGTGTCGGAGCACGGTTGAGCAGTACGGGGTGTCCCTTCATGACGTTCTCTAGGATCTCCCAGATGACGTTGTCACGGCGATCTACGATACGCTTAGCGCTCTTGACCGTCTTGACGATGCCACGCTCGATGAGCTTGCGAATGATAAAGGGCTTGTAGAGCTCAGCTGCCATATCCTTGGGTAGTCCGCACTCGTGCATCTGCAGCTCAGGACCGACAACGATGACGGAACGTGCGGAGTAGTCTACACGCTTACCGAGTAGATTCTGACGGAAACGACCGGGCTTACCCTTGAGGCTGTCTGAGAGAGACTTGAGAGGACGGTTGTTCTCCCCCTTGAACGCACTAGACTTGCGAGAGTTGTCGAGTAGTGAGTCGACAGCCTCCTGAAGCATGCGCTTCTCATTGCGGATGATGACCTCAGGAACGCTCTGCTCTAGGAGTCGCTTGAGACGGTTGTTGCGCAGGATGACACGACGATAGAGCTCGTTAAGATCGCTTGTTGCAAAGCGACCACCATCGAGCGGTACGAGTGGTCGTAGATCGGGTGGTATGACTGGTACGACCTTGAGGATCATCCATTCGGGACGGTTGATGTCCTTGGACGCACGGAAGGACTCGACGACGTTGAGACGCTTGAGCGCGTCTAGACGGCGCTGCTGTGAGGTCTCTGTATGCGCCTTGTCACGGAGCTCGTAGGAGAGACTATCTAGGTCTAGGTTAGAGAGCATCTCATAGAGTGCCTCTGCTCCGATCTTGGCGACAAACTTGTCTGGGTCACTCTCTGGCAGGTCGTAGTTGTCTGGATGGCTCTGATCGATTTCGTCTAGCTTGGCCTGATACTCCTCCTCGGTAAGGATCGTATTGACCTCTAGATCAGAGACTCCGCTCTGCAGTACGATATACTTCTCGTAGTAGATGATCGCCTCAAGGTCTTTAGACTTGAGGTTGAGCAGAGAGGCAAGCTTGTTAGGTAGACTACGGAAATACCAAATATGCGCTACGGGTACAGCGAGCTTGATATGTCCAGTACGCTCACGACGCACTTTCTTCTCCGTAACCTCTACACCACAACGGTCGCAGATGGTACCACGGAAGCGTATGCGCTTGAACTTACCACAGTTGCACTCGTAATCTTTGACTGGGCCGAAGATTCTCTCGCAAAAGAGTCCATCACGTACTGGCTTGTATGTTTTATAGTCAAGAGTATTCGGATTCGTGACCTCTCCATGTGATGCCGCTAGGATCTCCTCAGGGGATGCCAAGGATAGCCTAATGGATGAAAAGGTGGTCTTGCTCTTAGGGGCTGTCTTGTATGCCATAACTTAAGTCTGACTATATATAGTGTGTAAGGATAGGGGGGAGGGGGATTACTCAATATGTACGCTGAGGGCTAGACCCTTGAGCTCATTGAGTAGCACGTTGAGAGACTCGGGGAGACCTGGCGTAGGCATGTTGTCGCCACGCACGATCGCCTCATAAGCCTTAGAGCGACCTACGACGTCATCACTCTTGATGGTGAGGATCTCCTGAAGGACGTGTGCTGCACCGAAGGCCTCAAGTGCCCACACCTCCATCTCTCCGAAGCGCTGACCTCCGAAGTTGGACTTACCACCGAGAGGTTGCTGTGTGATCAGTGAGTACGGACCGATCGAGCGGGCGTGCATCTTGTCGTCGACCATGTGACCGAGCTTGAGGAAGTAGGTGACACCTACGGTCGCCTCCTGGTCAAAAGGCTCGCCTGTACCGCCATCGTAGAGCTTCATCTGACCACCACGTGGTAGACCAGCTTTGTCGGTCCACGCATTGAGATCATCAAGTGTGGCTCCATCGAAGATAGGAGTGGCAAACTTGACTCCGAGCTTACGTCCAGCCCATGCTAGAACGGCCTCAAAAATCTGCCCTAGGTTCATACGTGAAGGCACACCCAGTGGGTTAAGACAGATGTCTACTGGCGTACCATCTGGCAGGTAAGGCATATCTTCACGACGTACGATCTTGGAGACGATACCCTTGTTACCATGTCGTCCAGCCATCTTATCGCCGACTTGTATCTTACGCTTCTTAGCAATCAAGATTTTAGCGGTCTGAATGATGCCTGAAGGCAACTCGTCGCCGAGAGTCTCATCGAGCTTGCGCCTATTGACCTCTGCAACGGTGACCTTGTCCTTCTTGATATAGTTAGCGATCGTCTGCTTGACAAGTTCGTTAGTATGCTCATCCTTGGTCCAGTCAGACATGCGCAAGTCATTGTAGTCTAGCTCGAGGAGCAGCGACTTGGTGATGCGTGTACCAGCCTTGACCTTGACGACGCCGATGTAGTCAACGAAGTCTGTTGCTGTGGTCTTGTGCTTCTTGAGTATGATCTGAAGCTTGGAGACCAGCTCATCCTTGAGTGCTGCTTGTAGCTTGGATAGCTCCTCCTCGTAGCGCTGATTGATCTTGCGTGTGGCAGCTATACCGCCCTTACGATTAGCGCGTGAGTAAAGCTTCGTGTCGATGACAACACCCTTGAGCGAGGGCGAAGCCTTGAGCGAAGCGTCCTTGACGTCACCAGCTTTATCTCCAAAGATAGCTAGGAGTAGCTTCTCCTCAGGAGTGGGGTCGGACTCGCCCTTTGGCGTAATCTTACCTACCAAGATGTCGCCAGGAACAATGCGAGCTCCTACACGAACGATACCGTTGGCGTCGAGGTCTTTTGTAGCCTCCTCGCTTACGTTGGGAATGTCTGCCGTAAACTCCTCCATGCCACGCTTCGTCTCACGTACATCAAGTGAGTATTCATCGACATGTACAGAGGTGAAGAGATCCTCTGAGACGACACGCTCGTTGAGCACGATCGCATCCTCGTAGTTGTACCCCTTCCAAGGCATGTAAGCAGCCAAAATGTTGCGTCCGAGAGCTAACTCGCCATCTTGAGTGGAGAAGCCCTCAGTAAGTATTTGCCCCTTAGTGACTCGGTCTCCCTTGCGACAGATGGGGCTTAGGTCTATCGTTGTAGATTGATTGGTCTTACGATACTTGGGAAGAGTGTAGGTAACCTCTGAGGGCTCGAAGCTGACGAGCTCTTCCTCCTCCGTGCGGTCATAGTCGACCACAATCTTGGTGGCATCGACGTAAACGACCACGCCATCGCCCGCAGCCTCTATCTGGGTGCGAGAGTCTGAGACTAGTCTGCGCTCGATGCCTGTGCCTACAATAGGAGCCTCAGGTGTCAGTAGCGGTACTGCCTGACGCATCATGTTAGATCCCATGAGGGCACGGTTAGCATCGTCGTGCTCGAGGAATGGGATGAGCGAAGCCGCAATCGAAGCTATCTGCGTCGGAGAGACATCCATCAGGTCTACCTCCTCAGGCTCCACCACAGGGAAGTCTGCACCATAGCGCGCCTTGACACGAGAGCGGACGAAGTGTCCGTCGTCGTCTAGGGGAGCGTTACCCTGAGCTACGGTCTTATCCTCCTCTTCTTCAGCAGTAAAGTAGGCAAGCTCGGAGTCTTCAAAGCTTACAGTACCCTTCTTGACATTACGATAAGGAGTCGTGATGAAGCCCAGTTCGTTGATCTTTGCATAGACACAAAGCGAGGAGATGAGTCCGATGTTTGGTCCCTCAGGCGTCTCGATAGGACAGAGACGGCCATAATGAGTGTAGTGTACGTCTCGCACCTCGAAGCCTGCACGATCTCGTGTCAGACCGCCAGGGCCTAGTGCCGATAGACGACGCTTGTGCGTAATCTCAGAGAGTGGATTCTGCTGATCCATAAACTGTGAGAGCGCATTGGTCCCGAAGAAGCTGTTGACAACCGATGCGATCGTCTTGGAGTTGACTAGATCGACGGGTGTGAAGACCTCACTGTCACGTACGTTCATACGCTCCTTGACCGTACGAGCCATACGACTCAGACCTATACTAAACTGGTTGTATAGCTGCTCTCCGACGGTCCTGACACGACGATTCGATAGGTGATCGATGTCATCGACAGGAGCCTTACCATTGACGAGCTTGATCAGATGACGTATGATCGCAACGATATCCTCAGCTGTGAGGATCTTGACGTTTGGATCTATGTCTAGTCCTAGCTTGCTATTGATCTTGTAGCGCCCTACATCGCCTAGGTCATAGCGCTTCTCCGAGAAGAAGATGTTGTTGAAGATCTCCTTAGCACTCTGATCATCGGGTGGAGTAGAGTTGCGTAGGAGGTTGTAGATGAAGTTATAAGCGGCCTGCTCAGAATTGGCTGAGTCGCGCTTGAGCGTATTAAAGATGATCGAGTAGTCCATGATCTCCTGATCTGTAGACTCCTGATCGGATGAAGCTAAGTCACGACGCAATAGAATGGTCTCGATACCATTCTCTAGGATGACCTGAGCATTGTCTTCATCTAGGATGGCATTTTGCTCTACGAGCGTGTTGTATCGAGCAAAGGTTTCTGTCTCTCCCGTTTCCTCCTCGCTCTCCTCATCGTAATACTTCAGTATGACGGAGGCAGCCAGCTGTCGTCCATAGTTAGCCTGCAGCGACTCTAGCGTGACAGGGATCTCCTCAGCGATGCCAAAGAGATCGAGGATGTCTTTGTCTGTCTCATAGCCGATGGCACGTAGGAGGGTCGTGATGGGGAGCTTCTTCTTACGATCGATGTAAGCGTATAGCTCGTTGTTCGTATCGGTAGCGAACTCGATCCACGAACCCTTGAATGGGATGATACGAGCCGAGTAGAGTCTCGTCCCGTTGTTGTGTAGGCTGGATCCAAAGAAGACGCCTGGTGAACGGTGTAGCTGAGATACGACGACTCTCTCTGCACCATTGATGACAAACGTCCCCGCAGGGGTCATGTAAGGGATAGAGCCTAGGAAGACGTCCTGTACGGTGGACTCAAAGTCTTCGTGCTCGGGGTCTTCGCAGGTGAGCTTGAGCTTAGCCCTCAGGGGGACACTATAGGTCAGACCACGACGCAAGCACTCCTCTATCGAATACTTAGGAGGATCGACGAAGTAGTCTTCAAATAGAAGCTTGAAGTTATTGCGAGTGTCTTCGATGGGGAAGTTCTCAGAGAAGACTTTAAATAATCCCTCTTTCTTTCTACTCTCGGCAGGAGTATTGAGCTGAAAGAAGTCCTGAAAAGATTTGAGCTGCACCTCCAAGAAGTCAGGGTACTCCATTGGATGAGCAATAGATGCGAAGCTCTTTCTAGTATTGGTTGGTTTGGATGCCATCGTATGCTTCAGAGAGAAATGGTAAATGTAGGGGAGAGGAGCTGCTCTCACAGAGAGAGGCGGGGGAGCAGGTGCTTACTAACTAAAATTGTAGCGAGCTACTACTCGAGGGATAGAGCTATGGGTGTCTAGCTCTAGAGACTTGTATCTAAGCCTATCTGACAGTCCAAGACACCTCCTCAACGTATAGAAAGTTATCACGTGTTTGTGACAGCTTCGCCTGTGAGTGGTGCCTCCAGAGAGCAAAAGATGCGAAAAGGCTAAGAACTCCCCCCATACGTATCGAGGGGGGAATCCTTAACCAATGTGACCTGTGTCAGACAGGTGTCAAGCGGGTTTACTTTAGTTCAACCTCAGCACCAGCCTCCTCAAGTGCAGCCTTGAGAGCCTCAGCTGTAGCCTTGTCGACACCCTCCTTGATGTTCGTAGGTGCAGCGTCGACTAGCTCCTTAGCCTCCTTGAGGCCAAGACCAGCGTGCTCCTTAACAGCCTTAACGACTGCAAGCTTAGCAGCGCCAAAGCTCTTGAGTACAACGTCGAAAGAGGACTTCTCCTCAGCCTCTGCTGCAGCACCAGCTGCAGGACCAGCTACAGCGACTGCTGCAGTTGCAGGCTCGATACCATACTCCTCCTTGAGTAGCTCCTTGAGCTCGCTTACTTCTTTTACTGTGAGATTAACAAGAGTCTCTGCAATAGCCTTTATATCTGCCATGTCTGTATTGATGTTATGTTTGTTTCTGATTGAAGTGATTTCTTAGATGTTTATTGCCTCTCGGCTAGGGTATCTAAGACCCCATGGATAGTGCCAGCTGCTGAATCAAGCTGCCCGAGTACGCCCTGGATTGGGCCCTCCAGCATAGCTACAATGTCAGCAATGAGCTCCTCGCGACTCTTGATGTTGACCAGAGTCTCGAGTTGGTCAGCTCCGATATAAAAGCCCTCCTGAACGTATGCCGCCTTTAGGTCGGGACGTCCGAGTTCCTTATTGTCAGAGCGGAAAGCCTTGATCGCTTTAGCAGGAGCATTAGCAACCTCTGAAAACATGACGGCCGTGTTGCCCTTGAGAGACTCGTAGAGCTCTGCGTAATCGACAGAGTCGATCTCACTGAGGGCACGACGCATCAGTGTGTTCTTGACTACGACCAGCTTGATGCCACTCTTGTTGCAGAGACGGCGTAGTTCGCTCGTCTTCTCTGCATTGAGTGCCTCAATGTTGGTCAAGTAGAAGTTGGGGTAGCTCTCTATATAAGAGTGTAACTGCTCGATGACAGTTGACTTCGTTTCCTTTTTCATAGAATTGTGTTTCTTAGTTGGTGAGACGTTATTCTACTACGGATACGACTGACTTGGGATCGATCTTGATCCCTGCACTCATTGTTGTAGAGAGGTAGATACTCTTGATATAGGTTCCCTTAGCAGAGGTTGGCTTCAGACGTACCACCGTGTCGACGAACTCCTTGGCGTTTTCTCTAATTTGCTTAGGGTCGAAAGAGATCTTACCCACTGAGGTATGTATGATACCTGCCTTGTCTACCTTGAAGTCGATCTTACCAGCCTTCACCTCCTTGATAGCAGCACCGAGATCGTTTGTTACGGTACCGCTCTTGGGGTTAGGCATCAGACCACGTGGTCCCAGTACACGACCCAAGGCTCCGATCTTGCCCATGACGCTAGGCATGGTAATGATCACATCAATGTCAGTCCATCCAGACTTGATCTTATTGATGTACTCATCGAGACCGACATAGTCAGCCCCAGCCTCTTGCGCCTCTGCCTCCTTGTCTGGAGTACAGAGTGCTAGGACACGTACCTCCTTACCGGTACCGTGAGGCAGTGAGACAGTGCCACGCACCATCTGATTAGCCTTGCGAGGATCGACACCCAGACGAATGTCTATGTCTACTGATGCGTCAAACTTCGTGAAGGTAATCTCCTTCAGAAGCTTGGAAGCTTCATCTAGTGAATAGGACTTGCCTGCTTCGACCTTACTCGCTACTATCTTCTGATTTTTTGTTAGTTTACTCATTTCAGTTGATTGCGATTAGAGATTCTCAGGTTTCGTACCCGTCACACTAATCCCCATACTACGAGCTGTACCAGCGACCATCTTCATGGCCGACTCGACAGCAAAGCAGTTGAGGTCAGACATCTTATCTTCTGCTATAGTCCTAACTTGATCCCAAGTGACTTTAGCAACTTTGATTCGGTTGGGTTCTGCTGAGCCGCCCTTAGCTTTACTAGCTTCTAGTAGCTGTACGGCTACGGGAGGAGTCTTGACGATGAAGTCAAAGGACTTGTCAGCATAGTAGGTTATCACTACTGGCAATACCTTACCAGCGCGATCCTGAGTCCTGGCATTAAATTGCTTACAAAACTCCATGATGTTGATACCCTTAGCACCAAGTGCTGGGCCCACAGGAGGCGAGGGGTTAGCGGCCCCTCCTTTGATTTGCAGCTTAAGCTGCCCTGCAACTTCTTTTGCCATTTTGTTATTCGATTATATTATAAACAGATACACACGGGATCATTACTGCATCTTGGGTAGTATTCTCATGGAGCGAGTAAGGGCCTTTAAGTTGGAAGCTAGACCGCGTCTCGACGCTATCCGAGAGAATTAGCCCTACGCCTATGTGAGCAACTATGAGTTGGAATGCTCGATCCGTAACAATCTTCTATTCCTTCTCGACCTGTGTGTAATCAAGCTCCAGTGGAGTCTTCCTTCCGAAGATCTTCACCATCACCTTGAGCTTTCTCTTATCACTCTTGACCTCGTCGATTGTCGCTGAGAAGTCTGAGAATGGACCATCAATGATCCGTACAGACTCGCCGACGCTGTACTCAACGTCAAAGCGTCCAGCACCCTCAGCATCGCGATCTGCCTGTCCCAAGAGATCCTGTACTTCTTGAGTACGTAGTGGCTCTGGAGATAGCTGACCATCAGTCATACGAGAGTTCAAGAATCCTATTACATTAGGTATCGTGCATAGCGTGTGTTCTGTATCTCCAACGAGTGCAGCCTCCACTAGCACATATCCTGGCATATAGGGGCGCTCTTTGACCACCTTTTTACCATTGCGCTGAGAGACCACCTGCTCAGTGGGAACTAGTACACGACGTACGTACGAACCTAAAGTTCCATTGGACTTTGCCGCTTCTATATACTCACAGACTTTCTTTTCCTGTCCGCTGAGGACACGAAGAACGTAAAATCTCATGGGCTGTGAATCTTGACTCATGTCTTTAGTTTAGATTAGATTCGATGATAGAATACGGTTGATCCGTTTGTAACTATACGATAAAGCCTTTACTAAATTGCAGATAAACCAGAAATATAGGGGCTTCACAAGCCTCGTCTAGAGTCGGCTGTACTAATGGAACACGCTTGCCTCTAGACTCTGTTTATCTATTAGGCTTATATTGTCAATGCTCTATGCTTGGTGCAGAGTCTAGACTAGACCGTACACTAGCTGCATTAGCTGCTGGAAGACAAAGTCTACGCCTGCGACAAAGATGGCAATAATCACTGAAGCGATCATGACGACCACTGTGCTATTGATCAGTTCGCTACGAGTAGGCCAGCTGACTTTGTGTACCAACTCATTGTAGCAGTTCTTAGTGTAGGTACCTATACGCTTGAAAAAGTTCATAAGAGCATCTTATAGTTTGCACGGGTTGAGAGGCTCGAACTCCCGACACCAGGTTTTGGAGACCTGTGCTCTACCAACTGAGCTAAACCCGTATGTTAGCATCGTCTCGTACACGTCTGACTACTTTAACTAGCGTAAGACGAGTTTTGTGTAGCATGTGAGTCCTGTCAGTCAGGAGACTCGATCTGCTAGAAATGATGACTGTGGAGATGAAAACTCCTCGTAACTCCCCCTCCCACTATGACCCTTGCTTCGATGGAAGCGAGTTCATACTTAGTGGGGGAGGGAGTTGGGAGAAGTTAGATTGCTGTTTAACCTGACGCGGACTCTAGATGAGTCACAGGCTAAGTCAGCTAAGAGCTATTAGTCCTCTAGTGAGGTGATCTGACCAGCACCAACGGTACGGCCACCCTCACGGATAGCGAAGCGTAGACCTACGCTACAAGCTACTGGAGAGATGAGCTTGACGTCAATGGTGACGTTATCACCAGGCATAACCATCTCTACACCCTCTGGGAGTGTGATCTCACCTGTTACGTCTAGCGTACGGATGTAGAACTGAGGACGGTACTTGTTGTGGAATGGGGTATGACGACCACCCTCTTCCTTCTTCAGGATATAGACCTCAGCCTTGAAGTGATCGTGAGGCTTAACTTGTCCTGGGTGTGCGAGGACCATACCGCGCTTGATCTCGTCCTTGTCAATACCACGGAGTAGGAGACCTACGTTATCTCCAGCCTCACCCTCATCAAGGATCTTGCGGAACATTTCCACGCCAGTTACGACGCTCTTCTTACCCTCAGCACCTAGACCGATGATCTGAACCTCGTCGTTGACCTTAACGACACCAGTCTCGATACGACCCGTAGCGACAGTACCACGACCTGTGATAGAGAATACGTCCTCTACAGGCATTAGGAAGGGCTTGTCGATATCGCGCTCAGGTAGTGGGATCCAAGTGTCTACAGCCTCCATGAGCTCCATAACCTTCGCTACCCACGTGGGCTCTCCATTGAGAGCTCCAAGAGCAGATCCACGGATTATAGGCGTATTGTCACCATCGAACTCATAGAAACTCAGTAGCTCACGCATATCCATCTCTACGAGCTCAAGCATCTCCTCGTCTTCAACAAGGTCACACTTGTTCATAAAGACAACTAGACGAGGTACGTTGACCTGACGTGCTAGTAGGATGTGCTCACGAGTCTGAGGCATAGGACCGTCAGTGGCAGCAACTACGATGATGGCACCGTCCATCTGAGCAGCACCAGTGACCATGTTCTTAACGTAGTCAGCGTGGCCTGGACAGTCAACGTGTGCGTAGTGACGATTTGCCGTCTCGTACTCAACGTGTGAAGAGTTAATGGTGATACCACGCTCCTTTTCCTCAGGCGCATTGTCGATAGAGTCAAATGAGCGGGCCTCTGAGAAGCCTGCGTCAGCCAATACCTTGGTAATAGCAGCTGTAAGCGTAGTCTTACCGTGGTCTACGTGACCGATGGTGCCAATGTTGACGTGTGGTTTCGTCCTTTGAAAATGTTCTTTAGCCATAACCTTGTTCTTATGTTTGTCTTAATCTTATTCGTTGCAAAGGGCATCCACCATCCACAATCTCGGTGAACTGTGTGCTAGGTGCTGCCATATTTTAGAGCCGATGCCGGGATTTGAACCCGGGACCTCTTCCTTACCAAGGAAGTGCTCTACCACTGAGCTACATAGGCATATAGTCGTGTGGGCAGTGATGGATTCGAACCACCGTAGGCTTACGCCAGCTGAGTTACAGTCAGCCCCATTTGGCCACTCTGGTAACTGCCCAATCGCTACTTTAGTTTGTGTAGCCTAGACGTTCCTCACGCTTGAGAGAGATGGATGGCATCACAAACTGAGTGCAAATGTACGAACTATTTTGGAAATACCAAAACTTTCGGGCGACTTTCTTACTCAGAGGGACTAAAGGGCATGTGCGTAGTAGGTAGTGGATGGTGACATCTTCCTCTGATCTCTGATCAGCTCTAGTGATACACGACTACCCACTACCTACTACCTACTAACTATTTATTTGCTTTAGCGCGATCTATCTGGCGCTTGAGTGCATCGATAGCCTCGTCGATAGCCTCTTCAAAGGAAGCTGCTCCCTTCTCAGCGTAGTGATCATATCCTGGCACTATTAGACGGATAGCAGCTATCTTGCCTTGGGTAGCGTTGGACTTGTCTAGTCGCAGGGTGACCTCAGCCTTGCTAATGGTGTCGTCAAAGCGTGCGAGACGATCGATCTTCTTTTTTGCAAACTCTTGGAGTGCCTCGCTGGCATCAAACTGTAGAGACTGGATGTGTACGTTAATCATAGGTGATACTGAACTTTGTGCTCTAGGGTGAGCGTGATACAATTGTTTGAGCTGCTCGAAGGAGGTGTGGGTGTATCTAGTGGTTGTATCTAGATTGCTATGTCCTAGTAGCTCTTTGATGGAGGTGATTGGAGCTCCAGCATTGAGCATCTCAGTGGCAAAGGAGTGTCTCAGCGTGTGAGCTCCTCTGCGTGGCAATCCCGGCACTGCATCGAGCGCTTTGTGGACCACTTGATAGACGTCGGCTCCTGAGAGCGGTCTGCACTTCAAAGTAACAAAAAAATAACGAGACTGACCCACTTTTCGCTTCTTCAATGTGAGATAAGCGTCCATTTGCTTCTTTAGCGCCTCTCCGAAGGGGACTATGCGCTCTTTACGTCCCTTACCCACCACACGCAGCGACATGGATTTGAGATCTACTTGCTGCGTCTCCAGACTAGCCACCTCAGCACGGCGTAACCCTGTTTGATAGATAGTCTCTATGATGAGTCGATTGCGCACTGCGAGAAAGTCCTTTGGGTCAGTCGAGATCGTCTCTAATGCCTCCTCTATCTGGGCTTGTGTGAGGAAGGAGGGGAGTGTGTGCTCTCGCTTGGGGCCTCGCAGATAGCGGGTAGGATTACTGTCGATGAGTCCCCGTAGCTGGAGATACTTGTAGAAGGACTTGACGGCGCTTAGATTCTTGTTAACCGTCGTACTGGTCAGCTCATCGTCCATCTGCTGCATGATCCAGTTACGTACGAGATCGCGGTCTGCATCACTAGGACTCCACTCATCACTAGCCAGCTCTAGAGCAGACTCCATATAGGACTTGATGGCGGGTCGGTAGGTGGTGAGGGTGAGTGGAGAGGCGTTGCGCTCTAGTCGCAGGTACTCCATAAAGGACTCCAGAGTCTGCTGTAGCTCTTCGGTCAGCGTGATATGATCCATACGATTGTGGCTATATTATATGGAGACTAAATGTTCAGACTACGTATTATTTCCTCTAGAATCTACAGCAAGGGGTTGGGGCGACTTTTGCCGTTACGCATGAAGTAGATCTCGACACCTGGATCTTGCCCGCGAAGCCCTGTGACTCGCTCCTTGAAGGCATCATACAGAATCTCTATATTGCCTACTCCCCTGATGAGGTTAGAGAAGGAGTCGTACTTGATGTCGTAGCCTCCGATCCGTCTGATGCGGTCGGAAAACATTTCGTAGTCTATATCGCAGGCTCCCACCCGCTCCAGTCGACTCGAGAGTATATGATACTTAAACTCGTAGGGCCCGAATTGGGTCACACGGTCGGAAAAAGGCTCGTACTTCACTTGCCACCCATAGGGGATCTGATAGACTCCCTCACGATAGGAGTAAGCGGGCTGTCCCTTCGTGTCATAGACGATGACATCCTCGAGTTGACCATCACGCAGAACGAAGAGCAGCTTTCTACGCAGTATGATGCCGATTCGCTTGCCTGAGACTCCAGCTCCAATGGGTGTCGAAGGCTCCTGGTAGGCATATGGGTTGGGCTGCCTACTGATATATTCCCAAGTGCCATTGGGGTAGAGCATCACTTCATCGCCATCGCTCGTGATGGCGCGTACCTGTGCTATGGTGTAGGTCGCCCCCAAGAGTAGCAGGAGCTGTAGGAGTAAGGCTTTTAAGGTAAAGTGCTGCATAGTCGTAGTGCTCTAGATGTTGTACACAAAGGTAGTAAAATAGGACCAACGAGTAGAAAGTCTCCATTCGATCTAGGCTCCGTAATGCACTCAGGAAACGTGCACTTCTACAGCGAACTGCACATCACAGGATATACGTCCCAGGTTTCTCGTCGGTTCTGATGGCTTCGATTGTTCTGATTCTCCAAACAATTCACTGAAAAGAAATCTCCACGGAGGAATTTCCCCAATAGCTCCCGAGGAAATAAAAATTCTCCACGGAGGTAAGAGAAATTTCTTCGGAAGAATCAAACGATACTTCGGAAGAATCAAATGATAAGTCCGAAGAATTTTTTTGTTCTTCCTTGGAAAACAAAAAATAGCCCCAGAGAAAAGTCCTTTTCTCAGGGGCTGAGAGCTGAAGTTTGAAAGATATTAAGTTCTGTCCGACAGTTTGGGCCCGATGTTGACCCCAAAAACATTGCAGTCAGATAAATGAGTACCTTTGCGGTAGGATTGCCACGAGGGGGAGTAGCTCCCTCCACATTAGTATACAAGACTATGACACAGTTCAAGACGACACACCTATATGCCCTGCTGACCTTTGTCCTTTTAGCATTGGTTATCACTCTGCTCTCGCCTCATGACGAGGAGACCTTTCAGTACCAAGTGGTAGAGGGTAAGCCGTGGATGGGGGAGGAGCTGCTGGTAGCACCTTTTACCTTCCCGATCTACAAGTCGGATGAGATGATACAGCGGGAGCGTGACAGCGTACGCCAGACGATTTTGCCTTACTATCAGATCGATACGATCACGGGGAGTAAGATGCTACGCAAGTGGGACGATGATTGGAGTGCCAAGTGGAGCCGTGAGGTGACGGACGACGCTTACTACTTTTACATGCGTGACTACCTCAGGGATCTCTATCGTAATGGAATCATAGAGGAGGAGATAGCCTCTAAGCTAAGGCAGGAGGATGTGCTGGAGGTCAAGCTCCTGAGCGCAGATCAGGTGAGCCGTCTGACGCCTGCGACGCTCTTCTCGACCCCTATGGAGGCGTATCAGCAAGCTACCGAAAGGTTGCCTCAGGGGATGAGTAAGTCTATCGTACGGAAGTTTGACCCGAGTAAGTATATCGAGGTCAATGTCTATCCGAACGAGGCTAAGACACAGCAGGTGATCGATGATGAGCTACGTAATCTCTCTAAGTCTATGGGGGTGGTCCAAAAGGGAGAGCGCATCATCGGTAAGGGAGAGATCGTGAGTTCACAGCAGTACGATATCCTGCAGTCACTGCGTCGCGTCACGGAGGAGCAGCGAGACAGTAACCTACGGCAGGTATTGCCGATGAGTGTGGGGACTTTCTTGATTATAGCTTCGCTACTGCTGGGGCTCTGGTTCTTCCTCTTCTACTACCGGCCGAAGATTGTCAAGGAGTATAAGAACACGCTCTTCCTCTCACTGCTGATCCTCATCTATGCGGTCCTGACGATTATCTTCGCTCGTAATGAATTGGGAGCGTGGGTCTATGCGATCCCGTTTGTGTCGGTAGCGATACTGGTGCGCACCTTCTTTGAGTCTCGTACGGCGATCTACGTCTTTCTCATCACGGTGCTGATCTGTGCGCTCTATGTCTCATTTCCGCTGGAGTTTGTCGTGATACAGTTTGTCGCTGGTATGGTCGCGGTCTTTAGCCTTCGGTCGCTCTCCTCACGGGCACAGATCATCCGTGCCACCTTCCTCATCTTCGTAATATATAATGTGATGACCTGTAGCTACTCGTTGATGACGGGAGGCATGCTGGGCAGTAATGACTTGAGCAATCTGCTTTACTTCTCCTTCAACCTGATCTTCAATATGTTTAGCTACCTGCTCATCTACCTCATCGAGAGGACCTTTGGCTATGTCTCGAACATAACGCTCGTGGAGCTAAGCGACGTGAACCGACCTCTGCCACGGCAGCTCTCGGAGCAGGCTCCTGGCACCTTCCAGCACTCGATGCAGATGGCTCTCCTGGCGAGCGAAGCGGCTACCGCTATCGGTGCTGATGCCCGCCTCGTACGTGCTGGCGCACTATACCACGACATAGGTAAAATGCGCAATGCGGCATACTTTACGGAGAATCAAGGTGCGATCAATCCACACGATCAGCTCTCCCCGACGGAGAGCGCTGCTGTCATCATCAAGCATGTGACGGACGGGCTGGCTATGGCGCAAAAGTACAACCTTCCGCAGGCGATCCAAGACTTCATCCGGATGCACCATGGACGAGGCATAACGAAGTACTTCTACAATCAGTATTGCAACGAGCATCCCGACGAGACGGTTGATGTGGATAAGTTTACCTATCCCGGACCCAATCCGAATACTAAGGAGACTGGTATCCTAATGATGGCGGACGCTATAGAGGCAAGTAGTCGCAGTCTCAAGGATCTCAGCAAGGAGACCTTGATAGCACATGTCAATAAGATCATTGACTCAATCGTCGCCGATGGACTGCTCAACAATACTCCTCTGACCTTTAGGGATATTCAGACCATCAAGGATATTTTTGCAGAGAAGCTCGCCACCATCTACCACTCACGCATTGCTTACCCAGAACTCAAGCGATGACCCTCTACCTGGTAGGCTATATGAGTGCTGGCAAAAGCACCGTCGGTCGCACGCTGGCGGAGCTGCTCGGCTATGAGTTTGTAGATACAGACATTTATATCGAGAGTCGTTTTCGTCAGCGGGTGTCAGACCTCTTTCGGCTGCACGGCGAGGAGTACTTTCGCCAGAAGGAGCGAATGATCCTGGAGGAGATCGCCGGGCTCCCCGATGCGGTCATCGCTACGGGCGGAGGCTTGCCTATCTACCATGACAACATGGACCTCCTCTTAGAGAGTGGCACCGTGCTGTACCTACGTTATAGCAGTGAGGTGCTAGCTCAGAGACTGGAGCTGACGAAGCGTACCCGTCCCTCGGTGGCGCACCTCTCGGGCGAGCCACTACGACAACATGTCGAGGAGGCGATGCGCCTCCGTGAGCCGATCTACAGCCGTGCGCATCAGATCATCGACATGGAGGCTCTCGCCACTCGCGGCATCTCCTCAGAGGCTAAGATAGCCGGCTGGATCGCCCAGCAACTACCCCCTGCCGAGTGAAGCGTTTCCCCGACACTTCCGAAGGATTTGTTCCTATTAAATAGATATTGCTGGGTGGTAAAGTTTTCAAGGCAGGGTGTGATGTCGCTCATTTTAGTACCTTTGTGCCTATGAACGTGGATCTACAACAGGTGATGCAGCGCTTTGGTATCGTGGGACGCAATCCGAGCTTCCTACGAGCGATCGAGACGGCCGTACAGGTCGCCCCGACAGACCTGTCTGTGTTGGTGACTGGCGAGAGCGGTGTCGGCAAGGAGTTCTTCCCAAAGATTATACACGCCTACAGCCTCCGCAAGCATCAAGGCTATGTGGCGGTCAACTGCGGCGCTATCCCTGAGGGTACAATCGACTCAGAGCTCTTCGGACACCGCAAGGGCTCCTTCACGGGTGCTATCTCTGACCGCAAGGGTTACTTTGAGGAGGCGGACGGCGGTACCATCTTCCTCGATGAGGTGGGGGAGCTGCCACTTGCTACGCAGGCTCGCTTGCTCCGTGTGCTAGAGTCGGGAGAGTTTATCCCCGTAGGTGCCAGCAAGCCCCTCAAGACCGATGTACGAGTGGTTGCTGCAACCAATGTCAATATACAGGAGGCGATCGCTCGTGGACGCTTTCGCGAAGACCTCTACTATCGTCTCAGTACGGTACCGATCGTAGTGCCTCCGCTACGTAAGCGACAGGAGGATATAGTGCTGCTCTTCAAACTCTTTGCTTCGCTCAGCGCAGAGAAGAACCAGATCCCGATGCTGGAGATCACGCCCGAAGCGGAGGAGCTGTTACGACGCTATCCTTGGCCAGGGAATATACGCGAACTGCGCAACTTGACAGACCGTATCAGCATCTTAGAGTACGACCGTCATCTGACGGCTGAAGACCTTCGAGGCTACCTGCCTGAGAGGACACCTGAGCTGAGTACCTCGCTGGTTCCAGTGGAGCGCCAGTCGGAGGAGCGTAGCTTTGCCAATGAGCGGGAGATACTTTACCAGGTGCTTTTCGACATGAAGCGAGACATCACCTCGCTCAAGCAGACTATCGCCACGATGCGTCAGGAGCCTCACTATGAGCCGATCCATACGACGCTTGTACCTGCCGAGATGGAACCCATGCACACAGAGGCCGAGGAGGTGACTGAGCCGGATTCAGAGCCTTACCTAGAGCCTCACAAGGAGTTTATAGAAGCACCCGTAGAGGAGCCACTTTTGCCCGACAAGCCGATGACCATCGACGAGGCTGAGCGCATACTGATCATGCGTGCCTTGGAGCGACACGGGGGCAATAAAACAGAAGCTGCTGAGGAGCTAAACATATCTCCACGCACGCTATATCGTAAACTGCGAAGCTATGGTGAGGAGTAGGTTACTATATATAGTAGGTGTCGTGATGCTCCTAATGATCGGGACGAGTTGCTCGATCAGCTATAAGTTCAACGGGGCCACGATCGACTATACACGTATCAAGACGGTCACCATCGAGGACTTTCCCAATCAAGCTCCGCTGGTCTATCCGCCCTTGTCGCAGATGTTTTCAGAGCGACTACGGGAGCAGTTCCGTCGCAATACACGTCTTGAGCCTGTCGATGCCAATGGAGATCTGATCCTCGAGGGCGCCATCGTCGGTTACGAGTTGACCCCTATGGCTATGCAGGAAGATGCGCTCTCAGCGATGACACGCTTTACGATCACAGTCCGCGTCTCTTACACCAACATGGTGGAGGAGAAAAAGAGCTTCTCGGGGCGCACCTTTACCTCCTCGCAAGAGTTTGACAGCAACAACCTCTTTTCAGACATTCAGGAGGGACTAGCTAATGAGCTGATCGATGACCTTGTCAAGCAAATCTTTAACGCCACAGTAGAGGACTGGTAGTGAAGACGATGACGCTAGACGAGCTGAATAGGCTGACGGCTCACCCTGAGGAGCTTAATCGCCATACGCTCTCGCCACTGGCCGAGCTGGTGGAGACCTATCCCTATGCGCAGAGCATCGTGATGCTCTACCTACTCAACCTGTCAATCTTAGGCGACCTGCGCTACGAAGCGGAGCTTCAGCGCTGGGCTCCCCACCTACCGAGTCGGGAGAAGCTCTACCTGCTAGCTCGGCTGCACATGCCGCTAGCAGACTTGACGCCTGTGCTGGCTTGCGATCCGTCAGACTCCTTTGCTCTCGTAGATCAATATCTGCGGAAGGTGGCCGAGCGCGAGGGCCCGCTCTCTAACGAGCTAGAGTACGACACGGCAGAAGCTCTCCCCGCGGAGGAGCCTACCCCAGACTACTTCTCACAAGCAGAGTACGAGTCGGCACCCTCTGATATGTCGCTCTCGGGGCTACTCTCCACACCATCTCCTGAAACTTCTCAAGCTACTGACCCCACTCCACAGCCTACGGTAACGCCTGCCGATGATAAGGAGCCGAGCGATATGCTTTTCACCGAAACGCTAGCCTCCATCTACATAAAACAAGGGCATTACGAGCGAGCAAAACAAATTATTGAGGGGCTAAGCTTGAAATTCCCAGAAAAAATTAGTTACTTTGCAGTTCAATTGAATTTCCTCGAGAAGCTAATCGACAATGCTTCTCACTCATAAATACGCATTCATAGACTAGTAGACATGCAAATCTTTCTAACCATCCTGATCCTCATCGCAGCTATCCTGCTGATCCTTATCGTCATCGTTCAGAACTCTAAGGGCGGTGGTCTAGCAGCAGGCTTCGGCGAGAGCAATAAGTACATGGGGGTACGCAAGACGACAGACTTCCTCGAGAAGGCTACATGGACGCTCGCAGGAGCTATGGTCGTGCTCAGCATTGCCAGCTCTTTCTTTGTGAAGCCTCACGTACAGGCTAAGCAGAGCGAAAGCTTCATCGAGCAGTCTCAGCAGAGCGCTCCTATGCTACCTCAGCAACCAGAGGCTACGCTGCCACTACCCGCAGCTCCCGCAGCCCCTGCAGCTGAGGCGCCTGCTACACAGCCTGAGACTCCGCAGCAGCCTGCCGAGTAACGCCTGAAGAGGCTTTCGCCAGCTAGGTAGCTCGTCAGATATTGATGAGGGGAGAACTCACTCTGGTGTGGGTTCTTCCCTTGGTTGTGCCTATAAATGCAGAAGAAACTGTACCTTTGTAGCATAGCTTGTTGCCAAGCGTGACAAGCTCCTCACACGTAATAACTCAAAGAAGTAGGTAATGCTTACCATCAAACAAATATTGGATGACCCACAAGGAGTCATCGAGCGGCTCGCCGTCAAGCACTTTCCCGCAGAAGAGCCCATAGCAGCTATCATCGCCCAGGACAAGCTGAGACGCGATGCACAGCACAAGAAGGACGACAGCCTGGCTCAGCAAAAAGTCCTCTCACGCTCTATCGGTGAGAAAATGAAAGCGGGGGCTCGCGAGGAGGCTGAGCAGCTCAAAGCCGAGGTGCAGGCACTCAAAGAAGTTTCTAAACAGGCTGAGGAGACGATGCGACAGGCTGAGGAGACGATGCGACAGCTCCTACTCTCCGTACCTAATCTGCCACACCCCGATGTGCCACACGGCACCTCTGCCGAGGACAACCTATGCGTCGCTACGGGTGGTAAGATGCCGCACCTAGAGAATACGGCGAAGCTGCCACACTGGGAGCTGGCTAAGCAGTACGACCTCATAGACTTCGAGCTGGGAGTCAAGATCACGGGCGCAGGCTTCCCCGTATATAAGGGTAGGGGCGCAAGACTACAGCGTGCCTTGATCAACTTCTTCCTCGACAGAGCTACGGCGGCTGGCTTTCAAGAGGTCGAGCCTCCTATTATGGTCAACGAGGCTTCCGGTATCGGTACGGGGCAGCTCCCTGACAAGGAGGGGCAGATGTACCAAGTGCAGCTGGACAACCTCTACCTCATACCGACGGCTGAGGTGCCTGTGACCAATATCTTCCGAGATGTCATCCTAGAGGCGGACCAGTTACCTATCTGTTGCACTGCCTATACGCCTTGCTTCCGTCGTGAGGCTGGTTCGTATGGCAAGGATGTACGCGGTCTCAACCGTCTGCATCAGTTTGACAAGGTAGAGATCGTCTCCATCGACCGTCCCGATCACTCGTGGCAGCAGCTCGACAAGATGATCGCACACGTCAAGAGCCTTGTCGAGGAGCTTGAGCTCCCTTACCGTATCCTCCGCCTCTGTGGTGGTGACCTAAGCTTTACGAGTGCGATGACTTACGACTTTGAGGTCTTCTCGGCTGCGCAGGAGCGTTGGCTCGAGGTGAGCTCGGTCTCTAACTTCGAGAGCTATCAGGCCAACCGCCTGATGTGTCGCTATCGTGACCCTGAGGAGGGGATCACCCTCTGTCACACGCTCAACGGTAGTGCTCTCGCTCTGCCACGTATTGTCGCTGCCCTACTAGAGAACAATCAGACGCCTGAGGGTATTATCATCCCCAAGGCTCTGAGACCCTACACCGGCTTTGACAAGATAGACTAAGCAATCGTCCCAATCCATACCGCTATGGCTAAGAAAGGCAAGCAATCCGCCCGAGCGATCAACATACGCAACAAGCGCGCGACCTATGACTATGAGCTCCTCGACCAGTACACCGCAGGCATCGTACTGGTCGGTAGTGAGATCAAGTCTATACGTGCGGGCAAAGCGGCTCTCGTGGATAGCTACTGCTACTTCTCGCGTGGTGAGCTGTGGATCAAGAATATGTATATAGCGGAGTACAGCTACGCTTCCTACAATAACCATGTGGAGCGACGGGAGCGCAAGCTGCTACTCAACCGCAAGGAGCTACGCAAGCTCGAGGAGGAGATGAAGAACCCCGGTCAGACGATCATCCCCGTGCGTCTCTTTATCAATGAGCGGGGGCTCGCTAAGTTGGTCGTTGCACTGGCCCGAGGTAAGAAGCAGTACGACAAGCGCGCAGCCATACGAGACCGCGAGGACAAGAGACGCCTAGAGCGTGCCATGCGCTTCTGACGAACCGCAACAGTCGAGTTCTGTAGCATGCAGACGTTTCAATAGGTTCTAGCGAGGAGCTTCATAGCAAGCATCTCATGATTTGCAAGCGAATAGGATAATTCAAATTCAACTAACGAAAGTGTGTTCTTTCAGACTGTATATGAGGCTTATTAAATTTGCATTTACAATCGTCGCTTGTCTCTTGACAGCGTGTGCTCCTGTTGCGACCAATTCAAATCCTCAGAGAAAGATTGACTCGGAGATCACACGGTTGGATAGTATTGCGATAACACTAGCTGAAATTAGAGCCCTAGATCAAGGGATTAGAGACAACTCCAATCTTTACGTTGCAAACAGTCGGGCTTTCAAGCTCCATACTGATAGCCTTTGCTTTTCAAAAGCGATTTGGCTCATCGAGCGTTATGGGTATATCAACGATTTGGGAAAGTACAACGAGTCGTTCGGATATCTATTGGAAGCCCTGCCCGCAGTTTTACTACATAATCCTCAAAGGTTGATAGAGCCACATGCTTATGACCTATTGAAGCGAGAGGTGGAAGCAGGTAGACTATCTGCCGAATTTGTAGCCACCTTGCTTGATAAGTATTATGTGATGAAGGAGAAACGCACGTTGTACTTTTCGGAGTTTCGAAAGTGGTTACAACAGCCCTATCCTCAAAAGAGAGATCAGGCATTGTCTGACAGTCTCAGACAAGACTTAGGACTACCTGTGCTTCCAGACAGCCTATTCGTGTATTAGGGCTGTATAACCAGCTATACACGGCTCCCCTTTCAGACTTTTATCGGACAGCAATAAATCAAAAAGGAGACCCAAACACTTCTAGTAAGTGATTTGCGTTTTAGATTTCGTTAGTCTTACGCCTCGTGTGAGCGTAGCGACTTCGGGCTCAACGCACCACAAATGTTCCGATCGGACTGGATATCTGTCTGACATTTAGTTGTTTTGACTATTATCTCTTTTTGGGGTAAATAAGAAACGGATTAACCGCCTTCTCTAGGAAGACGACTAATCCGTTTCTTCTGTTTTGTAGGGGTGTTATGCCCTAAATATGAAGCATAGCTTGCCCTAAAGCTAGAGACTTAAAAGCCGAAGGCAAGCTTAGAGCTGGAGGGTTAGAACTGGAGCATCCGCTCGATGGAGCGCCACGCCTTCTGACGGAGCTCTTCGTCGACATGCACTTCGTACTGCTCGTAGAGGAGTGCGTCACGGAGTCCCTCGAGGGTGATCATCTTCATATATTCGCAAGTCTGATCGGGGAGGATCGGGATCAGCTCCTTGTCGGGATAGCGTCTCGTCATCTCGGCCAGCACCTCAGGCTCCGTGGCGATGATGTACTGCTTCAGGTCAGAGACCCCAGGACGATTGATGATCGTGGTGGTAGAGCCGATGATGCAGCGAGGATTGTCGACGATCGACTGGTCGCTAGCAGCTACCGACTCGGGGTGTATCAGGATCTCTGCCTCAGGATAGCGATCCAGCATCGTGTGAACTAGCTCGGAGGAGATGTCAGCATGCACATAGCAAGCTCCCTGCCATAGATCCATCTCTCGTCCCGTCACATTCATGATGTACTGTCCGAGGTTCTTGTCAGGACCAAAGAGGATTGGCTTGCCCGTGGGGAGGGCACGTACGATCTTTAGCGCATTGGCACTGGTCACGCAATAGTCAGTGACCGCCTTGACAGCCGCTGTCGTATTGACGTAGCTAACCACAATCCCGTCGGGGTGCTTGACGCGCCAAGTGTTGATGCCCTCAGCCGTGGCACCCTCAGCGAGGGTACAGCCAGCGTGTGGTACGGGGCAGAGCACCTTCTTATTGGGCGAAATGATCTTTGCGGTCTCACCCATGAAGCTAACTCCGCAGAAGACAATCATGTCAGCCTCAGTATCGCCAGCGATCTGTGAGAGTGCCAGTGAGTCGCCTAGGTGGTCTGCGATGCGCTGTATCTCGGGGCGAGCATAGTAGTGCGCTAGGATGACCGCATTCTTCTGCTCCTTGAGCGTGCGGATCTCTTTGTAGAGAGCCTCTATCTGTTGTTGTGTCATGTGTAAGTAGTCAGTTAGTGTGTTATGTGTAAAAGAAGTCAAGCCGCTCTATTGGATCGGCTTGATCTTCATGCTTATGTCGAAAGCCCGTACCGAGTGGGTCAGTGCTCCTATGCTAATGTAGTCCACGCCGACAGCAGCCACGGCAGCCAGACGCTCGGCCGTCATATTGCCCGAAGCCTCTACCTTAGCTTGTCCATCGATGAGCTCGACGGCACGGCGCATCGTCTCTATATCCATATTGTCCAGCATGATGATGTCAGCGCCAGCGTCTATAGCCTCCTGCACCTCCTCCAGTGTGGTGGTCTCGACCTCAATCTGTATAGAGATCGGCAAATGAGGACGCACCTCCTCCACGGCAGGCAAGATGCCACCCGCCATGGCGATGTGATTGTCCTTGAGCATCACCATATCAGAGAGCGAAGCTCGGTGGTTAGTGCCCCCGCCGTCGCGTACCGCCATCTTGTCCGTGAGGCGATGTCCCGGAGCTGTCTTGCGGGTGTCTAGGATCTGTGTCTTGGTACCAGCGACGCACTGCACACATTGGTGGGTGTAGGTAGCGATGCCACTCATACGCTGCATGAAGTTGAGCATGATACGCTCAGCCCGTAGTAGATCAGCATAAGGTGCCTCGATGGTGGCTAGTATATCGCCCTTGCGCACCTCGTCGCCATCCTCATACTCTGATGTAAAGGTGATCTCCTCCTCAGGAGTACACCGACAGAGGACCATATAAGCTACCTCTAGACCAGAGATGATGCCGTCGTCCTTAGCTATCAGTGTGGCGATGGCTCGGTCGCTCTCGCTCAGTATGTAGCGTGTCGATAGGTCTCCCGTGGGAGCATCCTCACGGTAGGCTAGCTCGATAAGCGTGGCAAACTCCTCGCTGTTGTATATATCAGTCATACCTCTTGTGTGCTAATTGATCGGTTGATGTGTTATCTGTCCATTGAGCAGCCTCGTTCGATAGGCTTCGCTCTCAGGCAATGTCTCTGTATAGTCGCTTCGATAGTGACCTCCACGGCTCTCCTCACGCAGTAGTGCTGCATGCGCCATCATGTGCGCCACCTCTACCCGTCTGCGGGTCATGTAGGCGTGGATGCTGTGCTGTGAATCCTCTGCGAGCGTGTCGGAGAGATGCTGTAGCTCATGTAGCGCTTCTATCAGTCCCTCCTTAGAGCGGATGATCCCCACCCGGCTCATGAGTATGTCGCCCATCTGTCGATTGATCTTTGTCTGCTGCTCTAGTGCATAGATCTGCTCTTTGTCTAGGCTCCACGACAAGTCTGGCAGATTCGTCGGAACTGCTAGTGATGCTGTATCAGTAGGCGTGATCGGGTGTGCGATCGCATAGTCAGCGATGCGCTTGCCGAAGACGATGCACTCAATGAGCGAATTGGAAGCCAAGCGGTTGGCACCCATCACTCCAGTCGAAGAGACCTCTCCGACAGCGTACAGTCCAGGCAGGCGGGTGCACCCGTTGAGATTTACGCCAATGCCCCCCACCGTGTAGTGCGCTGCAGGGGCCACGGGGATCTCGTCTGTAATGTCTAGTCCCAGCTGGCGGCAGTGCTCTGAGATGGTCGGGAAGCGCTGTAACAGTCGCTTCGGGTCGATGTGTCTTAGTCTCAGTCGTACATGGTCGCTACCCTCCTCCTGCATCTTGAGGAAGATGCTCCGCGCGACCACATCTCTCGGAGCCAGCTCTGCTAGAGGGTGAAGTGCGGGCATAAAGCGCTCACCATGCTTGTCCACAAGGTAAGCACCCTCGCCACGTACCGCCTCACTAATGAGAAAAGAGGCATACCCCGGCAAATAAAGTGCTGTGGGGTGAAACTGTATAAACTCCAAGTCCATCAGCTCGGCACCCACCTCACTGGCTAGCCACAAGCCATCGCCTAGAGCCGTGGGGGGATTGGTCGTGGGGTAGTAAAGAGCAGCAGCACCGCCTGTGGCTAGTACGACAGCCGATGCGACGATCGTGTCGTAGTGATGTGCACGCTCATCATAGGTCACCAGCCCCTGACAGTGCGACCCGTCGGCAGTGCGCAGGACCTGTACGGCACTGTGATGGTCGAAGATTGTGATGTGTTTCGCCTTCCTGACCTGCTCGATCATAAAGGTGGTGACCAGCCGTCCCGTAGCATCTCCACCAGCGTGGAGGATGCGACGATGGTGATGCCCCCCCTCGAGACCAAGGGCTAGGTGTCCATCCTCGCTGTCGAAGGTCATACCCATCTGGATCAACTCATTGATCCGGTCGGGAGCTTCGTCGGTCAGTACCTTGACCGCTTCGGGGATACAGAGCCCACGTCCTGCTACGATCGTGTCTTCGTAGTGATCTGTCGGTGAGTCCTCCTGGTCAGTGACGGCAGCCATACCACCCTGTGCGTAGTAGGAGTTGCTCTCCTCGATGGTGCGTCGAGCGATGAGGGCTACTGACCCATGCTGCGCTAGAAAGTAAGCGCAGTAAAGCCCCGCCAGGCCGCCACCTATGATGATGTAATCATATCGCTGAGGAGATTGCTGCTGTTTCATATACTACTATTGCCTGTTAACTAAGTCGTACTATGCAGAGCTTGTAATTATAGCTCGCAGAGTACTGTTGTGCAGGCAAATGTAGTGAAATAATCCTTACGAACGAGTGACGACGACCCTGAAAACACATATTTCCCAGCTCGACGCCTTCAATTGCAATACGCTCAAAGCAATTGAGTCTCTTCCATTACATATCTGACAGTGGCTCCAAACAAAACGGAGTAATACGTGAGGCTTGAAAAAAGATTGCAAAAGACTAGATGCTCAGAATGTTTTTTGTATCTTTACAACCAAAGACATCATCAACTAATCTAATATGTATATGAAACAATCAAGCCCCCAAAACCGTAAAACTCTAAATCTAGCGAAAATGTTTTGCGTGGTAACTCTGCTTGCTGTTATGTCGTGTACGCGCACTGCAGATGTTTATGACACTCCGAAAGAGACTTCTCAAGAGTCAAAAACAAAACAGGAGATGTCTCTAGAGGATAAGACAATACGTCTATTCTCATCTCTCTATAATACTTCTCTCCGTAATGGGGACGCACCAACACTTTCTTCGTTGGACTCTACAAAAACCGAGTCTCCTGATACTAAGTTATACTTAGCGAACTTCAGTGAGGGTGGATTTATGCTCTTCCGAGATGGCGGAGGAGAGGAGATGGAGGTAATCGGACACTCAGATGAGTCCTCTCTGCATTTCTCAGATGGAGAGGCAAATCCCATCTTAGAGCAAATCTTCCGAACGAGTGCGGGGCATACTGGACTTCCCGGACCAAAACCATCCCCTTTCCCAGATCCTAATCCAAACCCTAATCCCAATCCATATCCAGGAGGTACACCTCCCGCTCTTCAGGATTACCCAAAGACCATCATTGAATCTAAATCCGAACCATACATAGTAAAAGATTTTGAGCCCAATACGTATCAATACTTTGGACAAGGTCGACCATTTAACTGCTACATCTATTCCCCTTTTATTATGAGCGAAGATATAGACGCAGGCTGTGGCCCAATTGCCATCGCTACTCTCCTATCGCACTATGAAATGCAAGCAGGAGGAAGCAACGTAGATTGGAAACGCCTCAAGCAATACTATAATAAGCCTCTTAACAGGAATCCTAAACTTGAGGATGACAAAGAGTTAATTCATCAACTAAGAGTGCTTGTTAAAGATACTTGGAAGTATGCAGGTAGCATTTCTACAACAGGTTTCACAATGAGTTTCCCTAGCCAGGTGTCTAAATACTTGAAGCGTGCAGGATTCAATGTAGACTATGTGAAGAACTACAAGCCAGGTGAGATTTGTCAGATTCTACGAGACAAGCATCAGCCTTTCATCTTACTTGGATGGAGTCAAGATGATGATGGTAAAAAAGGTCACTATTGGGTTGTAGACGGACTTGCTCGGAGAGTTCATAAGGAATATGGGTACACAATAGAATCCCCAGGAGCCACACCCGAACCCTTTGAGAGTGAGGTTTCCGATAATTATTACTTTCACTGTACGTGGGGATGGAATGGTGGTAGCAATGGTTGGTTCGCACCCCGTGTGATCAACGATAACGAAGGCATCCCTGACGATGAACTAAGAAGTTCTCATCCCAAGGGTGAGTACTATAACATCTCCACATTCTACATTTGGAAGTAATCACACTATACGCAAATTTATAGGCAAAAGAAATCTATGAAACGAGTTGTCGAGAAATACTTTGTGTCTCTTATGACTATTGCTCTTGTGACCTTGTGTGTCACCAGTTGCTATATGCCTAAGAAAGACATTAGTAGTAAAAACTTTGTTTTTGAGACCCTATCTCCCTGCTATTTATCTGTAAATGGATATAAAGAGGTATTGGGGTTAGACACAATAACAATAGCAGAAGCTGAAGCACTAAGGCCCCGCCGTTTTAAGTGTAAGATTGTTGATGGCAAAATTCAAAACATTGATTATCTCGTTTTGGCGGGGCTAAACACAGACAATGGTTTATTCTTTGGGAGAGAGATCGGTGATACAGCTTATTACCGTCGTATCCCTGTCGTTCACCGCGAAGATCTATACTTCAAGAAGAAGTACACTAAGTACTATATCCCTGATCGAGCACTCTACTGGGAGTTTCAGGATATATCCATCGTGAGTGATAATGCCAGCTTTGGAGCAGACTATCCTGTCGGGAGAGACTTGACTCCGATTGTACTCTTTGGCTTCCCATCGCTTATGGAGTTCATTGAGAACGGCTACAAAGGGCCCTATACCACTGAGCATCTCATACGAGCTAACGACAAGGAGGCGTGGGCTAAACTTAAAGTGTTTGAAACAGGTAAGCCAAAACTTATCATCGAGCGGCTGCCCTCAGAAGTAGTCGGCGGAGAGATGCCTCGGATTACTATCCGTATGAAGTTCATCGATAGAGGAGCTGTCCTCAAAAACAAACATGCATCGTGGGAAGAATATCTTGAAATCAAAGACGACTACAAGGTATACAAAGAAAACTTTGACCTTCCAGTAACGCTCCAACTAGACATTCAGTAACGAGTTGCCCCCTTGAGAGGGAGAGACGTCTGACCCTAACACAGTAAACGCTTTTGCTGTTTGGGTCAGACGTTTTTTATTTATCGTTTCTTGGCTGATCGCTTATGATGCCAAGCGAGGTAACCTCCGATCAGGATGAAGGTGACGAGGATAGCTATCATCTCGCCGATATGCTCTAGCGGAGCGATCCAGATCTCGTTGAAAAGGTTGTTGCGCCCCAGTATCTCGACAGGGGTCCAAAGGACGATAACGGCTGGGATCGCCATACGTATGTTTGCCCCCCACTGCTTGCGAGCGAGCTGCTTGCGAAAGATGAAGAAGAAGCCGATGAAGCAGCCCACCCCCACGGCGATGGTCACGGGATGACTCTGACCGAGGAAGCGTGGATCGTAGCAAAACATCAGCAGCAAGTAGCAGGTCCACAGGAGCATCATCGTCTCCATAAAGGTCACCATAGCTGGGTGGCGTGTCATGCTCGAGCGCACGACGAGATCACGCTTCTTGCCGAGAAGGACCCGCTGACACCAGAGCATAAAGTTGCATCCCGTGCGTACATTAAATATATAGAGTAGCATGATCGACACCCAGAAGCCAAACGACGCTGGCATCAATAGGTACTCAGGTCTGGTCACGACGATATCCTTGATATCCTGCATGTGCTGTACTGGCACGCCATCGATAGATAGGACGGGATTCGCCGCTATCCCCTGCACGTAGGTCGTTGTAGTGGTTACGACCCCGTTGACAATCTCTGGGTGGGCTCCAAAGCGCTGAGCGTAGTACATAAAGAGGAACTCGACCCATCCGGTCCACAGGAATAGTCCCCCGATGAGTCCGCAGAGCGTCTGAGGGGTATCTTTCTTGACAAAGACACCACACACAGCGACTATCAGTCCTAGTAGCCCCAGTCCGAAAGCACTGTATGGCAGTGCAGCGGGTGCTATGAGGAGCTCCATAAGGATCATAAAGGCATGTCCTAGAGGCATCAAGCATAAGACAAGGAGGAAGGAAAGCAGCGACTGCCGCCATGCGAGCTGAGGCTGCAAACTAGATGAATGCGTAGATCTATCCATAAGGTTGTACAATGGTTTGTTGTGAATAACGACGCAAATGTACGAAATAGATCCGAAATAAAACAATGCTGGACTAAATTATTGTCTTCTTCGTACGAATTCATCTTTAGTTTCGAGCTCCTTTTAATAGCTACCAAGGAAATCTCAAATTCCTCGGTGGAGATTTGAGATTTTCCACGGAGGAAAAAGAAAATTCTTCGGACTTATCATTTGATTCTTCCGAAGTTTCATTTGATTCCTCCGAAGAAATTTCTCTCGCCTCCGTGGAGAGTTTTTATTTCCTCGGGAGCTATTGGAAAATTCCTCCGTGGAGAGCGCTGTCTCTTGACAGAAATGACCACAAGCCTTACACTACAACAGCCTTATCATGTAGCTGCACTGCAACAATTGGTGCGTTAAGTCGTCTTTACAATAGAAGCATGTTAATGAACAAACAGATCACAAACTATGAGTAGCAAGAATTACCTCCGTTTGTGGGGAGCGATAGCACTCCTCCTCATCACCGCAGGCGCACTGCGTGCGCAGACCATCACGATCCAGGGACGCGTACTCGCCAGTAGCGACTCGACCGCACTCGTCGGGGCTAGCGTCGGGTTATTTGACGACAAGGGGCAGCTCACTACAGGGGTCTCGACAGAGAGCGAGGGGCAGTTTGTCCTACAGGCAGATCCGCAGGTGGCTAGAGAGCTACGGATCAGTAGCGTAGGCTACACACCGATCACCATCGAGATGGCGGGCGATGCACAAGGAGTGATCACTCTCGGCACGCTCTACATGTCTGAGGATAGTCAGCTACTAGACCAGGTGGTCGTGCAGGGAGCGCGCAGCCGTGTAGACAAGATGCTACTCTTCCCCAAGCAGGCAGAGCTGGCGCGTAGTCAGGACTTCCTCAGCTTGCTACAGACCATGCATCTACGTGGTCTGACCATTGACCTGATGAACAAGCAGGCGACTATCCGTGGCGGGGCGGTGCAGTGGCAGATCGATGGCGTACCCCGCACGATAGAGGATGTGCAGAGCATCGACCCTGAGCGTATCCTGCGCATTGAGTACTCTGACATGGTCTCAGCACGCTACACCGATCGTGGCATCGGGGGCATCGTCAATGTGATCCTCAAGGAGCGTCTGCATGGAGGCTCCGTATGGACGCAGGTGGAGTCGGCACTGACGACAGGCTTTGTCAATGGAGCTTTGGGAGCTCGCTACGATCGAGGGCGTCACTCCTTTACGCTCGACTATAATAATGGTTTCCGAAACTATCGCAAGCGTTTTGCCTACCTAGAGACGAAGTACATAGCTCCGCACCAAGAGCTAACCCGCACGGAGACGCCCGAGGCTAGCCCCTTTGGCTATCTGGTTCAGGACCTTAACCTTTCCTATTTATATAAGCCCGACGAGCGACAGCAGTTTAGCGCTACGCTGCGTAATGAGTTCGTAAATTACCACAGCAACTCCACATCGCAAATAGCGCAGAGTGACAGCGACCCCTTCCATAGGGAGTCTAGCGTCAAGGAGCGTAGCTACACACCGGCACTCGACCTGTACTATGCCAATATGCTGAGCAATGGGGGCAAGCTGGAGGTCAATCTCGTAGGCTCTTACAGCGGTGGGCATCGCAACTTCTCGCTACAAGATCAGATGCCCACGCAGCTACGTGAGGTGCAGAACTCTGTCGACGTGAGCCGCACGGCCCTCATCGGGGAGTTGGTCTACAACCATCCTTTCAGCAGTCACTTCACGCTCGCCACAGGCTTGCAGCATACGACCGCCTACTCGCTCAATAAGTATGTCGAGGTGACGGACAATCTACTGGAAAACAACAGCTACCTCTTTGCCAATGCGCAGGGACAACTCGGTAAGGTGCAGTACAGTATCGGTACGGGTGCCAAGCTCTTTGTCGTGCAGGATGCGACCGACCGAAAGAGCTTCGTGCGGAATCAGAGTACGCTCTCGCTCTTCTATAGCCCGGTCAATCATCTGACGCTCGTCCTCAAGTCTACCTACCTGCCTACGCTTCCCTCGCTGAGTATGCTCTCACGGGTGCGACAGCGTGTGGATGACCTGATGGTGACGAGTGGCAATCCAGATCTTAAGGCGGCTCAGTCGCTTTACAACCGCTTCGGTGTGTACTACCAGACGAACCTCTTTACGAGCAATGTAGACTTCTCAATAAACAATACGTGGTCGCCTATACTCTGGGATGCCACTTATGATGCGACAAATGGATACTTCCTCATGCGTGCTACGAATGGACGCTACAATCGCCAGTACAGTATCTCTTGGCAGGGGGGGCTAAACAATCTGTGGAACTTCCTGACGCTACAAGGCACCGTGCGCTACGATATGTTTCGCACGCATACGGGTGTCGCCGCCTACAAGCTCAACAGTCTCTACTGGGATGCTAGCGTGATGATGAGCTACAAGGGGTGGACGCTCGGCTATGCCTATCTCCATCCGCAGTGGACGCTGTCGGGACATACGAAGTCGCTGGGCGAAAACTCCTCCCGTCTGATGCTCCTCTACAAGTATCGCGACTGGAGCTTCTATGCGAGCTGCATATTCCCCTTTACGCCACGTGGCGCCGAGTATCGTAGCGAGTCTCTCTCGCCCGTCATACCCAGTACGAGCCACGTTTACATCCTAGACAACCGCAATATGATGACCGTCGGGGTCTCTTGGCGCCTTAACTTCGGTAAGCAGCTCCAGCTCATCGACCGCACGCTCCAAAACAAAGACTCCAACGAGAGCGTCGTCAAGTAGCAAGCAGGATACTGCACATCAATGCGTTGAGTAGCTCACTCCTCGTAATGCGACAACGGATGCCCAGACTGCTCTCTGGACATCCGTTGTCAAGTAAAGTAAGCTTCGTACAGTCTAGGGTACTATCACCTTATAGATATAGTATGCCCCCAGGTGCTCTACACGTACTATGTAGTTGCCAGACTGGAGTGCGCATGGATCGCATCTAAAGCCCTCCAGGCTCCATACTTCATACTGGTCGTACTCACCGCCCTCAATCTGGAGACAGCCATGGTCTACAGATACACGATAAGCGTCGGCAGCAGTGGTAGGTCTCTCGACAGAGGCCCACTTGTCAAAGGAGAGCATGCGACTATCTAGGACTGTCTTAGAGAAGAGCGATTCGTTCGATAGATCACGACCGATGAAGGCTAGGATCTTCAGATTCTTTAGATCTCCCGTATAGAGGGTGTCGACATGGACGGTATAGCTCTTTGTAAACTTCTTCTGACTGTCAAACTGTATGGGGTCTCCGACGAAGTCGGTCAGAGAGCGTACGTAGACATTCTGATGTATATAGCCTTTTGGCGGGTTGAGCTGATCGTGAGGCTTCACCTGATCCTCAAAGAGTGATACCGTGATCCTCAGATCCTCGATGTTGAGATGCTGTAGCTCCTCGATGTTGACCTTAGCTTCAAAAGTCATAGGATTCTCAGTGGGTGTGAGCGTAAAGTCAAAGCGGTAGGGAGAGTAGGTATCCTGATCTAGCTGCTTGATACGATCTATCGTGTAGCCCTCGCAAGCATAGCTGAGGCGTGTGATGTCGTACGGGATTCTGTTGAGAGCTAAGTTTGGAGCTGCTTTAGAGTTGCGATACGTACTATAGAGCTCAGTCTCTGGAGTGCTAAAGGGGTCTCCATCGAAATGGTAGGCGCAGAGATTGACTTTCGTATCTGTTCCTTCGAAAGCCTCGAGTGTCGACTTAATCTCTTCGGTTCCATAGCCAACGAAAGGACACCACTCACCCGTCATATACTCTAGGAGGTGCTGGCGCTTAGGCTTGCCTTCTGGCTGATCGTAGAGGATGATTCCGCACTTGAGTTGATCTGAGGCATAGTCGTTGTCAACGCCATTGAGCTGCAAGATCTGTAGCGTTATATCGCCACTCATCTCAGGGACTACCTCGAAAAAGAGCGTGTCCCTACGCCCCTTGGGGAGGTCAAAGTCGATAGTCTTCTCGATGGGTTGCTTGGGGACACCCGAGAGCTTGTAGGTAATCGACTTGATATCCTTAGAGCCCATATTGTGTAGGTAGTAGTAAGCCTTGACAGACTTACCCGCGGTGGCGTAAAAGGCGTTGGCGCGTAAGTACTCTACCTTGCCACGGCTCGCTGTCGAGACACCCTGCGGAGCTTGGAGATAGACATCCATCGCCCAGTTATTTGCTGTCTTAGTTTTGGACATGTCCATAACTCCCCCACTGTACCATAGGTAGCACCCCTTGGCATGAGGTGGGGTCTTGTAGTCGATGCCTAAGTCCTGAGCAGCAGGTTCACACCACACCTTATACCCTATGAGGAGGGAGTCGAAAACCGAGACCTTTATTTCCTCATCCAGGGGGATGTAGTTATACCCGAAGTGTAGCGAGATCTGCTGGGAGTAAATGTTCTTACCCGTACGCTTGTTGATGATAAAGAGCTCTCCCTCACGCTGCACCGTGTCTGATGCAAAGGTCATACAGGGTTCGACAGCGCGAATTGTATATCCCGCAAAACCCTCCTCAGGCGTGATCAGAAGGCAGGGTCCATAGTAACCCACCTTGGTAAAGCCCATACCACTATTCGCTTGGGGGGTAATACGATTAGCATAGCTATAGCAGATGAAGTCTGACGTATCCGTTGTGCCCCCTGGATCTGCTGCGCTGCTCATCGTTTGAGCAGCCAAATGAGTCGTGAACACTCCTGCTAAGAGCAGTGAGAGCATGACTTGTAGTACTCTAGTTGCTTTTCCCATAAGCTGTTTTGAGATGAAATGAATATCTAGTTACGCAAAGTGCCGTGTGCGCGACAAATGCAAAGCATTCGCAAAGATAGACAAAAGTAAAAACACCATGGGAAGTCCTACGGACGATCAGACAGATTAGGAGGGTCGCACATTCCACCCGCTAATGCAATTTCTCAAGAATGATGTTTTTGATGACTTCATTG
>UWSO01000021.1 GCA_900538385.1 uncultured Porphyromonas sp.
TATGCTCCCTTCAGACCTCACCCTCAGCGCCTTGCGCTTCATCCTTTCTGCAAAGGCTAGACAATCTTGCAAGCAAGATTGTGATACTGTTGACTTTTGCAACAGTCTCCTCTTGGGAGGCTCGAACGCACCTCCACCTCTAAGTCCAAATTCTTCGGAAGAAATTTCCAAATAGCTCGGAGGAAAAGCGCTATTTCCTCGGGAGGAATGGAAAAATTCTTCGGAAGAATCAAACGAAACTTCGGAAGAACCAAATCATACTTCCGAAGGATTTTCCAATTGCTCCGTGGAAAACCAGAAATCCCTACGGAAGAATTTTAGTATTTCTTCCGAGGAAATCGGAACAGGTCAGAAATAGAACTTCAGAATCTTCGGACGCTTGGACCATATGCGCCCCAGTGGTCAGCTTTTCGGCGATGTTCCTGCGGGTGTAGTCGTTGGCAGTTTAGTCGTTAGGCTCCCACTGCGTCGTGAGTGCGTGGTAGATCCTCTCAGCTGCCACTTGCGAAGCGACACGTGACGGGTCTAGCCGCTGACGGACCATACTATACTGTGCTTGCTGCATCTGATAGGCTTTGCTCTCACGATCGAGCAGCGGCGTCAGCGCTTGAACTAGTCGCTGCGCAGTCACAGCATCGCCCAGTAGCTCCTCGACGACGGGAGACTCTGCAATCAAGTTGACTAGAGAGAAGTATCGGATCGGCAGAAGATGGTCAAACGCCCAACGAGCCATGCGACCTGCGGGAAGACGATAAGCAACCACCTGCGGGGTGCCTATGAGCGCTGTCTCAAGCGTGGCAGTCCCTGAGGTGACCAACGCAGCTGAAGCACCAGCCAAGAGCGGGAGCGTCTCATCGATGACAAGCTCTATGCGCTCACTGAGATAGGGGCTGTAGTGTGCTGGGTCGATACTCGGCGCTCCTGCGATGACGGCTCGCCATGGAGCGGGCAGGCGGTCGATCGCTCGGCACATGATCGGTAGGTTACGGGCTATCTCAGCTTCGCGACTCCCTGGGAGGAGCGCTATGTAGGGGCGTGCGGTGTCGCATAGCTTAGCATTGCCATCTAGCAACTCGCCCACGCTCTGTATGCTCGGGTTGCCCACGTAGCGGGCATTGACGCCACGCTGCGAGAGATAGTCCGCCTCAAAGGGGAGGATCGTCAAGCAGAGATCTGTGTAGCTCCTGAGGCGCTTGATGCGCCTACGACGGGATGCCCAAACTTTAGGCGGTATGTAGTAAACCACAGGCACGCCGTGCCGATGCACCATCGGGAGCGTGTAGCGCAGGTTAAAGCCTCCGTAGTCGATCGGGATGACTACGTCAGGAGGATTCGAGCGCATCTCCTCTTGTAGTAGGCGCGCTGCTCGTCGTATCTTGCGCATACTGCGCAGCACACTCGTGAAGCCCATGACCGCTATCTCACGATAGTGGTACAGTGGGGCTACACCCGCTTGATGCGCCATCTTGTCTCCACCAATAAAGGAAAAAGCGGCCTTCGCATCGACCGCTTTGAGTGAGGCGATGAGCCGTGCACCATGCTCGTCGCCAGAGGCTTCGCCAGCTATGAGGAGGTATTTCATAGCTTATTTGTGTATTGGGCTAAAGATCTAGCGGCCACTGCTGGGCAACCTGCTCTAGGAAGGGGTGATCCGTCATATCGATCTGTAGCGGTGAGATCGTAGCATAGCCCTCGAGGAGCCAGTAGTGATCCGTACCCGTACGCTGATCGGGATCGACCTGATCGCCCTGCATCCAGTAGACGGGAGTACCGTGTGGCGTCTCGGCACGCATATATTCATTGACGAAGCGTCCCGTACCTTGTGGTGCCCACTTGATACCCTTGGCAGGAGCCTTCGGGAAGTTGACATTGAGCATCGTCGTATGCGGTAGCCCATGCGCTACCACCTGCGGGATGAACTGCTTGGCAAAAGCGCATACCTCGCTAAAGTCGCACTTGTCGCTGTGGTTAGCTAGTGAGAAGGCAACCGCTGGTATACGTGCTATAGCAGCCTCTATGGCAGCTCCCACGGTTCCTGAGTAAATCGCGCAGATACCATCGTTGCGCCCATGGTTGATCCCTGAGACCACCAGGTCTGGTAGCTCAGAGGCAAAGAGCGTATTAAGAGCCAGCTTGACACAGTCTACGGGCGTACCCGAGCAACTGTACAGCTGATAAGGAAGCTGATCACTCTCCTCCATAAAGGTGAGTCGCAGCGGTGTGCGGGAGGTAATCTGCGAAGAGGCTCCCGAGCGGGGCTCCGTGGGGGCGACGACCGTCACCGTCGCTATCTGGGCAAGCGTCTCCGCCAGCTCACGGATCCCCTGTGCATGGACGCCATCATCGTTAGTCAGTAGTATTTTCATAGTGTGTAGATATAAGGTTTACAGTAGGACAAATCTAGTCTTTAGCGACCGCCGAGCGCTGGCTCTCGGGGATGATCTCCTCGAGCTTGACACGGAACTTCAGTGCTGAGTAAGGGTTGATCTCGCCAGAGCGCCTCTCGCCATAGCCTAGGTACCAGGGGATGATGATCTCAGCCTCATCGCCTACGACCATCTGCTGAAGACCGATACGAGCTCCCTCGATGAGTTGGTCCTGAGCACCACGATTGATGGCAAACTGAGCAGGACGCTCCGACCCGTAGTTACCATCGACCACCTTGTCGCCTACGAGCATACGCATCTCGTAGTGGCACTTGATGCGCGAGGTCTCGATCGGGTACTCCTTGCCTTCGCCATGAGCCAGCCACTTCATATAGACATAGGCTGAGGAGCCTTCGATGGAGGCTTTGGTATAGTCCTCCTTAGAAGCGTACTCATTAAAAGCGTTCTCATTATTGATCCTCCACTGGGTGGTAGCATCAATAGGGTCTTCGCAGGCTGTAAGTAAGAGGAGTGAGAGCAGCGCTAGGAGGCTGACTTTCAGGGATAGATTATATTTCATCTTCGATCTTCTTGAGTAAGGTATTGATACTGGTGCGCTCTGCGATGAGGTCATGCAGCTCAGAGATGGCGATACGCTCCTGTTGCATCGTGTCGCGGTCACGTAGGGTGACTGTGTTGTCGTCGAGCGTCTGGTGGTCCACGGTGATACAGTAAGGCGTACCGATAGCATCCTGACGGCGGTAGCGCTTACCGATGCTATCCTTCTCGTCATACTGGCAGGTGAAGTCTAGGTGCAGGAGACGTACCACCTCACGTGCCTTCTCATCCAGCCCATCCTTGCGTACGAGCGGTAGGACAGCCAGCTTGACCGGTGCTAGTGCAGGCGGTAGCGAGAGGACCACACGGGTCTCGCCATTTTCGGTCTGCTCCTCCTTGTAGGAGCCACAGAGCACGGAGAGGAACATACGATCCACACCGATACTGGTCTCCACAACGTATGGGACGTAAGACTCCTTCGTGTCGGGATCGTAGTAGCGGAGCTTCTTGCCCGAGAACTCCTCGTGACGTGATAGGTCAAAGTCCGTACGACTATGGATCCCCTCGACCTCCTTGTAGCCAAAGGGCATGAGGTACTCAATGTCGGTCGCAGCGTTGGCATAGTGCGCCAGCTTCTCGTGATCATGGTAGCGGTAGTCGCTCTGCGGGAAGCCTAGAGCGTAGTGCCAGTGCAGGCGAAGCTTCTTCCAGTACTCAAACCACTCAAGCTCAGTGCCTGGCTGAACGAAGTACTGCATCTCCATCTGCTCAAACTCACGCATGCGGAAGATAAACTGACGCGCCACAATCTCATTGCGGAAGGCCTTACCGATCTGTGCGATACCGAAGGGAAGCTTCATACGTCCCGTCTTCTGCACGTTAAGGTAGTTGACGAAGATCCCCTGAGCCGTCTCGGGGCGTAGGTAGATCGTCGAAGCGCCCTCGGCCGTCGAACCTACCTCGGTAGCAAACATCAGGTTGAACTGACGCACCTCCGTCCAGTTCGTCGTGCCACTGATAGGGCAGACGATCTTCTCGTCGACGATGATCTGGCGCAGCTCCTCGAGGTCGTTATCGTTGAGCGCCTTAGCCATGCGCTGGCGCAGTGCCTCTGCCTGATCGAGATAACCCTTGACACGAGGATTGGTCGTGCGGTAGAGCGACTCGTCAAAGGAGTCACCAAAGCGCTTGCGCGCCTTCTCGATCTCCTTCTCCGCCTTGCCCTCGATCTTGGCGATCTGATCCTCGATGAGGACGTCCGCGCGGTAACGCTTCTTAGAGTCTTTATTGTCGATCAGTGGATCGTTGAAAGCATCTATGTGTCCCGATGCCCGCCAGATCTCTGGGTGCATAAAGATGGACGAGTCGATGCCGACCACGTTGGGGTGCAGGCGTGTCATCGCCTCCCACCAGTAGCGCTTGATATTGTTTTTAAGCTCTACACCGTTCTGACCGTAATCGTAGACGGCGCTCAGCCCATCGTAAATATCAGATGAGGGAAAAACAAACCCGTACTCCTTACAGTGGGATACAATCTTCTTGAAGAGGTCTTCTTGTGATGCCATAATGATTTCTTGTCCTAAGTATTATGCTTACAAAGATACGAAAAAGAGGATAGAGCTTAGAAGCTAGAGATTAGAGGTTAGAGATTAGAAGTTAGACAGCTCTGATCACTCTGATCCACTCCAATCACTCTAATCTCTAACCTCTAACCTCTAACCTCTAGCTTCTAAGCTGTGGGTGTGCCGACCGCCAAGACGCCGACAGAGACCTGCGCTAGGGGGATGTCCTCCAGAGCATTGAGCGCAGCCGTGAGGGTCGCTCCTGTGGTGAGCACATCGTCTAGGAGTAGGATGTGGCTATCTGGGGGGATCGCTTCACGGCCTAGTGTGAAGCTCCCGAGCATAGCCTCCAGACGGTGCGTGCGGTCACGGTGCGTCTGACTACCCTGAAAGCGTGTACGTCGCAAAGCGTGAGCCAGATAGGGGATGCCCGTGACCGAAGAGATACCCTCAGCCAGCAGTACCGCCTGATTGTACCCTCGCTCCATAGTACGAGCAGGCGTTAGTGGCACAGGGATGATGTAGTCTATCTGCTCCCGCTCTAGCGGTAGGAGCGTGCCCATGAGACGACCCATGTACCAAGCGAGCGACTTATTGCCGTGATACTTTATGTCGTGAACGATCAGCGCCATCGCATCATCACGAGCATAGAGATAGGGAGCCAGTATCCTACGAGGCATCGGGTGTGCACCCCGCAGACGGTCGAGCGCACCGACCGTACGCTCGTGATAGCGTCCCAGCGCACCTTGGCAGGTGAGACAAAGCGGCGGAACATTCGGCGGAAGGAGCGTGTGACAGACGGGACACCAGCGCGGGTAGATGAGTTGCAAGAGCGTCTCACGAGCCGTTGCCCGCCACCCTTGTAGCGGTGGCGGAGCGATGCGCCCTGCGGTGGGTCTTTTCGTTGGTTGGGTACTCATAGGCGTTTTCGAGAAGGCACTCGCTTTACTCTTCCTCGTTCTCTTCCTCCTCACGCATCGTTTGGAGCACCTCCTGCAGCGCTTCGTACACTTCGCCCGGTTGGTAACCACGCCCCACGCCGTAGCGCATCATCTTGTCAAAGAGCGCACGAGGCGTCCGTGCCGAGGTGCGACGTAGCTTGCTCTCTAGTAGCTCCGCGAGGGAGTAGTTCGGCTGCTCCGCCTCGATGATCTCAGGCAGTACCGCCTCGATGATCTCCGTCGGCACCTCCTGCATACGTAGCGCCTGACGTATTTTGCGGGGACCCTGACTCATGTCTCGATAGCGTGTGCGTGCGTAGCTCTCGGCGTAGCGCTGCGGGTCGTAGTAGCGACCCTCCTGGAGTAGCGTGAGGTATTCGTCAATCTCGTCCGAGGGCACCTCCCGACGCATCAGGAAAAGGCGCAGATTGCGTGGCGACCGCTCGGCGCGTGCGCAGTAGTACTTAGCTTTGTTGAGTATCTCGGTGTCCATAGTTGTTCGTTTTTACTGGAAGGTGGCTTGTACAAATCGCTCTCGTCCCGTCAAGTCTTTGAGCACCTCTGACGAAGCTGCTCCCGCCTGCTCGCATAGCGCAGCCACCTCGTGCGCCAGCTGGTGATGCGTCTCGCAGTAGAGCGTACATACTGCGTGGGGCGAGCGGATCTGTGGCACGAGCGCCACGAGCGCACGGTAGTAGCGGAGCGGATCTGCGTCTGGTACGAAGAGCGCCTCACGAGGCTCTCCCTCGAGTACATTGGGGCGCATCGTCGCTTGGTCGCATTCAGGGATGTAGGGCGGATTGCTCACCAAAAGATCTATCGGAGGAAACTCAGCGGGAAGGTCTTTCCCCTGGCACCAAGCGAAGAGGTCTCCACGGAAGAGCTGGACGGCGACACCTGTCTGGCGAACGTTTTGCTCCGCATAGTGTAATGCCTGCTCCGACTGATCCATCGCATAGAGGCTCCACTGAGGGCGCTCGCTACCTATATAGATAGGTATGCAGGCGGAGCCGCACCCCACATCGAGGAGCCGCAGGGGAGTCTCCATGGCGGGGTGACGAGCGAGGATCAGTTCGCATAGCTCGGCCGTCTCGGGGCGTGGAATGAGCACTCCCCTACCAACTGCTAGGTCGAAAGATCCGAAAGGTGCTACTCCTAAAATATACTGTATCGGCTCATCGTGCACCAGTCGCTCGAGGGCTTGGCAGAGCCAAGTGGCTTCTGTGTCGGACAATTGCCTAACTTTGCGGTCAAGCAGGTAGTTCGTCTGACTGAGCTGTGTGATATGCTGTAGGAGCATCTCGCTCATAGCCCGACGCTCACGCACCTCGGCATAGTACCCAGGCAGCGCCTCCGCTATCGCCAGAGCCGCCTCACGCAGCGTCATACCAGCAACTATCATAGCCTCACTCATTGTAGCGACCTTTACTTAGATGAAACATACAGCACCTACCACATCAGACGAGATCTATATGCAGCGCTGCTTGCAACTCGCAGCCTTAGCGCAGGGGCGCACCAGTCCCAATCCGATGGTCGGCTCGGTAATCGTCTACAAAGATAAGATTATTGGCGAAGGTTATCACCATTACGCCGGCGCACCCCATGCCGAAGTGATGGCGTGGCGTAGCGTCCCCGAGGAGCTGCGGGGCGTTATCGGCGAGGCGACCTGGTACGTGAGCCTAGAGCCTTGCGCTCACTATGGCAAGACACCGCCCTGTGCGGAGCTCATTGCAGGGCTCCGACCCGCCCGCGTGGTCATCGCTATGCTGGATCCTTTTGCCAAAGTGGACGGACGTGGCGTGGCACGCCTTCGCGAAGCGGGCATCGAGATCTCGATCGGTTGCTTAGAGCAAGAAGCGATCGCGCTCAACCACCACTTCCTCGTGGCGCAAACCTTAGGACGCCCCTACGTCACACTCAAGTGGGCCGAGAGTGCCGACCACTACATCGATCGCCTGCGTCACGATGCGAGCGAGGCACCTTACATCTTCAGTTCGCCACTCCGACAGCGCTCAGTGCATCGTCTGCGTGCGCTCCACGACGCTATCTTGGTGGGACATCATACGGCCGAGCTCGACGATCCGCTCCTGACCAATCGCTCGGGTAGTGGCGGTCAGCCGATCCGTCTCCTCTGGTGTCACAGCCGTCTGCCTCGTCCGGAGCTACGTATGCTGCAAGACGCTACGGCACCAACGATCATACTCCTCCCGCCAGCTCTCCTCGAGCAAGTGCATGACGGGCAATACCCGCCTCACGTCTCCTGCCTCGCCACGACTGGCGAAGTGCGCGACCTGCTCACGCTCCTGCGTAGTCAGGGCATCGAGTCGCTCCTCGTCGAGGGAGGTGCACAGGTCCTGCAGCGCTTCCTTGATGCAGGTCTCTACGACGAACTCAACGTCGAGCACGCCCCCGTCCAGCTCCACGACGGCGTCCTCGCCCCCAACGTATAACGATTGTAGGGACGTACGTCCCTACAAATCGTTACACGTCCGATCGTTCCGATACACTCCGATCTCTAACACCTAATTTCCTCCGATCTATTTTCGATTTCCCAGGGAGGAAAGAAAAATTTCCTCGGAAGAATCAAATGAAACTTCGGAAGAATCAAACGATAAGTCCGAAGAATTTTTCCTTTCCTCCCTGGGAAATAAAAAATATCCACGGAAGAAATCCCGAAATAGTTCCGAAGAAATCGGAAAGTCGTCGGGACGCACCGAGACGACTCCTGTAGGGACGCACGGTCTGTGCGTCCGTCCCCGTCAAAGGTTACGGTATCAAGCTGTCAGAACGATCGGCTGCGCGTTTCATTGTTCGACAACGGACGCACAGACCGTGCGTCCCTACAGGAGTCGTATTGTTCCGATTCGTTCCGATACACTCCGATCCCCTCCGACACACTCTGATCCACTCCGATTTCTAAATAAGAGCTCCGCAGGACTAGTCCTACGGAGCTCTTACTAATTATCGTCTGTCAGATCGTGAGCGTTAGTGCTGGACGACGAGGCGCTGTGCGACACCCTCGGTGACTACGAGATAGGTACCATCGCTCAGTGCGGTGAGGTCTATCTGTAGGCTACCCGAGCGGTCAGCAGCTAGGCGCGTGATCAGCTGTCCATCCAGCGTGTAGAGTGCTACGGCTGCCTCAGGTGCTAGACCTGTGACGGTAGCAGACTCACTTGCGGGGTTAGGATAGATGACAAACGCGTCCGCAGCGACTGCGTCAACGCCCGTGTGGTCGACGAAGACTGCGACAACCTCCGTGTCCTTAGTGACGGTGAAGGTCTTATCCTTGAGAATGTCCTCACCATTTGCCGTGAGCTTGGTGAGCTCGCACTTATCGTTGGCACCCTTAGCTACGACCGTCAGCTTCGTTCCCTCGGGGACAGCGTTGAGATCTACCTGCTCCTTGATAGTGATGGTGCCGTGATCGTTGCTCTTTAGGGTAACGACGTAGTTCTTCTGTAGCTTGGTAAAGGTAGCCTTGACAGTTAGGGTCTCCTTAACAACTACCTTCTTGCTGGAAGTAATGTCCGTTCCATTAGCCGTGAGGGATACCAGTTCATAGCCTGTTGCTGGGGTAGCAACGATCGTCAACTCTGTGCCATAGGCAACTGCTTTAAGGTCGCTGGCTCCTGTAGCGGTGATTGTTCCTTCACCCTCCTTGGTCAGCGTGACCGCAAACGTCTTCTTAGCGAAGGTCGCCTTGACGGTTAGGTTGTCCTTGACAACGATCTTCTTTGTAGCTGTGATGTCTACACCATTAGCCGTAATGGATACAAGTTCGTAGCCAGTAGCAGGGGTAGCGTTGATCGTCAACTCTGTGCCGTAAGCCACAGCATTCAAACTGCTGGCACCCGTTGCGGTGATTGTACCTTCACCCTCCTTAGTTAGAGAGACAGCGAAGCTCTTCTTCGCAAAGGTCGCCTTGATTATTGTGTGACCCGAGATGAAGACCTTCTTCGTAGCTAGGATATCCGTTCCGTTCGCTGTGAGAGCGGTAAGCTCGTACCCCTCTTTAGGATTGTCGACGATAAATAGGTCCGTACCGTAGGGTACCATCTTTAAGTCTTTCGCTCCTGCGGTCAAGATCGTTCCACCCTCTTCGTTTGCTGAGATCGTGACCTCGTACGTTGGCGTGGGCTTACCTCGATATAATCCATTTCCTGTTTCCGTTTGCTCTATTACAGCCCAACCCTTGGCGTTGGCGATGTCCACATGATAGGTGTAGCAAACATTTTTCTCATCACTTGAACTAGAGTCAAATACATTAAACCAACCTTTCCAACTTGGCTTATCGTTACGGTCCGGCAAAGCTTTCACGAGGTTGGTCATCTCGTTTGCCAGAATCAAGTTGCCATAGCAATCTATACTGCTCAAATTTGGACAGCTGGGGAGCTCTAGCTTGGGCAGCAAGTTGTTTTCACAGTTTAGCTTAGTTAGATTGGAACAATTGGCGAGCTCTAGCTTGGTCAGCAAGTTGTTACTACAATTTAGGATAGTTAGATTGGGACAATTGGCGAGATCTAGCGTGGTCGGAAGGTTTTTATAACACCAGACCAACTCCAAAGCAGTCTGCTTTGAGAGTTCCAAGCTGGTTAGCTGATTATTAGAGCAATACAACTCTTTTAGGGCAGGATTATTCGATAGATCCAAGCTAGTCAGCTGGCCATCAGAGCAGTCCAAGAATGTAAGGGCAGGCAGATTTGACACGTTTAGACTGGTCAATTGATTTTCATTGCAATACAACGTTTCTAGGGCAGGATTATTCGATAGGTCCAAGCTGGTCAGTTTGTTGGTAAAGCAGGCAAGGATCTTTAAGCGCCTATTGTTTGACACGTCCAGATGCGTTAAGTCATTGATTCCACACCAAAGCTCCTCTAAGGCTGGATAGTTAGAGACATCTATATCCCCGACTTCAGTCTGTGTATAGTCAAGAACTCTCAGCGTCTTGCTCGTGGGGAGGGTCAAGCTCTTCAGTGGACCTTCATTAGCAACCATCTCTTCCAGTGCTGTATTGTGTGAAAAGTCTAGCTTGGTCATACTAACTTCCTCTGAGTAGAAGACCTTCAGTGCCTTATTATGCGATAAGTCTAGGCTGGACAGATGAGTGGCGGAACAGCGGAGTTCGGTCAATGCAGTGTTGTGCGACAAGTCTAAGGTGGTCGCAGCAAACCCAGAACAGTCAAGCTTGGTCAAAGCCGTGTTGTGCGACAAGTCTAAGGGCACAGTAAGATTAGAACACGTGAGCTCGGTCAATGCGGTGTTGTGCGACAAGTCTAGGCTGGTCAGCTTGTAACCGTTAAAGTTTAATACTTTCAATGCAGTGTTGTGCGACAAATCTAAGGTAGTCGTATAAAGTCCGTAACAGTCAAGCTTGGTCAATGCGGTGCAAGACGACAGGTCTAGGCTAGTTATCTCATCATTCCAAGGGCAGATCAGCTCTGTCAGGGAGGAGCAACGCTCCAAAGTAAGGCTGGTCAGCATATTCGATGGGCATTTCAGACTTTGCACCTCGCCCTCGATTTTGATCGTCTGGCTCGTGATGGTGTAGGTGCTGTCGGTCTTCTTCTCGAGGCCTACAATGGAGATGTCTGAACCTTTGACAGTCAGATTGAATTCTTTCCCAACATTATGAGAGGTGGTCATGGTGATCACGCCCTTCTGTCCAGAGCGCAGAGCCGAATTAGTAGGCTCCTGTGCGACAGCGACACTCGCTAGGAGTGTGGCTAGTAGGATATAGATCCCAATGCGTAGTTGCTTTTTCATAGTCATATATTGCTTAAAGTGATAGTCGTATATATTAGGGAGTGCTTTTCCCTTGCATTAAATGCCTGTGTCCGACCACACGTTAAAGTGTAGTTTTCGTTTCATGGCTCTGTTGTAGTTTTTGATGAGACTGTATATTATATTGGGGGGAGGGGGGAAATTGTTGCCCTCATCGTTTGCTACAAAAGTAAACAGAGCAGGTGCTCAATCTCTTATCAAATGCGGACAGAAACTTATCAATATCGGACAAGATGCAGTATGGAGACCTATCAATATCGGGCATCAGGAATCTACAACTCTCTATGAGCTAACTACTTGTTGGTGTCAAGTGACAGAAGTCTTAGCTATAAGGATGTATTGACACTTTTGAATCATATCGAGACTGTTGCATAAAGGCGAATCGCTGTGTTGCTTTCGGGATTCGGCTTCGGTCACATACTGATGTATGCTCCCTTCACACCTCACCCTCAGCGCCTTGCGCTTCATCCTTTTTGCAAAGTCTAGACAATCTTGCAAGCAAGATTGTGAGACTGTTGACTTTGCAACAGTCTCATATCAGTAGCTTTTTGAAGTCTCCTCGGAGGAAGCAAAACAAGTAGCCCGCTGTAGGATATCCTACAGCGGGCTACTTAGTTAAGTTAGGGGGGGCTACTATTTGTGAGCGATGCGGCGCTGGAGCAGGAGACTATTGACCACGACGCAGATGGAGCTGAGCGCCATGGCTGCGGCTGCAATGGCGGGCGTGATGGTCAAGCCCCACCGTGTGAAGAGCCCCGCAGCGATCGGAATGGCGATCACGTTGTAAAGAAGCGCCCAGAGGAAGTTGAAGCGGATCGTGCGTACCGTCTGTCTCGCTATCTCGGTCGCCTCTAGGAGGAGTGACAGGTCGGGCTTGGAGATGACCAACTGCGCCATCGAGGTGGCTAGGTCGCTGCCCCCCGCAAGTGCTATGCTGACGTCGGCACGTGCTAGCGCCTGACCATCGTTGACCCCGTCGCCCACCATCGCTACGACCAGGCCTTGCTCTTGTAGAGAGGCAAGGATCGTCTCTTTGTCCTGTGGCATAAGCTCGGCATGTAGCGTGTCGATCCCTATTTGCTGAGCGATGCGCTGAGCTTCGGGCTTGCGATCGCCCGTGAGCATGAGGAGCTTTTTGCCTTGAGCCTTGAGCTGTGCCATAGTCTCGGCAGCGTGCGGTGTGAGCGTGTCGGAGAGGGCAATGATAGCGACGAGACGGGCTTCCTGCGCCACATAGACGAGCGAGCCCGTGAGATCGCAAGGCGGTATCGACGCAACGCCACCCTCGGTAACCCAAGAAGCGCGTCCGATGCGCAGCTCTCCCTCAGCTGTATTGACGAGCAAGCCTTGTCCAGGTCGCTCGGTGACGGTCAGTTCGCTGGTCGTAGCCCCCTGCGCCTCGCCATACGCGACAATTGCTTGCGCCAATGGGTGCAGACTGTGCTGCTCAGCGGAGACAACGAGCGAGAGCATTGCGGCACGCTCCTCTTCGGGGATAAACCATTGTAGCTCCGTGACCGAGGGACTACCCAGGGTGAGCGTACCCGTCTTGTCCATAAGGAAAGCATCGACACGGGGCAGCGTCTCCAGTGCCGCCGCCTCCGCAAAGAGGATGTTCCTTCGTGCGGATTCGCCGACCGCTACGGTCAGTGCCGTTGGTGTGGCTAAGCCCAAGGCGCAGGGGCAAGCGATCACGAGGACAGAGATTGCGTAGCGTGCGGCTAAGTCCAGCGCCCCAGGCTCTACAACCCAGTACCATAGGGCAAAGGTGAGTGCCCCGAGGAAGAGTATAGCGGGAACGAAGTATTGTGCAATACGATCGGCTAAGAGACGTAGCGGGGGCTTGTCCGCCAAGGTTTTGCGCACGGTCGATACGATATGTCCCAGAGCGGTGTCGGCGCCGACGCTCTCGGCACGCACCTCTATGGCGGTGGAGAGGCAGATGGTCCCTGCGAAGACTTTGTCACCCTCGCCACGCTCCACAGCTGCCGCTTCACCCGTGATGGTCTGTTCGTTGATATGGGTGACACTTTGCGAAGTGATCACTCCATCCACGGGTATCGCTTCGCCAGGACGCACCCGCACGGTCATACCGGGCTGAACCAACTGCAGTGGCACACGACGCGTCTCCTCACCCACGACGAGCGATGCTTCACGAGGGGTCAAGTCAAGGAGCGCCCGCAAGGCGCTAGCGGTCGAAGCGGTGGCGCGCTGCTCGAGCCACTTGCCGATCAGCACAAAGGCGGGGATCATCACCAGCGCATCTAAGTAGAGGTGCAGCTGATGCCCCTCGGAGCCGTAAGCGAGGAGTAAGCCGATGACGGAGCAGGTAGTGCTGAGGGAGACCAAGGTGTCCATACCCATGACGCCTCGCCTTAGTTGCTTCAAGGCTCTCCAGTGAAAAGGCCCCGCCACGTAAAGGTACGCCACCAGCGCCACCAACGGAGCAACCCAACGCTCGCCCACGCCTCCGAGCAGATACATCCAGATCATCACGCCGATGGTCAGAGCCGCTCCGATGGCTGTGCGCCAGGCGAGCTGACGTGCTGAGCGACGCTCTTGCTCCAGCGCTTGGCTCATCGCCTCCGTTTCGTCTGTCGTGAGGATGAGCGAGAAGCCGAGCGAAGCAACCTGCTCAGCGATCTGCTCACGCGTGATCTGCTCGGCATCGTACACTATATATAAGGAGCGGGTGTCAATCTGCGCCGTAGCCTCGAGGACGCCCGTGACACCTTGCAGTTTGTTTGTCACGGCAGCCGCGCAAGCAGCGCAGTGCATGCCGACGATGGGGATATATTCGGTAGTTTGTTTCATAGTAAGTCTATATAAAAACAGTAAGTCTAAATAAAAGCGGAGAGAGTCACTTCTCCTCTGAGACAAATGTACGACAAATCAATCGCAACCGGGTTGCAAAAGCAGAGCTATTCGATAAACGGTTCCTCCCTTGGAACCGAAAATCCTCCACTGAGGAAATGAAAAATTCCTCGGAAGAAAAAAATGATTCTTCCGAAGTTTCATTTGATTCTTCCGAAGAATTTTTTCTTTCTTCCGAGGAATTTGCTCTTTTCCTCCGAACTATTTGGGAAATTCCTCCGAGGAAATTTGGTGTTGTGTTGATGACGTGCAGCCCCCCCGCTGTTTAGAAGCTCGGGAGGTGAAGAATTCAAAATTATCGGAGCGGACTCGTCGTGTGAAGGAACGGTCTGGCGACCCTTCTAGCGGGGCCACTCGACCACCTCTAGATCGTGTGGTCGCCCTGAGGTGATCTGCAAGCGTATGAGGGTGCGACTCTGGTGCCACCCACTGCGCCCCACCGCGCCTGGGTTGATGTGGAGCAGCCCAGGACGGGACTTGTCGGGCATCACCTTGAGGATATGACTATGCCCCGAGATGGTAATCATCGGATGCTCACGCCACGGCGTGAGATAAGGGGCGAAGACGCGCTCATAGTGCCCTGGATAACCGCCTATATGCGTCATGACTAGCTCCACACCTGCCACCGCTGTGTGAACCACCTCTGGGAGCTGTGCATGTAGCGCAGCGTCATCGATGTTGCCATACACCGCTAGCGTGGGGGCAATGGTTTGCAACCGCTCTAGCACCTGAGGAGCACCGATGTCCCCAGCATGAAAGATCAGATCACACGCGGCAAGTGCCTTGCAGATCTGATCATCGATATATCCGTGCGTATCGCTTAGGATGCCGATACGCTGATGCGCTTTCATGGGGTCTATTATTGCTTGTTACCCTTGCGACCGCCAGAGCGTCCCTTGCGCTGTGAAGAGCGGCCTTTGCCTTGGGACTTGCCTCGTCCTTTTCCTTGCGATCTGCCACGTCCATTGCCTCTAGAGGAGCCACGACTATTAGTGCGCTCGTTGGGGGCGTAGGTAGGTGCCTCACCGAGGGATGAATCTAGCGGGATGCGGTAGATCTCCTGCTCGAGGAATTGCTCCAAACGTGCGAAGTCCTGCTGATCACTGGGCGAGACGAGCGTGATCGCCAAACCCTTGCCATCAGCACCACGTGCTGTACGCCCGATACGGTGGACGTAGTCCTCGAAGTCACGAGGCACCTCATAGTTGATCACGACCGCAATGTCGTCAATGTCGATACCGCGCGCCACGATGTCGGTGGCTACGAGTACCTTGATGCGTCCCATGCGGAAGTCTCTCAAGACTTCTTCACGGCGCTCCTGCGACAGGTCTGAGTGCATCTCAGCAACGGGTAGCCCATCTCTAGAGAGTGTCTGAGCTAGTGCGTGAACGGTCGCCTTGGTCCCAGCAAAGATGATGGTGCGTGACACCTCAGACTCAGGATTCGTAAAGAGGGATCGGATGATCGGGAGCTTCTGCGCATCATAGCAGATGTATGCGGTCTGCATGATCGACTTAGGGGGCTTTGACACAGCTAGCTCGACGAGGACGGGATCGACGAGGATGCTTTCTGAGAGCTTGAGGATCTCCTTGGGCATCGTCGCGGAAAACATCACATGCTGGCAATCCTCAGGCAGCGCCTTGTAGATCTCCATAATGTCTTCGTAGAAGCCCATGTCGAGCATCCTATCTGCCTCGTCTAGTACGAAGTACTGCACATGCGATAGGTCACACGCTCCGAGACGTAGCATCGAGAGGAGTCGCCCTGGCGTAGCGATGACGATGTCTGCTCCGAGTGCCATGCCGCGTCTTTGCTGCTCCCAGGCGATGCCGTCGGTGCCTCCGTAGATGGCGAGCGTGGAGACTGAGACGTAATAGCCAAAGCCCTCGACCTCCTGATCGATCTGCTTAGCGAGCTCTCGTGTAGGCGCCATGACGACGGCTCCGAGATGCTCTTTGGGTAGCTCTTGACGCGCTACCTTGTTGAGGAAAGGAAGCAGATAAGCTGCCGTCTTGCCCGATCCAGTCTGCGCACAACCGATGACGTCTCGCCCCTCTAGGAGTGGGGGGATTGTCTCCGATTGAATGGGAGAGGTCTCCACAAAGTTCATCGCATCCAGTCCGTCGAGGACCTCATCCTCTAGATCTAGTTCGTAAAAGTCCATCAGCTTATCGTCTTATATATGGATAAAAGGAGCACCACCGTGTGTCAGTCTCGTAGAGCCTGACACGACTCGTGATACATCCAAGGGGAAAAGCGAGACGCAAGTCACAGAGGTAGGGGATGCACTTGATGCTCTTCCTACCATCTGCGCCTTGCGTCCGATTGTTTTAGAGTGAAAACTCTTCGTTGGTCTTAGCGTGATTACTTATTGACCTCAGCCATGTGAGCGATGAGGCAGAGGATCTTGTTAGAGTAACCCCACTCATTGTCATACCAAGCGACTACCTTGACGAAAGTATCAGTCAGAGCGATACCAGCCTTAGCGTCAAAGATAGAGGTGTGTGGATCGCTCACGAAGTCCTGGCTTACGACCTGCTCGTCGCAGTACTCCATGATTCCCTTAAGGTTGGTCTCCGAAGCCTTCTTCATAGCAGCACAGATCTCATCGTAGCTAGCACCACGCTTGAGCTGTACCGTTAGATCCACGACAGAGACGTCCATCGTAGGTACACGGAAGGACATACCCGTGAGCTTACCATTGAGCTCGGGGATTACCTTGCCGACAGCCTTAGCAGCACCTGTCGAGGAAGGGATGATGTTGCCGATAGCGGAGCGACCGCCACGCCAGTCCTTGAGTGAGGGACCATCGACCGTCTTCTGAGTAGCCGTAGCAGCGTGTACGGTAGTCATGAGGCCCTGCTCTACGCCGAAGTTGTCGTTGAGAACCTTTACCAACGGAGCGAGACAGTTGGTCGTGCAAGAAGCGTTAGAGACGAACTGCGTACCACGGACATACTTCTCAAGGTTGACACCCGTGACGAACATAGGTGTGTCATCCTTAGAGGGAGCAGACATGACGACATACTTAGCTCCTGCCTCGATGTGTCCCTGTGATAGCTCCTTGGTGAGGAAGCGTCCTGTACTCTCAACGACATACTCTACGCCAGCAGCGCCCCAGTTGATCAGGCGTGGCTCCTTCTCAGCTGTCACGCGGATCTTGCGACCGTTGACTACGAGCATGCCATCCTGTACGTCGACTGTGCCGTCGAAGCGTCCATGTACAGAGTCATACTTGAGCATATATGCCATATACTCGACATCGATGAGGTCGTTGATTGCTACTACCTCGAGATCATCACGCTTCATCGAAGCGCGGAAGACTAGTCGGCCGATACGACCAAAACCATTGATACCTACTTTTGTCATGAGAGTTATATTGTATTTTTAATGTGTATGCAAGCGTTTGCACAAAGGCGGAAAGCCCCCCTAGGAGGGAGCACTCCTATTACTCGTACAAAGTTAAGCATTAAATGTTTGCGATGCAACCTTTTCGCCATTGCTGCACTTTCGCCACTCCCCATACGGACAGCACATTCCTCAGGAGGAACACTTGACTGAACCCCAGTAAGAGCGTCTTTATCTCCTGATAGATCGTCTGTATGCTACCTCCTCTGTGAGGAGCGGTAGAGCTTTTCGTCATAGTCAGTCGTAGTTATTCAAAGCGGAGTGCCGTCGTCGGCGAGATCCGCTGGATGATGCGTGCCGGAAGGAGAAGGAGTATGAGGCAAAGCAGGAGCGTCGCCACATTGACCACGATCCACGCCCCAGGGCGAATGCGCATCGCGACGTGCGAGATATAGTAGATATTCGGATCGAGCGTGAGCCACTGCCACTGGTACTGGCTCCAGATGATGACGCCCGCCAGTAGGTTGCCCCAGAGCATACCCCAAACGATGATGCGCAGAGCGATTGCTAGGCTCATCGTCGTGAGCGATCGGTAGGTCATGCCGAGAGCCTTGAGCAAGCCGATGGTCTGCGTCAAGTCTAGGATAATGATCAGGAGCGCATTGATCATCGTAAAGGCTGCCACGAGTGCCATCAGCACCAGCAGTATCTGTACATTCGGCCGTAGCGAGTCGATCCACTGGTAGACCCCGCCATTGATCTGTGAGCCGGTATAGATTCCTAACATTTCTTTCGTGACGCCCGGCTCCGAGAGCGACTGAATCAGCTGGTCTGAGAGCGAGGCCTCCATCTCTAGGAGCGAGCGGTCCTTATTCTTTGCGAGGATCTCTATGCGTGTGTACTGATTGGGTTGCCAGCCACCTACACGTCCTAGCAGGTCGTTGCTTACGTAGGCGAGTGGCTGCGCCGTGTTGGCTAGCTCCAGTATTGCTATCAGCGTGAAGGAGCGCACCGACACCTTGTCGCCCAGGAAGTAGAGCACCACCTTGTCGCCGATCGTTAGACCGAGCTTCTGCGCAGAGGCTTTAGGCAGAACAATAGGATTAGCCCCCTCCGTAAGCGTCGTGTCAGACAAATCGCCCATAGCGCAGAGTGACTCGAGGAATGTGAAGTCGTCTACTCCCGTGACGGCTACCCCTTGATAGGTACTATCCGTCTTGATCATGCCGACAGCCGAACGGACGGGACGCACGGAGGCTATCTCTGGCATCTCGTTCATACGCTGCGTCATCTGAGGCGTCAGGGTGATCACATTGTCCAGGTCTATCGGTTGCTTGCCATACTCGCAGAGGATCACATCGCCTGTCACGAGACGCACCGTATCACGGACGCTGTACTGAAAGCCGTCCATGATCGCAATGCCTAGGAGCATGACCGCCAAGCTCAACGCTATGGCAGGAATCGCAAAGCGCACCAAGGCGTACACCTTGCTGTGACGACGATTCTCTCGACTGTAGAGCTGGTGAGCCAGCCAGATGGGTAGTCTTAGTCTCATGCTTCCTCTTCGATAGCGGCTAGTTCAAACCAACGCTCAGACGCCTGCTCCATCTCTTGCTGAGCCTGTGCAATCTCTTCTCCCGCCTTGATCAGCTCCTCATTGGATAGACTCCCCGAAGACATCCGCTGCTCTAGCTCCGCGATGCGTCCCTCGAGCTGTGGGATCTGCTGCTCCAGTTGCTGAAACTCTTGCTCCTCACGGTAGCTGCGCCGCTTCTTTCGATTGCCCTGACGAGTCGCCTGACTGGCTGCGGGTGCCGTGCCTTTGGTCTCCTGGGGAGTAGCTTGCTCCATAGCTTGCTGCGCCTCAACCTCTTGCTGCAGACGATACTGGGTAAAGTTGCCCGGAAAGTCGCGAATATGCCCTCCCCTCTCGAAAACGAAGAGGTGCTCCACGAGCTTGTCTAGGAAGTAGCGATCGTGCGTCACAATAATAAGGACCCCTTCGAAGGAGCTAAGGTAGCTCTCCAGCACGCCCAGCGTCGTAATGTCCAGATCATTTGTCGGCTCATCGAGTATGAGCAGATTAGGGCTAGCCATCAGCACGGTACAGAGATAGAGCCGTCTGCGCTCACCACCACTGAGTAGCGACACCGGCGTGTAGATACGATCACTGGTGAAGAGAAACCTCTGCAGTAGTTGTGTAGCCGAGACCGACTGCCCCGTGACGGGATCCGTAATGTGACTGGCTATGTCGGAGATAATGTCGATCACCCGCTTGTCGGGGGCGTAGCTCGGCAGCTTCTGCCCGAAGTAGCCAAACTGCACCGTCTCGCCGATAAGTACCGACCCGCTGTCTGGCTCTAGCTCGCCAATGATCATCTTCAGTAGGGTCGTCTTGCCACAACCGTTGGGACCAACGATGCCGACACGATCTCTGCGTGAGAATATATAGTCAAAGTCTCGGACCAGAGGCTTCGACTCCTCAAAGCTCTTGGAGACGCCCTCCAGCTCGATCACCTGCTTGCCTAGGCGAACGGACGAGTGAAGCGGCTCGATGGTCGTCTGCTCACGCAGTATCTGCCGCGCTTTGGACAGCTCAGACGAGAGCTCTGCAAAGTGCTCCTTGCGAGCTCGCTGCTTGCCTCCTCGTGCTTGCGGAGTAGCGCGCATCCAGACCAACTCCTGTCGATAGATATTAGCCAGTCGGTCGCTCGTTTGCGCCATTTGCTCTAGACGCTCCTGACGCTTGGTAAGGAAGGTCTCATAGTTGCCCTCATAGCTATAAAGCTGCTGCTGATCCATCTCCACGATACGGGTACAGATATGATCGAGGAAGTAACGGTCATGGGTCACTAGGAGCAGCGTGAGTCGTGATCGGGAGAGGTAACCCTCGAGCCACTCGATCACCTCTAGATCTAGGTGGTTCGTCGGCTCATCGAGGATCAAGAGATCAGGCTGCTGGAGCAAGACCCCAGCGAGTGCTACCCGCTTGACCTCACCGCCTGAGAGCAGCTCCATAGGGCGCTCCACATCGGTGATGTGTAGGGCGTGCAGTATCGCTGTCGCCTCCTGCTCGTACTGCCACGCGGAGAGACGATCCATATCGGGTAGGAGTCGCTCCTGCGCCTCAGCATCGCCTCGCTCCACGGCACTCTGCCAGGCACCCACGAGATGCGCCGTAGGGTCATGTGGTGAAAAGACCGCATCGATCACCCGCACCCCCTCAGCAAAGCGATGCTGCTGAGATAAGTACCCGATGCGCAGCCCATTGCGCCGAGAGATGGTTCCACTGTCTGGCTCCAGCTCGCCCATGATGATCCGTAGTAGCGAAGACTTGCCCGTCCCGTTGACCCCTACGAGTCCCACCTTGTCACCCTCTAGGAGCGAGAGCGAAATGTCGGTAAAGAGAACTCTATTGCCGAAACTTAGTGAGACATTATTCAGCTGTAGCATACTGCACTTTCGATTTATAAGATTGCGCCCGACTGAAGACCTCCGCCACGTAGCGCACCGTATGGGCGCCGTTAGCACGTCCGTGCTGCACGAGTGGGTCGTTGTAGTACTTTGGTTCGTTCAGACGAGCCATATAGATCTCTACAGATTCATCCCAGCGATCAGGATCTAAGCCATCTCTCTCAGCAAGCCGACGCGCATCGAGGACATGCGCGCTGCCCGAATTGTAAGAGGCTAAGGTAAACTTCATCCGCTGCTCAGAGTCGGAGATATGGGCGAAAGCGCGCCCGAAGTCGCGTAGCGCCATACAGGCTATACGGACGGAACTCTCTGCATGCTTGAGCTTAGCACGATTGTAGCCGTAGCGACGACCCGTAGCAGGCATGATACCCATCAGCCCCGTGGCTCCGCCCATGCCAACGACCTCCGCACGAAACTTGGACTCCTGATAAGCTATCGCAGCTAAGACACACCAATCCCAACCATACTTGTTGCCATACTGCTGAAAGAGGTGATCCCAATCAGAGATCACGCCCTGATGCCTCGTAGACTGCTCTGGCGATGTCTCGGGCGTGGAGGTAGGCTTGGCAGGCACCACTTTTACTTGCACCACTACCTCTTCATCGTCCTCCTCTTCATCCTCCTCCTCCTCGTAGAGTTCGAGGAGCTTCAGCCGGTTTACTTCAGCATTGGGCCATATCGAGTCATAGTCCAGTAGATACTCCAACGCATAGAGCGTGCCGTACTGCTCCAGCTCTTCATAGTCCTCTCCAGCGCCCACCTCCGCAATGGGCACATCGTGCCACTCATTCTGAAGAGCAATGTGCTCGCGACTAGTCTTGGGCTGAGGTACTTGATAGACCACCACAAAGTAGTAGACAACCCCCACGAGGACTGCTCCCCATAGCGACAGCGTTATGGAGCGTAGGAGCCGCCTCATACGAGTCGGATCACGACGTATCTCATTCCATCGAGAGCAATTCATATCGCTAAGGTACGAAATTAGAGATTAGAGATTAGAAGTTAGAGCTTAGATCATTCTGATGGCTCTGATTCACTCCGATAGTTCTGAGAGCTCCGATAGTTCTAGCCAATAGCTAGGTAAAAGCAAAGGAGACTGCCACGCCGTGTGACAGCCTCCTTTGCTTCGTGTTTAGGGTTTATGTGTAGACCGCATTATAGAACGTACTTCACCGTGTGGCGTACGTTGTCGACAGTCACGACGATGAGGTAGCAGCCAGGGGCTACACCCTCGATAGATAGTGTGTCGCTCTCGGTGCGAGCGATGCAGGTACCCTCCGTAGTGTAGAGAGCAGCGCTCTGAGCTCCATCTATGTGGAGTGTGGTAGCGCCTCTTGTGATTTGGAGTGCGGGCTTTGTGACCTCTGCTACAGAGGTGTCATGCTTGATTGTCATCTTACCTGTGGTGAGCTTGAGATTGGGCGTGATGATGTTTGTAATCACGCAGTTGTAGACTCCGTCATCGCTAGAGCTATAGTTGGTGATTTTATAGGTCGCGTTGGTCCCACCAGAGATCGCTTTACCATTCTTGTACCATTGATATTTATTGGGAATGTTGAAGTCTCCCTCTTTCTTCCAATTCTCAGGGTCTTCGAGCGTTGCATCTAGTGTCACGCTTTTGCCATTGGCTAGTTCTATGGTCTTATCCTCTGTGGTTGGTTTCTGCGGGGCATAGACCAAAGTCTTTTCGCCATCGGATCCACTCTGTAGAGATCCCTGGAAGTTGCTAAAGTCTGCAAAGACAAACTTGTTACTATGTACGATAGCACTCTCTCCATTGAAGCCTAGTAGCACACCATAATCAGAGGTGCTAGGCTCTGGGAGGATTGGTCCTGAGAAGTTATTGTTCGAGATGTCTACACGACTTAGGACGCGCTCGGGATTGGTAAATAGGGTACCGATACCTCCAGAGAAGTTATTGTCATTGAGCTCGATCTGCACGAGACGAGGGAAGTTTTCGTAAGTAAAGTATCCTGTTGGGTTGCCAGACATTTTATTGTAGCAGACCCAGAGACGCACTAGATTTGGGCAGTTGGTGATAGCCTCGGGTAGCTCACCCGTTAGCTCATTGTACGAGAAGTCTAGGTTCTTGAGCTTAGGTAGACCATCTCCACTATCCTTGCTGGTGGGGAAGAGGCTAGCTGGGATCTCTCCTGTGAGCTGGCACTTAGCCATTCTGAGGTCCTCTAGTTTGGGGAAGCTAGAGAGCCATGTGGGTATCTCGCCTCCTAGAGGATTGCCTGTAAACTGCATTAGGATCAGATTCTTTAGATTAGTAAGGCTCTCAGGCAGAGGAGCTTTAAACTGACATTCGCCAAAAGCAAGTTGTGTCATCTGAGTCAGCTTACCGATGCTCTCGGGGATCACACCACCCATCTTACTCTTAGTGAGTAGGAGGTTCTGTAGATTGACTAGATTGCCAATATCGGATGGTATATTCCCTTCGATAGAGGTCACCTGAACCGTGATAGCCTCTAGCTCCGTGAGCTGAGTCAGTGAAGCTGGGAAGGTACCTCCAAGCTGAGGATTCAGCTCTACGACAAAGTGCTTGAGTTTCTTACAAGCACTCCAGTCCTGAGGCACCTTACCTGAGAAATCATTCATCTGGAGATAGAGATACTCTAAGGTTGCACATTTGGTTAATGTCTCAGGGATAGCACCAGTTAGTTTATTGTCTTGCAGGCAGATGGTGTTGATCTTAGGTAGATTCATGTCGTTCGGCAGAGATCCAGTTATGGCGTTGCTATCCATATAGAGCGTCTCCAAGGCGGGCATATTTACTTTCTTGGGGAACGCTTGTGCCAGCGTACGCTCGCCACCTATATTCTGGAGACTGGCAGAAAGCTCTCGCAGCTTAGGCATCGTAAAGAGTTCGTCAGGGAGCTTCGTGATCTGGTTGGAGTGGCACCAGAAGACCTCTAGTTCTGTTAGATTGGCGATAGAAGCCGGTAGCTCACCTTTAGCTCTGCGACGATCTATCTTGAGCTCCACGACGTGACCATTTTTGATGGTAACGCCCTTCCACGTAGCGGGATCGGCTGTTAGATCCCAGCGATCCCAAGAGGGAGACCAGTTAGCTCCATCGAGTTTGTTGTAGATGTCGACGAGGGCTTGCTTCTCATTGGCGGGGATAGCTGTCTCTCCAGCGTTGGTAGCATCGTCAGCTCTGAGCTCCTGTAGTACAGGTTGAGGTACAGAGAGTCTCACTAGCTCAGCGTTCTGAGCCTGCAGACCTAGCGAGCAGAGTGCTATGGCACAGCCAGCTATACAGGTCTTGCGTAATTGCGTAATGGTTTGGATCATATTGATTTGTGTTAGTGTAGAGAATGTCTTAAAGCGAGGGGGGGTACGCACGCACACCTCTCGTGAGCGAAGATACAAAAAAGGATGTATCAACGATCATTTCTGGTCGCCTTGGACTCTTCTGATCAATCCCCACGTGAGAAATCGAAAATCCTCACGTGGAAAATCGAAAATATCCTCGTGGGTAAGAAATGAAACTTCGGAAGAATCAAACGAAACTTCGGAGGAATCAAATGATATGTCCGAAGAATTTTCTTTTTCCCCCGTGGAAAATCGGAAATTCGTACCGAAGAAAACCGAGGAAAGCTATCGGCGGTTAGTTTTGGATCGGCTAGTGTCTTTAGTGTCACTAGTGCCACTAGAAAAAGTCCTAATCTCTAACTTCTAATCTCTAATTTCGTACCTTTGGGGTTGAATCGATATTGCGACATCTATGTCTAGACCTATAGCACTCATCACCGGCATCACGGGGCAGGACGGCTCTTACCTCGCTGAGCTACTTCTATCTAAGGGATATGAGGTGCACGGTACGCTGCGCCGCGCCTCTTACTTCAACACCGCTCGCATCGAGCACCTATACCTCGACGACTGGGTGCGTGACCAGAGTCAGCGACGCAAGATAGAACTTCACTGGGCCGACATGACGGACAGTTCGTCGCTCATACGCATCATCCAGGAGGTGCGCCCTACGGAGATCTACAACCTAGCGGCTCAGAGCCATGTCAAGGTCTCCTTTGAGGTGCCGGAGTACACTGGCGATGTGACCGCCATCGGCACGCTCAGACTGCTCGAAGCGGTGCGCATCCTAGGCATGAGCCAGTCGGTACGCATCTACCAAGCCTCCACGAGTGAGCTATATGGTCACGTGGCAGAGACACCGCAAAATGAGCTGACACCCTTCCGCCCCTGCTCGCCCTACGCATGCGCTAAGCTCTACGCCTACTGGATCATTCGCAACTATCGGGAGAGCTACGGTATGTTTGCGGTCAACGGGATCCTTTTTAACCATGAGAGTGAGCGACGAGGCGAGAACTTCGTCACCCGCAAGATCACGATGGCGGCAGCACGCATCAAGCTGGGACTTCAGGACAAGCTTTATCTAGGCAATCTCAATGCGCTCCGTGACTGGGGCTATGCGCCTGACTACGTCTACTGTATGTGGCTGATGCTGCAAAACGAAAAGCCCGAGGACTTTGTCATCGCCACGGGCGAGCAGCACTCGGTGCGGGAGTTTGCCACGCTCGCCTTCCGCTATGTCGGCATCGAGCTGGAGTGGCGAGGCGAGGGCCTTCACGAGGAGGGTGTGGATCGTGCCACGGGGCATGTGCTGGTCGCTGTGGACGAGAGCTTCTTCCGTCCCGCTGAGGTGGAGACGCTCCTGGGCGACCCGACGAAGGCTCGACAGCGCCTCGGGTGGAACCCGCGGATGACTCCTTTTGAGGAACTGGTCAAGCGCATGGTCGAGAGTGATCTAGAGCTATTTGCCAAAGAAGAGCGTAAGAAGCTATGAAACAATTGACACCTGAAAGCCGCATCTATGTGGCTGGACATCGCGGCTTGGTAGGATCGGCGATACTCCGCCAACTGCAAGCACGAGGCTACCAGCACTTGATCACCCGCACGCACCAAGAACTAGACTTACTGGACGCAGTGGCGGTGGAGCGCTTCATGCGTGAGGAGCGCCCCGACTACATCTTCCTCGCAGCAGCTCATGTGGGCGGAATCATGGCCAATCAAACCTATCGTGCCGACTTTATCATGAACAATCTGGGGATCCAGCAAAACGTCCTCACCTCTGCGCTCCGCAATGGAGTCGAGGGATTGCTCTTCCTCGGTAGTAGCTGCATCTACCCTCGGCTTGCGCCTCAGCCGATGCGTGAGGATGCGCTGCTCACCTCGCCACTGGAGTACACCAACGAGCCGTACGCTATCGCCAAGATCGCGGGAATGAAGATGTGCGAGAGTATGAATCTCCAGTATGGTACGAACTATCTCTCGGTCATGCCGACCAATCTATATGGTTATGGGGACAACTTTGATCTAGTCAATAGCCATGTCCTGCCCGCTATGATCCGCAAGCTACACCTAGCGGGCGCATTGCTCCGTGGCGACCTAACAGCACTACGGCGCGACGTGGCGCGACGTCCGCTGGAGGGCTTGACAGAGCAGAGTAGTCTGGAGGAGTTCACGGCAGAGCTAGCACGCTACGGCATCACGCCCACCAGTTTACAGCTGTGGGGCACGGGATCGGCACTGCGTGAATTTATGTGGAGCGACGACCTAGCGGAGGCTTGCATAACCATTGCCGAGCGGGTGTCGTTTGCTGAGCTATACCCTGCCGGTGAGCGAGAGATCCGCAACACGCACATCAACATCGGTTCGGGCGAAGAGGTCTCCATCCGCACGCTGGCCACGCTCGTCGCTGAGGCGACACACTACGAGGGGCGCATCGAGTGGGACGCCACGAAGCCCGACGGCACCCCCCGCAAGCTCCTCGACCTGACGCGTCTCACCTCCCTCGGCTACACCGCCACGACGCCTCTCGCCGTCGGAATCCCCCAGCTCTACGACTGGTACTGCCAGCAGTAATCCACAAAAACTATGACAAATATAATAGATGCTATCTGCAACATAACCACCCTCACCTCTTTGGAGCTTACTAGCCTGTCGCATTCGAAGAATAGAGCAAATTCGATGGGAGAGAGCCTAGAAATGTTTGTCAAAGATTTATTTGCTGGGAGCTATAATACTAACAGTTCAAGTAAGCGAACAAAGCTCCTGGCAAAGACTTTCAGCTATCTAGGGAATCAGAACAATCCGCCTGATGCGATTTTGCTTAATGGAGATGCAATAGAAATTAAGAAGATCGAAAGTTTCGGCTCCTCTTTAGCCCTTAACAGTAGCTATCCTAAAAGACAACTACACTCCTCCGACCCAATGCTTAGTACTGCGTGTCGCAATTGTGAAGATTGGACGACAAAAGACCTTATCTATTCTGTTGGCGTGGTCAGGGACAATCATCTTCGTGCGTTGGCTATGGTATATGGAGATCTATATTGTGCTGATGCTGAGACATACACCAAGATCAAGAGACACATTAAAGAAGGAGTAGAGCAGATAGAGGGCATTGAGTTTGCTCAGACAAGAGAATTAGGACGAGTCAATCGTGTCGATCCTCTTGGGATAACTTATTTACGTGTCAGAGGTATGTGGGGGATTGAAAACCCATTTACCCTCTTTCAAGACTTATACGAGATTAAAGAGGAGCATTGCTTTGACCTACTTGCCGTAGTAGAAAAGAATAAGTACCTATCATTTGACAATAGGTACAAGCTCGAATCTCTTTCAAAGAGTCTCAAAGGACTGTCTATTAAGGATGCCAAAGTAAGAGAGCCAAATAATCCTGCCCTCCTCAAGAATGTCAAACTAATTACCTATAGTATCTCTCATGAGCATGACGCTGATTAGCCTATTTTCTGGTGCGGGGGGGATGGATCTAGGATTTCACAAGGCTGGATTTACCACCGTACTTGCCAATGAGTATGACAAGACAATCTGTCCTACCTTCAAGCAGAACTTCCCTGATGTACCCCTACTAGAGGGTGATATTCGTAAAATCCCAGAGAGATTATTTCCTCGTTATATAGATGGTATTATCGGAGGTCCTCCATGTCAATCTTGGAGTGAAGCAGGAGCATTAAAGGGTATTGAAGATGCTCGTGGACAGCTTTTCTTTGATTACATACGCATCCTTAAGTATACACAGCCGAAGTTCTTTGTCGCAGAGAACGTATCTGGTATGTTGTCTAAACGCCATCAAGAAGCGGTGCAAAACTTCATTAATCTCTTTGATCAAGCAGGATACAATGTTTTCGTTGAGTTACTGAACGCCTATGACTACGAAGTCCCAGAAGACCGCAAGCGTGTCTTTTATATTGGATTTCGAAAAGATCTTGACATCAAGGAGTTTAAGTTTCCAGCTCCTATACCTAAGCGATTGACGCTACGTGATGCTATATGGGATCTGAGAGACACCGCAATTCCAGCTAGATACTCTAATAAGAGTAACGGAGATGCTTGTCTAGTCCCGAACCATGAATACTTCACAGGTAGCTACTCTCCTATCTTTATGTCTCGCAATAGAGTGCGCTCATGGGATGAACCAGGCTTCACAGTCCAAGCTAGTGGCAGGCAGTGTCAGTTGCATCCCCAAGCCCCTAAGATGCAAAAGATAGAAACAAACAAGCATATCTTCGACCCGCTTAATGAAAAGCTATATCGTCGTATGACTGTCAGAGAGGTTGCTCGTGTACAGTCCTTCCCAGATGACTTTCTCTTCATCTATGATCAAGTCAATGATGGGTATAAAATGGTCGGTAACGCAGTCCCTGTGAATCTTGCTTACCACGTGGCTCTGAGTATCAAACAAGCTCTCAAGCAAGCTGGTCTTGAAATACATAAGAGCGAACCCTTTGTAGAGCAACAACCCCAAAGGTCTATGACTCAATCCACGCTATTCACACAATAAGCTACGCATCTATGTCCGCAATACAGATACTCTGGGTCGATGACGAGATAGATCTCCTGAGACCGCACATCATATTCCTCGAGCAGCACGGCTATCAGGTCACCCCCTGCGTGAGTGGTGCCGACGCCCTCGATCTGCTACAGGAGCAGTCGTACGACTTAGTCTTCCTCGATGAGCAGATGCCTGGCTTGTCGGGACTAGAGACGCTCGCGCGCATCGCTCCACTCTACCCTTACCTCCCCATCGTCATGGTCACCAAGAGCGAGGAGGAGCACCTAATGAATGAGGCGATCAGCCGTCAGATAGCCGACTACCTCATCAAGCCGGTCAATCCGCACCAACTTCTCCTCTCGCTCAAGAAAGTACTACACCGAGATCAGATCGTTACTGAAGCCACACAGCAAAACTACATACAAGCCTTTCGTGAGCTATCCCTACGGATCAATAGTGCTGGCACCATCGACGAGTGGATGGCCATTTATAAGGAGATCTCCAAGTGGGTCATGCAGGTAGACAACTACCTTCCCGATATGGCAGAGACGCTGCAGTCGCAGCGTGACGAGGCGAATAGACTCTTCGCCAAGTACATTATCAAGGAGTACGAGGGGTGGATACAAAATCCTAAGAGTGCTCCCACGATGAGCCACACACTGATGCGTGACAAGGTCTTTCCGATGCTAGATCGTGGCGAGCATGTCTTCTTAATCCTCATCGACAACTTTCGCTGGGACCAGTGGCTCGCCGTGCAGGAGATGCTGAGCGGACTCTTCACCTTCGACGACGGCATGTACACCGCCATTCTGCCCACAGCCACACAATATGCGAGAAACGCGATCTTCTCAGGGCTCATGCCCCTAGAGATTGCGAAAACCTTTCCCGAGCTATGGGTCGATGAGGAGAGCGAAGAGGGCAAGAATCTCAACGAAGAGCCCATGATCACAAGCCTTCTCAAGCGATATCGCAAGCCCTACAGCTTCGCCTATCGCAAGGTCTACGAGACCTCCTTCGGCGAGCGACTCCTCGCCCAGCTCAACGAGCTGGAGGGGAATCAGCTCAACGTCATCGTCCTCAACTTCGTCGATATGCTATCGCATGCTCGCACCGAGAGCAAGATGATCCGTGAGCTCGCCAGCAGCGAGGCCGCTTATCGCTCCTTGACACAGAGCTGGTTCCGCCACTCGACCACCTATCGGCTCTTCGAGCAGATCGCTCAGATGGGTGCCAAGATCATCCTAACGACCGACCATGGCACAGTTCGCGTACGCAAGCCAGTCAAGATCGTGGGCAATCGCAATACCTCGACCAATCTGCGCTATAAGCTAGGGCAAAGTCTCACCTTCGATGCCAAAGAGGCTTATGCGCCCCGCAAACCTAAGGATATAGGTCTTCCTGTCAACCATCTGACAGACGGATACGTCTTCTGCTACGAGCAGAACTTCTTCGCCTATCCTAATAACTACAACTACTACGTCAACTACTACCGTGACACGCTCCAGCACGGAGGTATCTCTATGGAGGAGATGCTCGTGCCTTGCATCACGCTCACGCCTCGTTAATACCATTAACTATATGCGTCTCACACTACAATCCCTTGCCGACCTTCCACGCGTTGCCCAGGAGGTACACACACGACTAGCCAACTACCCCGTCATCGCCCTCCAGGGGGATCTAGGAGCGGGCAAGACGACGCTCGTTCACGAGCTGTGCCGTCTCGATGGCGCCAGCGAAGAGGAGGTGGTCAATAGCCCCACCTTTGCCATTGTCAACGTCTACACGACCCAGTCCGACGAAACCATCTATCATATAGACTGCTACCGTCTGGAGAACCTAGCAGATGCCGATCAGATAGGACTAGCCGAATATATCCGCTCAGGTGCTCGCTGCTATATCGAGTGGCCCGACGTCATCGCTCCACTACTCCCCGAGGATACCGCCGTCATCCACATCGAGGCGCAGCCCGACGGCTCCCGCCTCCTCACCCTCCTCACCGAGTAAGCTCGCACTACAAGCCTACCCAACATACTGACGTGTAGCACTCCCACGCAAGTTCACTCGTGAGGCCGACTGTGCCAAAAGTTTAAGTGCGATGCATACCCGTTTTGCCCTTTTTCGGGTACATATCGGAGAAGACATGTACCCGTTGTGTCGTTTACACCTAAAAGAAGAGAGGAGAGTTTGTAAAATGCTCTCCTCTCTCTTTCTACGAGTATGCGTTAATTTGCAGCAAACATCGATCTTATAGTATTATACGATGACATTTAGGTCCTATTTGTAGGAGGTACACGCCTCGGGGTAAAGTTTCAGTGTCGATACTTGCATCTAGGTCTGTCGAGGTCTGTATTGTATTCAGTACCTCCCCGCTAGGTGTTATGAGTCGTATAGTACTCCCCTGAGTCACATTGAAGAAGACTATTCGGCCTTGAGTGATGGCAAAGGATACCTCCTTTGATCCAATGATGTCTTCGCAATCCAGTAAAATGCCATTTCCTTCATTCACCCCACCTTTAAAATCAAACGCCTGCCAATTCTTGGGCTGAATTATTTTCAAGAAATCGTCGGAAAATTGATTTTGCTCCTCTTTTGACTCAGAGTCTATAACCATCACAAGAGCTTTGTCTTTTGCTACCCTCTGGGGAAGAGCATCCATTACCGTTTGCATAGCATTAAGAGAGAATTTGTTTTGATAGAGATAGACCTTCTTAAGCTTGCTCAGTCCTTCTATAGATAATGAAGCGAAGGCATTCGAAGAGATATCAAGTAGCTCTAGATCTTTGTTTGCCGAAATATCAAGGTTTTGCAGTCCTATCCTTGCACAAAAGAGTTCTCTCAGCAGTGGATTCTTATCAAGTTCGATTGTCTTGAGCTGATTGCCTGAGACCGACAGAACCTCTAAGCCTACAAGCGAAGAGACGTCGATAGAGTTCAGCTGATTGTCGTAAATGTAGAGCTCCTTTAAGGACGGATGTGTGCCCCAGATTACGCTTGTCAAGCGATTATTGGGCAATAAGACTGTTTCCAGCTTGCTATTATGAGAAAGGTCAATTTCAGAAAGCTCATTGTAAGCTGCAATCAAACTAGACAAATTAGGAGCGTGAGACACGTCTAAGGAAGTCATTTTTATGTCTGATGCAATGAGAGACATTACATCGCCTTTGATTTGAATGTTTTGATCCGCAACCAAGAGATTACCCTGACTGTCTTTTGTCACCCCCTCTATTTCGGGTAGAGAAAAGTCTGCATTCATAGCAAGAATCGTTATAGGGCTACCTACAGTTAGCGCAGTATGAAACTGAATAAACGGCTCATCAATCTTTTCTATTTCTACTGGGGTCCCCCCGTTGTGATCAAGGGTCTTCCACCACTTAGACTTCAGAGACTCTAGTATAGAGTTATCAATAAAGTTGCCTTCCGTAGATGCCAGTCTATTTACTAAGACAATCTCCGCACCATCCCTCTTCGTACGAGCGGGAAGAGAAGCTATCATTTTTGTCACCCCCTCTTTGCTTAGATTGTTTTGGTGACAAAAAACTTTATTGAGCGACTTGGCTTCTGGTGAGAATAGGAGCGACTCAATTTGATTGTCTGATACATCAACGTATTCTAGGACTTTGTGAGAAGAGCAGTCTATACTTTTCAGTTGATTGCCCTTACATGAAAGTTCTTTGAGTAGTAGATTAGAAGATAGATTCAAACTCGCAATTCTATTGCTATCACATTCTAAAGACCATAGTTTAGTAAAAGGTGAGAGCTCTAGTTCTTCTATATTGGTATTGTTGCAAGCTAAGCTTTCTAACGGGAGATTTGCTGGCAGACTAAGCTTTGACAGATTGTTGTGGCTACAGTCGAGCAACTCTATTGAAGTTGACTTTGACAAGTCTATCTCGCTAAAAAGATTTTTCCTGCAATCTAGAATGGATAGACTTGGCAACCCAGAGAGATCCAGAGAGGAGAGCTGGTTGTCGAAGCAGTATATATTATTAAGAAGGGGATGCTCCGAAAATAAAATCGTTCGAAGTTTATTCTCTGAGCATTCTAGCGACATTAGGTTTTTGTTTTTAGTAATGTCTAGCTGCTCTAGTTGGTTATTATAGCAGAGCAACGTTATCAACCTACTCGCGCCAGAGATATCTAGCGATTTAAGTTGGTTAGAGTAGCACTTGAGCTCTTTGAGCTTGGCATGATTGAGCAGGGAGAGAGACTTTATTTTATTCTGATAGCACCACAGCTTTGTAAGTCCACTTAGAGTAGAAATGTCAAGCTCCGTAATCTCATTTTTATCGCAAAATAACGTCGTTAGACTCTTAGTCTTAGAAAGATCAAGACTAATTATCTTATTACCTGAGCAGTCGAGAGATGTTATCTCTCCCTTAATAGTTATCGTACTACTAGTCGGGGTATAGCGATTCTTAGAGGAGGTATCTTCACTTGCTCCTTCTATCGTCCATGGACCATTAGCTTTGACTTTCAAATTGATGAACTCTGGCTTATTTGCTTCGTCCAGAGTAAGTGTGATACTCTCTTGTGAGAATAGGTGTCCTGAAAGGAGACAGGCTAAAAGGAAAAAGCCAAGGAATACTGTTCTTTGTTTCATAGAGATTTAAAGCTTTAGTTGTACATGAAATGTCGCAAGAGACCTTTTACCTTACTCAGCAGTAAATTCAAGAGTTCTCTCACTGTGTGCCCTTTATATATCAGCTAGTGATCTCTTTCGTTGGTAAAGGAGTCAGTTACGACAGGGAAGTATCAAGGAGAAACGACTTGTCGACTTTTCGGTTTTACCGTGGAAATGGGGGTATTCCTGCTGAGACACAAGAAATATATGGTACACAGCTACTTCTTGCGAACAAAGATATATATTTTTCTTTATTCCAGATGATGGATGTTTTTAGAACGCCAGAAAGGAGGTACTAGAACTCACAGATCATCTGTTGAGTAGAGACTGTATCCCTCACCCTCAGTAGAGTTAAAGTTCATCGCCGCATCATCTCTTTTCTAATAGAATAAATGCTTCGTGGCACAGACGAACTAGATATCAGAGGTGACGTGTAATTCGCAGTTAATGTGTTCGTCTTATTGTCTGTAGCAGACATACACAAGGCGGGCTAGACACGTGTCTAGCCCGCCTTGTGCGTTATTGCTATTTAGTTGCTAGCGGATCATTTGTGATAGACGTTGACCTCGGTGATCACACCCTCAGGAGTGATGTAGACGTACTCGTCTCGGTCACCTCTCAGCTCTATCTCAAAGCGATAGTAAGAGCCCTGAGGCATCTCGATGAAGTCGATATCGTCAATGCGTGCATTGGGATACTTCTGCTGGAGCGCCTGCATGACGACGTCGGGGACGTTTCTCTTAGCTACGTCCCAGCTCGTGGAGAGCCACTCACAAGACTTTGTGAAGAGTACCTCCTTTTCTTTTTTGTCGTGCCGTATCTCTACATCGACCATGCCGTCATCGTAGTCCACATCTAGGATACGAGCGTTGGGGTAACGGTCATTTAGGGTCTTCATACATTGCTCACTGAGGTGCCAATCCTTAGTCTGACCACAAGAAGCAAAAAGAGCTATACTGCAAGTCAGCAGGAGTGCTACAAATAAAGTTCTTTTCATAGGTTGGTTATAGGGTTATTAGACTAGTATTATTAGACTAGTATTAGTGGAGGGAACGAAAGATCCCCCAAAGGGCAAAGATAAAACTAATATCTGAAGATATAGTGGTTTCATGTGATATTTCTGCTCGACTGATTGATGCGTTAGGCGCTTGTGACGATTCTTCGAGAGGAATTTCGGAATAGTTAGCTGGGAAATAAAAAATATCCAGCGAGCTAATTGGAATTTCTTCGGAGGAATCAAATGAAACTTCCGAAGAATCAAATGATAAGTCCGAAGTATTTTCGATTTCCTCGGTGGAAAATCAGGAATTTCCTCGGAAGAAAACCGGAAAGCTATCGGTGGTTAGTTTTAGTTCGGCTAGTGTCTTTAGTGGCACTACGCACATTCCACCCGCTAATGCAATTTCTCAAGAATGATGTTTTTGATGACTTCA
>UWSO01000022.1 GCA_900538385.1 uncultured Porphyromonas sp.
TTCCGTGGGTATTTTTGATTTCCTCGGGAGCTATTGGGACAATTCTTCGGGAGGAAGTCAATTCTTCGGGAGAGTGGTGTAACCAGAGAGGATCTGTAGCCACTGTGTAGCGATAATCTAACGGCGTATTTCCTAGTTATCGCCATACGCAGTTCATAGACGGCTGGTTATAATGCGTCATCCCTAAGGAACGAAGGCTTTGACGTGAAATGAGTACATTTGCAGAGCAAGAGAAATAGACGGATGATTGACGAACAGACGAAGCAACTGATCATAGATACGGCACGCATCGATGATGTGGTGTCCGACTTTGTGCAGCTACGGCGCAAGGGGTCGGGCTTCGTGGGGCTGTGTCCTTTTCACAAGGATCGTCACCCCTCCTTTATCGTTACTCCGTCCAAGAACATCTGCAAGTGCTTCGCTTGTGGCGCAGGTGGGACGCCTATCTCCTTCATCATGAAGATACAGAACTGCTCCTTCGTTGAGGCGCTCCGCTACCTCGCTCAGAAGTACAACATCCCTGTGCCAGAGCGAGAGATGACCGAAGAGGAGCAGCAGCAACAGAGTGAGCGTGAGGCGCTTTACCTTGCCAACGAGGTGGCGGCAAAGTTCTTTACCGAGCAGCTCCTCAGCAGCGAGGAGGGGCTGGACATAGCTCTGCCTTACTTCACGCAGCGAGGTGTTCGCTCCGAGGCGATACAAACCTTTGGGCTAGGCTACTCACCTAGTGATAGACGTGCTCTAGTGAAGTATGTCGAGGAGCATGGCTACGATATGGAGAGCTTTGTGGCGACGGGTCTGCTCTACGCTCCGAACGAGGGGCGCCCGAGTGCTGATCGCTATCACGAGCGGGTTATCTTCCCTATATATAGTGTAGGTGGACGGGTCGTCGGCTTCGGTGGGCGAACGATGCGCAAGGCGGACAAGATCGCCAAGTATATCAATTCGCCTGAGAGCATTATCTACGACAAGAGCCGTGAGCTATACGGCCTTTATCAGGCGAAGCGTGCCATAGGACGTCTGGATCAGAGCATCATCGTCGAGGGCTACCTTGATGTGATCGCCATGCACCAAGTGGGGATAGAGAATGTGGTGGCAACGTCTGGCACGGCACTCACGGAGAGTCAAATACAGCTCTTGCGACGCTTCTCGCGTAATGTGCTGGTACTCTTCGACGGTGACGAGGCGGGAGTCAAAGCGGCGCTGCGCTCGATCGATATGCTCCTCGCTGAGGGAATGCAGATCAAGCTCTTGGTGCTGCCCGATGGAGAGGATCCTGATGAGTTTGTTGCTAAGCGTAGTCGCACAGAGGTGGAGGAGTACTTTGCAGCCCATGAGCAGGACTTCCTCACCTTCAAGTCGCAGCTCTACGCTCCGCAGATGGCGAGTGATCCGCAGCTCAAGACGCAACTGATGCGAGACATCTTGCAGAGCATTGCCACGATCCCCGATAGCCTCGAGCGGATTGTCTACATACAGCAGATGTCTCAGATGTATGGCGTGGCGGAGGATCTACTCTTGCAGCAGATCAAGCAGGAGCGCTTTAGTCGTGGACGGGTTTATCAGTATGCTCCACCTACGGCAGAGACACCCGAGGAGCGTGCTCCCGAGGATATCCCGCAAGAGGTTTCGCCCCTAGATGCGCCGATGAGCAATGAAGCTCTAGACTTGATCCGCCTGGTGGTGCGCTACGGAGAGCGGATGCTAAAGATCTCCGTGCAGGATGAGGAGGTCAGTGAGGAGGCTGAGCCTACGGTGATACAGGTCTCTGTGGCTAACTTTGTCTATCAGGAGCTTAAGCAAGATGACATAGTCATCGAGCACCCACTCGTCAAGCGCATTCTCAACGATAGCAATAAGATGATGCTGGAGGAGCTTAGCGTCTCGGTGGATGGCAAGTCGACGCATACCTGTGGCTCTTTCCTATGCAATTCGGAGATCCCGCAGGTGGCAGCGCTGGCGGTGGACCTTTACGCCTCTCCCTATAAGCTCTCTCGCAAGGCTCGCGAGGAGCTACAGATGCCAGATGACGAGGATGAGAAAGTGCCCGATGAGTGGGTGCGCGAGATGACTTTTAAGGTGCTATACACCTACAAACTAGCGTATGCTGAGGAGCACTGTCAGCAGATCTCGCAGCAGATACAGACGCTACAGCAGGAGTACCCAGAGGCGGACTATGCGAGCTACCAGCCACTCCTCCAGGAGCTATCCACGTGGCAAGAGATTCGCAAGGCGTTTGCCCAGTTTAGCGGTCAGCGTGTGGTCATTTCGTGAGCTTAGGAGTGTGATGAAGTAGTGACCGTTAACCCTTTTACCAAATCTAGAGAAGAAAGCGCAGTCATGCAGTTTGCCGATATATATGGATACCGAGCCCTCAAGCAGCAGTTTGTCCACTTGACCAAATCGGGACAGATGCCCCATGCTGTGCTGCTCGAGATACAGGAGGGCTACCCAGGGCTTCACCTGGCGTGGGCCTGGGCGCAGTACATCCAGTGCCAGTCTCCTACGGACGAGGACTCTTGTGGCGAGTGCGCCTCCTGCAAGAAGGTCGCAGCTAGCGCACACCCTGACGTCATCTTCGTCTATCCAGTGATCAAAGCGGCTCAAGACGAGACCCCCACGGAGCGATACTTCGATGAGTGGCGCATGCTCCTCGAGCGGTCTCCCTACATCACCGATCAGGACTGGCTAGAGGTGCTAGAGGCGGGCAATAGTCAGCCTGTCATCTATGTAAATGAGATCAATAGTCTCTTGTCTCGTCTCTCTGTCACAACTACCGAAGGGGGCTGGCGCACAATTATCATCTACCAGCCTGAGCGCATGAATGATGCAGCTGCCAATAAACTTCTTAAGTCGCTCGAAGAGCCTCCTGCAGAGACGCTCTTTATACTTGTGTCGGCACATTCGGACCGTCTCCTAGACACTATCCTGAGCCGTGTTCAGCGCTTCGAGCTACCACCGATGACAGAGGCGGAGATGAGAGAGGCGCTGACAGCGCTACACCCCGAGCTGGCGACTGAAGCACTTGAAGCAATGATTCCCCTAGTGGATGGTAACCTGAGCGATGCCTTACGGCTGCTCGACAGTTCTGCCTCACAAGACAAACTACAAGAAATGGCGCAGCAGTGGTACGACGCAACGCTACGAGCCGACATCTTGCGCCTGAAGCTCCTCAGCGAGGAGGTGGACAAGACCGGCCGTGAGGGGGCAGTCGCTTTTCTCAAACTACTGATGCAGCTGGTGGGGCGGCAGTGGCACCGTGCGCTCAGCGGTGAGGCACGCGTGGGAGAGTTACGTGTCAACAATAAGGCGATGGGTGCCTGCTATAGACTCCTCGAAGAGGCGATGCGAGAGATCCGTGGCAATGTGCTGACGAAGATGGTGCTCTTCGACACGTTCCTGCGGATGCTGCTCGCCTTGCGCAACTAAGATCAGTAGTGATGTCAGAGCAGGCGTTACGCCATCAGGGACTTGACCTCCTGCGGCTCCTCTCGGTCGTGATGGTAATCGGCATTCACACGGCGGGAGGGTACTTTATGGGAGAGGCTTCGCTGTCAGAGCGTTGGCAGGCTGCCCCGTGGTATGCACTCTCAGTGGGAGCGGTGCCACTCTTTGTGATGATGAGCGGAGCCTTCATGCTATCGCCTGAGCGGCAGATCGGGAGCTTGGTACACTTTTACAAGCGTAGGGTAGGGCACAAGATACTCTTACCTCTGCTTGTTTGGTCTGTGGGCTACTACTTCTGGCACTGTGCGAAGGAGCAGGCGTGGCTCGCCTTCCAGTGGTATCACTTGTGGTATCTCGTGATGCTGGCGGGCCTCTATGTGGTCACTCCTATGCTACGCTGGCTCTGCGAGCGGATCGAGCGTAGCGATAGTCCTACCTATGGAGGCAATCGGGGATTACTGATCTTGACGCTCGGGAGCTATCTCGTAGCGCTTGCTGTAGACATCTACTACCGCTCGTATGGCATTCAGCAGATCTGCCTGCTCTGGTGGGTGCAGTATCTTCCTTACTACCTAGCGGGCTATCTGATCTCTCGAACCATTAGTCGCTTGCCAGGCAAAGGCTGGCTCTTGATCCTATTCATCGGGAGTATGTTGCTGCACGGAGCGCTGCTCATTTGGGTGCCTTACCAACTGTTAGGGCGGATGGGTGTCAACTTCTTTCCGCTGGTCGTACTCAAGGTTGTCTCGCTCTTTGCTCTCTGCTACAAGTGGCGCCCCAAGGCACGTCTCCTCGTTTCGGCAAGCACGCTCTATCCCTACGTGATGGGAATCTACTTAGTACACTTTGCGGTGCTTCAGGTAGTCTTCAAGCTATTCGAACTTTTCTTCCCTGCTCTGACCGCTTGCCCAGTCGTAAGCGTTCCTCTGCGCATCTTCCTCATAGCGCTCATCTCGCTAGGAATCACCGCCTTGATCCGCAAGGTGCCACAGCTACGACCGCTGGTCTAGAGGGAAAAGTATTATTATATATAGGTGTTGCGTTGGAAGAAATGATGCCCAGCAATATGTATATGGGGTGGAGTCAAGAGAAAGTCTTGACTCCACCCCATAAAAGTTAACTGAGAAGAGTCTTGGTCGATGGCCCTTACGACACCTTCTCATCGGTAATCTAGCCTATGGCTCTGTTACGATTTGTACCTTAGGATTGTTCTTAAAGACATTCTTAAGATGCGTCTCCTCGTCTCCTGCATCCACTATAACCTTGGTCAGCTTGGGGTTGTCGATGGCAATCTCATACTGAGCCTCTTCATTATAGTTTCCATTCTTTAGGTTTACCCACTCCATCTCAGGCATTGCCTCAGCTGTAATTTCTCGGATTATGGGATTAGACGAACAGTCGAGGGTACGAAGAGGATTCTCTGAGATCATCAGCTTAAATAGCATCGGCAGATGACTGAGGTCAATCTCTGTCAGCGCATTGTCAAAGACAAATAGGAACATTAGCTTGTCAAATCCTTGAGATAGATCTATCTGCTTGAGGTAATTTTGATAAAGGTTCAAGCGTTGCAGGCTTGGTAAGTTCTTCAGCTGGACGGATTGTAGCTGATTACTGTTAGCGTGAAGCTCTTTGAGTAATGGCATATTAGATAGTTCTAACGATGTTAGCTGATTACTGACTATCTCTATTCGCTCGAGCTTAGGATGCTGTCCCCATGTGATCTTACGTAGCTTACTTCGGTTGGTTAGAATTTTCTGGAGCTCTGTCAAAGGTGTCAAGTCCAACTCGGTTAGTTTAGTGTCCTGACAATATAGCTCTTGTAGCTTCTTATTGTGACTTAGGTCTAGTTGGCGTAGCTCCCTATTGCCAAACACGCATAAGCCTGTGAGCTCGGGCATTTGACTTGTGTTGATCTCACTCAGTCCGACGTAGCCGATACGTAGATATCGAAGTTTGGTCAAGCCCTCTATCGATTTCACTGAAGAGCCTACAGGCTGGCTGTTGACATCTAGAGAGTCTAGATTGAGAAAGTCCTCAAGCCCCTTCAGACTTGTAATCTTTTTGTCCTCGGGTATTTGATCGTCTGGGTTATATCCAAACTTGAGAGAGGTTACCGTAAGAGCCTCTTGAGGAGATAACTGTCCATCGTTATTTGCGTCTGCCGCAGGGTGCTGCGCTAGGATGAGTTGCAAGAGCTGCTTATCTTCAAAGGCTATCGACTCCTGGGTCCCTTTTTTCTCTAGGACTGTTAGGGTGAGTCGAGCTACGGACTCCTGTACGGTAGCTGTGATGACAGCTGTTCCTGCAGCCACCGCGGTAATAGTCCCATTGTGGACAGTGGCTATTTGAGGATTAGAGCTTTGCCAAGAAATAGGCGCCTTGGGCGCATGGAGTAGCTTAGGGGTGGCTTGCTCCCCAACGTAGAGTTGCAGTGTGGACTGCTCGAAGGTTATCTCGGGCATCTCTGGACACTCTCTATCTGGGCATGCCCTAGTACAGGAAGCCAATAGCGCAAGGCTCAGTAGTAAGGAGCTTTTTAAGAAGAGGAGCATTGGGCTGAACAGCTTTGGTTGTTTTATCATAAGTAAGTGTTGCTTGTTAGTTAAACTGTTAGGAGGCGCTAAGGTAGTGTTTTTTCCTTTTCTACCAGTTAGCGCTTTCACCAGACAGCAATGATTTCGTATCTTTGCGAAGTAACCAATCAATAGAGCAAACCGAATACATATATGTTTAGTGGAATAGTAGAAGGTATGGCGCAGGTGCGCCGCCTAACCCGCGAAGGAAGCAACCTGCACATCACACTCGCTTGCGACTTTGCCGCAGAGCTCCAAATAGATCAGAGCATCGCACATAATGGCGTCTGCCTCACTGTCGTCTCGCTCGAGGAGGGGGGCTACACGGTCACCGCCATTCAGGAGACACTCGACCGCAGTAATCTAGGACTCTTACAGGTGGGCGACTATGTCAATGTGGAGCGCAGTATGATGCTCGGAGGTCGTCTGGACGGTCATATCGTGCAGGGGCATGTGGATCAGACGGCTCACTGTACAGCCATTCGCGAGATGGAGGGCAGTCACTACTTTACCTTTGCCTATGAGGTGGATCGTGAGATGATGCGCCAGGGCTATATGACGGTCGAGAAGGGTTCCGTAACGGTCAACGGTGTGAGCCTCACCGTCTGCAATTCGCAGGAAAATTCTTTCGAGGTAGCGATCATCCCTTACACGCTGGAGCATACTAACTTCGGTTACTTTAAGGTGGGAAGCGTGGTCAACCTAGAGTTTGACATCTTAGGCAAGTACATTGCTCGCCTACGTTCATTTGACTAAACCATTGTAGTTATGAATCCTGAAGATCTATACGCTCTCTATCGGGAGCGTCAGAGCGATCGCAGATTTGCCGATCGGCCTGTGCCGCAGGAGGTGCTGGAGCGCATCCTGCACAACGCCCTGCTGGCACCCTCAGCGACCAATCAGCAGCCCTGGAGCATCGTAGCTGTCTCTGAGCCAGAGGCTGCCCAGCGTGTAGGGCAGGCGGTGATCAAGGGGGTAACGAATATGAATAAGTTTGCCCTGGAGGCACCCGTACACCTACTGATCGTAGCGGAGCGAGGACGCTGGGTGGCACGTATGGGTAGCCGCGTGATGAAGGTGGACTACCGCCCCATAGACCTAGGGATCCTCGTGGCACACATCGTCCTCGCAGCTCAGGCGGAGGGCGTCGGGAGCTGCATCCTAGGCTGGATAAACGATGCCGCTGTGCGCAAGGAGCTTGGCATACCAGACAAGCGTCAGGTAGTTCTAGACATTCTCATTGGTTACTCAGAGCAGCCTACCCGAGAGAAGAAGCGCAAGAGTCCCGAGGAGGTGATTCACTGGAACAAGTGGTGACCGCCTCTCAATAGGACACCACCTATAGGGCTTTCTTCTCGCAAGCTCGCTCCCCTTTGAGGTGCAATAAAAGAGCTCTTTCGACTCCTTAATGACCAGATCTGGTTCGAGGAGGATTTGCTTTTGTCAAAATAATTGCGTTACTTTGCAGTCTGATTGCAGACCCACACCATGATGATGCTAATGGATTGGGGATGTGTCGATCTCAGAAACATCGTAGAAGTATAAAAGAAATACCACACCGTCATGTCTAAGATATGTCAGATCACCGGTAAGAGGGCTATGGTGGGCAATAATGTATCCCACTCAAAGCGTCGTACGAAGCGTACCTTTGACGTTAACCTCTTCCGCAAGAAGTTTTATTGGCCAGAGGAGGATCGTTGGATCTCTCTCAAGGTCTCAGCAGCTGGGCTTCGGCTCATCAACCGCGTAGGACTCAACGAAGCTCTCCGTCGCGCTAGCGATGCTGGCTACCTAAGCATCAAATAAACCACTCACTCCCTAATTATACTCACTTACTATGGCTAAGAAAGGTAAAGGCGATCGAGTACAGGTGATACTCGAGTGCACAGAGCACAAAGAGAGTGGCATGCCAGGCACCTCTCGCTACGTCACCACAAAGAATAGAAAGAATACTACACAGCGTCTAGAGCTTAAGAAGTACAATCCTATCCTCAAGCGCTACACGCTACATCGTGAGATTAAGTAATCATCTCTCCCCTTCACTAACACAAATAAGAACTAAGTACAATGGCTAAGAAATCGGTCGCAACCTTTAGAACGGGCGATGGTCGCTCATACTCGAAGGTTATCAAGATGGTCAAGTCGCCTAAGACTGGTGCTTATACCTTCCAAGAGGAGATGGTACCAAATGACCACGTACAGGACTTCCTCAAGAAGTAATCTGAAGACGCTTATAGCGACGCTACCATAGAGACGAGGCTGTCACACGCCTCTCTATAAGGTGAGCGTATACCATACGAGAGCATTGATACGATTAGTCGTGTCAATGCTCTCTTCCTTTAGGTAAAAAGTGTGGGGCATCTGTGCGCGCAGCTTTAGATATAATTCACTATATTTGCGCTGTGGATATGTATCGCTCTAAGTACGCTCTATCCGCTAAAGCGCCCCATAATGCTAATCATCAAGACTATATAACTATATGAAATCAGCTCGACTCCTATCCGCAGCGCTCCTGCTCGTCATCTCCCTAACCTATCTGCAGGCTCAGGAGAGCTATCCGCTCAGCCTCGTCGTAGAGCAGAGTAGTCAGCCAGAAGAGGTAATCCCTCTCACAGACATTCAGAAGATTACCTTCGCAGATGGTAAGATGCAGATGCATTACACACAGAAGGCCAATTACAGTGCAGCATTCGCTTGCAAGGATGTGACGAAGTGCACTTTCTCTACGAGCAAGAAGCCGACAGCGCTACCTCTTATTGCTGGTCCTGTCGTGCCGAGCTACAAGCTACTTTCTGATGGGGAAAACATTTTTATTGAGGGTCTAGTCGCAGGGCAGAGTTACACCGTAGCGCTCTACGACATGCAAGGCAATCAGATCTATCAGCGTTCGCGTTTTGTAATCGGTGAGACGATCCACTGCGCTACACTACCTAGTGGTGTCTACCTAGTACAGATCAACGGCGAGGCATATCGCTTTATGCTGTAATGAAAGCTCAGACACACTAGATCATCTGTTACCTCCTTGGTTAAGAGCGTAGCAATGTAGAGTTATTCCTCTTTTGACGAGGGTGATGCATCTAGCATCACCCTCGTTGCGTTTCTTAAGCTTATAAAGGTGCGATTATACAGCAACAATGATCCTGAGACGATAGAAAAAGATCAAATCTTCAGGCCGCTAAAAATATCTCAGGGAGGAAAGAAAAAATTCTTCGGAAGAATCAACTGAAACTTCGGAAGAATCAAACGATACTTCGGAAGAATGAAATGATAAGTCCGAAGAATTTGCTCATTCCTCCGTGGAAATTCTGTGATTTCCTCGGAACTATTTGACTAGTATCTAGGAGCTGCCTGGCGCTTTCTTCGTATCTTATTGATATGTAGGTGGATCGTGCATATTGGACTATAAGGAGAGAGGTGTCAGCTCTTGATCGCTTAACATCTTCACCGCGCCGTAACATTTTCGTCACAGGGGAATAACCCATTGGCCGTAATATTGCAAACGAAAAGGAAGGCCTACCCCGACACGATCGGAGAGAGCCTCCCATGAAGATCGACAACTAACTTACTAATACAACTATGAATAAGAGTACACTCAAGGCTTTAGTCCTCATCGCCATCGCCCTTATGACTGCCAGCTGTGCAGGCAAAGGTGGGCAGGTGACCGAGCTAGACGCTGCGGGAGCGACCTTCCCATTACCCTATTATACCGAGGCTTTCAAAGCTTATGAGGCGCAGTCGGGCATACATGTTAATTATGGTGCCGTAGGTAGCGGTGGTGGTATCCGTAGCCTCAAGGACGAAGTAGTGCACTTTGCTGCTACCGATGCTTTTCTTTCTGATGAGGAGATGGCTGAGATGCCTCGTCCGGTGATCCACATACCGACCTGCATGGGAGCTGTCGTCATCGCTTACAACTGTCCTGAGATCTCGCAACTGAACCTCACCGGAGAGATCATCGCCAACATTTATCTGGGCAAGATAACGCGCTGGAACGATCCCGCTATCGCTGCGATCAACCCAGACCAAAAGCTCCCCGACAAGGAGATCTCACCCGTCTATCGCTCCGATGGTAGTGGCACGACGAATGTCTTCAGCGACTATCTGACGAAGGTGAGCACCGACTGGGCTACGCAGGTGGGCACGGGCAAGTCACTCAAGTGGCCTACCGGTATGGCTGCCAAGGGCAATCCAGGCGTCGCTGGCGTGATCGCACAGACCGATGGCGCGCTCGGATATGTAGGTAGCGAGTACAGCTTCTCTCTAGACATACCGACAGCCATGGTACAGAATCAGGCTGGCAACTTCGTTCTTCCTTCGCTCGAGTCTATCTCTGCGGCGGCTTCTGGCGAGGTTGCACCCGACACACGTCAGATGATCACCAACTCGTCGCACCCTGACGCTTATCCTATTAGCTGTCTCACCTGGCTCATTGCTTACCAAGAGATGCAGTACGATGATCACTCTGAGGCAGAAGCTGTCGAGACGGCTCGTCTACTCAACTGGATGCTGAGCGATGAGGCGCAGGCGATCACTTCGCAGATCCACTTCGCACCGCTATCGGCTGAGATGGTGGCAGCAGCCAAGGCGCAGCTGGCTAAGCTGACCTATGGCGGTAAGCCGATAGACCTAACTAGCGCTCCTAAGGAGTAGCCCCCTGATTACACCTGAAAAACACAAAAGGAGACTGCTACGGTCTCTGTAGCAATCTCCTTACACCAAAAGAACGTCTCTCCTCCCCTCTCAACAGTAGTGCCGTCTGGATAGCTCCGATTAGTTAGTGAGTCGCATCCGACCTGTACCGCTCTCTATTCGGAGGAGAGATGTCTCTTTTACCTTCCCCACCTACTCCTTATAAATATAAGCTCTGCCTATAATGTCTACCCTCGTCCGTAAAGCGTCACGCCCTATCGGCGACAAGATCTTCCGCGGTCTACTCACTAGCTCTGGACTCCTCGTGCTACTGATCTGCCTAGCGATGCTGATCAGTCTGATTAGTAACAGCACGGAGGCCTTTAGTGAGTTTGGCTTCTTTCGCTTCATCAGCTCCTCCGAGTGGGACCCCACGGCTGGGCGGGAGCAGTATGGGGCATTGCCCTTTATCGTGGGGACTGTGGTCACCTCGATACTAGCCTTGATCCTGTGCATCCCCTTCTCGCTACCGGTGGCACTCTTCATCGGGGAGTACTTCAAGGGGAAGCGCATCGCTGGCGTCATACGTTCGCTGACGGACCTACTGGCAGGCATCCCCTCGATCGTGTATGGTCTGTGGGGCTTCTACACACTGCGTCCGCTCATTGACATGATCGATGGCCCTCAGGGCAATGGCTATGGGATCCTCACTTCGGTGCTGATACTGACCATCATGATCATCCCCTACGCCTCGTCGCTCACGGCAGAGTTTGTCATGCTCACCCCTAAGTCGCTCAAGGAGGCTGCCTACAGTCTCGGCGCCACCCGCACGGAGGTGATCGGATCGGTCATCCTGCCTAACGCACGGAGCGGTATCGTCGCAGCTTATATCCTCGCTCTGGGACGAGCTCTCGGTGAGACGATGGCGGTGACCATGCTGATCGGTAACACGGACAAAATACCTACATCGCTCTTTGACACAGGACAGAGTATGGCTTCGCTGATTGCTAATCAGTTCAACGAGGCGCACGGACTCAAGCTCAGTTCGCTCATAGCGATCGCTCTAGTCCTCTTCCTCATCACAGCCATCATCAACGGCATTGTGAAGATTATCCTAAACAAGAAACGATCCTAACCTGAGACCATGGCATCACTCAAAGTAAGACAGGGCTGGGACCGCACGGTCTATCTAGTCAATATCGTACTCGCCTGCATCACCGTCATACCGCTCTTTCTCATCATCGGTAAGATCGTCCTAGAGGGGTACCAGCAGATCAACTGGGACTTCTTTACCAAGACGGCACCGACAGCTGTCGAGGCGATGATGGCTAAGCGCGCCAACACGATCGAAGGCTCTCGCACGATACTCCCAGGCGGTATCGCTAATGGTATCGTCGGCACCCTCCTCATGACCCTCGTAGCCTCTATCATTGCTATCCCCATAGGGCTCCTAGGCGGTATCTATCTCTCGGAGAATAGATCCACACGCCTCGCCAATGTAGTACGCTTCGTCACGGACCTGCTACAAGGCACCCCCTCGATCGTCATCGGTATCATCGTATACGCTTGGGTGGTACTGCCGATGCGGGGCTATTCGGCTCTAGCCGGTGCTGTGGCTCTGGCGATCATGATGCTACCGCTGATCATACGCTCTACCGAAGAGACGCTGGCACGACTGCCTAAGTCCTTCAAAGAGTCGGCACTTGCTCTCGGATGCTCCTACCGCAAGATGGTGCTTAAGATCCTCCTCCCCTCTGCTATGGGAGGTCTGCTGACAGGCATCCTGCTAGCGGTGAGTCGTATCATCGGTGAGACGGCACCGCTCATCATGACCGCCCTAGGCAGTGCCCGCATATCGTGGACGCTCGACACCCCTTCGTCGGCCGTGCCGCTACTCATCTGGGAGTTTTACAGTGATCCCAACCTTCAGGAGATGATCTGGAGCTCTTCGCTCTTTCTCCTGCTCCTGGTCCTCCTTCTCAACTTTATCGCCAAGCGTATCTCCGATCGGACACGCTACTAGTAACTTCTTTTTGTCCAAAGCATGACTTCAAACTCTATACAGACGACAACGCCCGAAGTGGTCCTCCAGCTAGACAACGTAAGCATCTGGTACACTCCTGAGAAGAGTGCCGTGACCAACGTCTCTGCGGAGATCTACGACCACGAGATCACCGCCATCATGGGCCCTAGTGGTTGTGGCAAGAGTACCCTGCTACGAGCCATCAATCGTATGCACGAGCTTTACCCCGGTATACGTACCGACGGGCGCATCCTCCTACAGGGAGAGAATATCTTAGAAAAAGACCCGATGGTCGTCCGTCGTATGGCGGGGATGGTTTTCCAGCAGCCGAACCCCTTCCCGACGATGAGCATCGCCGACAATGTGATGGCGGGCTACAAGCTCAACGGCATCAAGGTCTCCAAGGCGCAGCGCGAAGAGATCCTCACCACCTCTCTGCAGTCGGTCGGACTCTGGGAGGAGGTCAAGGACAGACTAGACAAGCGTGGTTCCTTCCTCTCGGGCGGACAGCAGCAGCGACTATGCATCGCTCGCGCCTTAGCACTGCGTCCTCGGCTACTCCTGATGGACGAGCCCACCTCCGCCCTAGACCCGATAGCGACCAATCGCATCGAGGAGCTGATCTTAGAGCTCAAGAAGGAGATAGCGATCCTCATCGTCACACACAATATGGGACAGGCGGCACGCATATCCGACCGCTCGATGTTTATGTATCTCGGTGAGCTGGTTGAGTATGATCGCACCGACAAGATGTTTACCAACCCCAGCGATCAGCGCACCGAGGACTACCTACAGGGCAACTTCGGATAAAACATCGTACCTTAGATCTGCCATACAGACAGACACTCACACTATCAAGTAAAAACGTAACTGTCACAGCCTATGTCACCCAATATGGATCACCACGTCGTCCTGATCAAGGAAGACTTCAACGTACTCAACAAAGTGATCGCTCGCCAAGTAGAGATCATACAGCAGCTCCTCCGCGGGATCGTCGAGCCTGACGCTTACGAGCACATCGAGATGAATGAGACTATCATAGATAGCCTAGAGGTCAAGATAAGGAGCGAGGTCATCAACGGGATCATACTCTACACCCCTCGGGCCTCTGAGGCTAGGCGCATGTTTGCCCTACACGATATGACCAGCTACCTAGAGCGCATAGGTGATCTGCTGCTCAATGTAGCCAACTTCACCCGTACGATCGAGTCTGGCAATGGGCTCTACCTCCAGTACGCTGAGACGCTACACGAGATGCTCTCGGAGACTTATAAGATGGTCACCGACGCGGTCACCTCGTTCTTTGCAGGAGACTCAGACCTCTCGCGACGAGTCATCAGTCGAGATACACATATAGACGATCTGCACTATCAGATCAACGACTCGTTGCCGCAAGCACTGCTAGACTCGGAGCTAAGCCCCGATGTAGACTCCATACAGGCTTCACTAGCAATCAGCAGCATAGCCTACAACATAGAGCGCATCGGTGACAATGCGACAAACATCGCCGAGGCGGCTATCTTCCATTCAGAAGGCAAGAACCTACTGCACGCTAAGAATCAAAAGGTAGAGATCCCCACCGAACAAGAGCTAAATAACTATGGACAAGAAGAAGTTTAAACTACTCCTCGTTGACGATGAGGAGGACCTCCGTGAGATACTTACCTTCAACCTCGCTGGCGAGGGATACCAAGTCTCCACAGCCGCCAACGCTGAGGAGGCACTCAAGATGCCACTCGAGGAGTATCACCTACTCATCCTCGACGTGATGATGCCTGGCATGAGCGGCTTCAAGCTCGCTGAGCTCATACGACGAGATAAGAAGCTCACCACACCCATTATCTTCCTCACCGCCAAGGGGACTGAAAACGATCTCCTCACAGGCTTTAATATCGGAGCCGACGACTATATGGCGAAGCCATTCTCTATTAAAGAGCTTCAGGCGCGCATTCAGGCCATCCTCATGCGCTCTTTGCAGGAAGGACCAGACTTCGGAGAGAGTCAGATAGAGATCGGCACGCTCCTCATCGACTTAGATGCTAAGCAGGTCTTTGTCGATGGCGAGCCTATCGATCTAACCAAGAAGGAGCTTGAGATCCTTGTCTTATTGGCACGAGATCCAGGCAAAGTCTTCTCACGTGAGGAGATTCTCGATCGCGTATGGCGGGAAGATGTATTCGTTATGGAGCGCACCATCGACGTACACATCACCCGCATACGCAAGAAGCTACGTGGCAGCGGGATCAAGATCATCAACCGCTCAGGCTTCGGCTATTGCCTCGTCGAGGAGGAGGCGCAGTAGTTACTATTTACTAACATACCATATCGTTATCGTCCTACTATGAGTCAGTACAACTATAAGACCAAAGTCTTTATCTCCGCAGCTCTGCTCTTTATCCTCTTTGGCGGGATTATCTACTTCGTACAGCGCGCCTCCGAAAAGGAGATCAAGACCAAAGCGCTCGTTTCGTACCTCGAGCAGACCTCTGACTGTGTCAATCGTTACATAGCAGACTACGTAGCGCACCCTCAGGAGCATGAGACCGACTCGCTTTCATCTTTTGGTAGCTGGCCTAATCCGAACACTCTAGGACGCTTCTTATCTTATCTCCCGGACAATCTACGCTTTACGATCATCAACCTAAAGGGCGACGTCTACTTTGACAACGTCACCCAGGGTCCAATCCCTGAGAACCACCTCTCACGCGTAGAGCTACAACAAGCCAATCTCAATGGCACTGGCACCTCCAAGCGGTATAGCGAGACGCTCAGAGAGGACTTCTACTACTTTGCCAAGCAGTACCGAGATCAGGGTTACTATATCCGTGTAGCCATACCTTACCATATAGATTATGTCAACTACTTTCGCTCCAATCACTTCTTCCTCCTCCTCATTGTCGGCATCTTCAGTCTAGCACTGCTAGCGGTCGTCTTCTTTACCGACCAATTCTCTCGCTCGGTGCGTAAGCTTCACGACTTTGTAGCGAAGGCGCAGGCTGGTGAGGAGTACGAGTCCGTCACTTTCCCTAAGAGTGAGATCGGAGAGCTAGGAGAGCAGCTCAAGAAAATCTTTAAGATGCTCGAAGAGAGCAAGAGCCGCTACGAGATCGAGCGTGAGAAGCTCATACAGCACTTCGCGAGCTCTGATGCCGGCATATCTTTCTTTAGTGCGGAGAGCAAGTTTATCTATGCTAATAGCCACTTCATCCAGAATCTCAATACCCTCGTCGACCCCCCCACCTTTATCATCGATGAGCGTATCCTCGATTACCCAGAGCTTTATCAGGTCAAGACTCTTCTAGCCGATCAAGAGGCTCACCCAGGAGCAACTCCGCGCTCCACACGATACATCATCGACAAGGACGGATCGCATCTAGAGGTACGCGCACAGCTCTTCCCCGACAACAGCTTTGAGATCGTTCTGACCAATGTGACTAAGAAGGAAAACGATCGTCGCCTCAAGCACGACATGACCAATAGCATTGCTCACGAGCTACGCACGCCTGTCACTTGCGCCCGTGGTTACCTCGAGACGATCCTCAACCAGCCACTCCCTGAGGAGAAGCAGCGCTACTTCATCGAGCGCACTTACAATCAGATGATACGTCTCTCACAGCTCATCAGCGACGTCTCTATGATCACCAAGCTGGAGGAGGCGAGTGACCTCTACGCCCTGCAGGAGCTCACCCCGTACAGTGTCGTCGAGGAGGTCAAAGCGGCTCTAGAGATCAAGCTACAAGAGGCGCAGATGACCATCTGCAATCGAATCCCCGAGCAGACCACCGTACAGGCCAATCACTCGCTACTCTATGCTGTCTTTGCCAATCTGACGGAGAATAGTATCCGCTACGCTGGCACTGGCACCACCATAGAGATCGAGCAGACGATGGAGGACGAGCGCTACTACTACTTTACCTTTGCCGACAACGGTCCTGGCATCCCCGAGAGCGAAAGCCTGGCTAAGATCTTCGACCGCTTCTACCGCATCGATGGGGGACGCAGTCGTGAGATGGGCGGCTCGGGACTGGGACTCTCCATCGTACGAAATGCTATACGCTTCCACGGAGGCGAGATCTCAGCAAAGAACAGACCCACGGGAGGTCTCGAGTTCTTCTTCTCATTAGCCAAGAGCGTCTCCGACAAAGCGACCCGAGAGCACTAGTTCAGGTCGACCGTTGCCGTCGAATCAAAGCGTCACTTCTCTAGGCGAAAGTTTCTTTCCAGCCTTGGAAAACTAAATTTCCAAGGGAGGAAACTTTTTGGATATACCTCGGGACGGCCCAATCCTTCGCCACTGACTCTTATCAAATAGCGGTGGAATCGAAACAGCTTCGTGAAGAATTGGTTGCCCTCTGAGAGCGACGACGCTAGAGCAGGTGACGCTCAGCGTGGTAGGAGGAGCGCACCAGAGGACCGCTCTCCACATGGCGGAAGCCTTTGTCCAAGGCTATCTCTCGTAGCTCGGCAAAGCGGTCGGGATGCACATACTCCTGCACGGGATAGTGGCGACGGGTAGGCTGGAGGTATTGACCGAGCGTGAGGATGCTACAATTTACCTGACGTAGATCATCCATCGTCTCGAGGATCTCCTCCTGCGTCTCGCCGAGACCGAGCATCAGCCCCGTCTTAGCGGGTAGCCCCGCCTCAGCGATCTGAGCCAAGACAGAGAGACTACAGTCATAAGTAGCTCGGCTACGCACCACGGGGGTGAGCCGTCGCACGGTCTCCATATTGTGCGCCACCACCTCGGGGCGCTCCTCTAAGATCGGCGCAATGAGCTTTGCCTGCCCGTCGAAGTCTGGTATCAGTACCTCGACCGTAACGCCAGGGCACAGCTCACGTATCTGTCGTATCGTCTCGACCCAGTGAGCACTCCCCTTGTCGGGCAGGTCGTCGCGATCTACACTAGTGACCACCGCATGCTTGAGCCCGAGGGCGCGGACACTCTCAGCGACGTGACGAGGCTCCTCAGGGTCTAGCGACAACGGGCGACCCGTCTCTGTATTGCAAAACTTACAAGCGCGTGTACAGACCGCTCCTCCGATCATAAAGGTAGCGGTACCTCGTGACCAGCACTCGCCCTGATTAGGACAGCGACCGCTCGTGCAGATGGTATGCAGGCAATGCTGCTGCAGCACCGCACGCGTCTCGTCGTAGGTTACATCACTACCAAGCTTGATCTTGAGCCACTCAGGCTTACGTATGTGGGGTTGCTTCATCAGCTCTTTTTACTTCAGCTTACGATCGAGGAACTCGATGATGCGACTATAGAGATGCTGCCTGTTGTTGCCTCCGTAGATGCTGTGATCCTTGTCGGTATAGGTAGCCATCTCAAAGGGGATATTGGCCTTGACCAGCTCAGTGGCTAGGCGCATCGTGTTTTGCAGATGCACATTGTCATCAGCCGTACCGTGAATGACGAGCAGATCGCCATGTAGGTTGTGGGCGATAGGTAGGACTGAGGAAGCTTCGTAGCCCTTGTTGTTGACCTGTGGAGTCGCCATAAAGCGCTCTGTGTAAATCGTATCGTAAAAGCGCCAGTCGGTCACAGGAGCCACAGCTACACCAGCACGAAACGCCTTACCACGACAGAGCGACATGAGCGCATTATACCCGCCATAGCTCCAGCCGAAGATAGCCATCCGATCTCCATCGATATAGCCAAACTGCTTGGGCAGCGCCTCAGCAGCTGCTATCTGGTCGCTACTCTCGCGCAGACCTAGCTCACGATAGGTGCACTTGCGCCACTCGGTGCCTCGTCCGCCAGTACCACGTCCGTCCACACAGACTACGACATAACCAGCCTGCGCCAGGGCATACTCCCAGCCGATGTAAAACTGATCCAGCACCTCCTGCGAGTCGGGACCACTGTACTGATGCATCACCGTGGGGTAACGCTTGCTCGCGTCAAAGTGTGGCGGACGAATCATCCAGCCATGGAGCGTGCGTCCGGGAGCTACCTCAATGGTAAAGAACTCCTTGTCGTTGTAGTCATACCCCTTGAGCTTAGCTACCAGCTGGGCGTTATCTTCGAGAGTACGGATCACCTTGCCCTCCTTTGCCGTACGGATTGTCGTGATGGTAGGCGTCTTAGCATTGCTATAGCTATTGATGAAGTAACTATAGTCTTGCGTGAAGCTAGCGCGATTGATGCCAGCCTCTCCCGCTAAAACAGTCGTCTTGCCCCGTGGTGTCGTCTTGAGAACTCGTCTCTGGGTAGGCGTCTCGTCGGCAGCTTGGTAGTAGACGTTGCCATTGCTGTCACAGCCGTAGAAGCTGATGATGTCCCAATTGCCCTGCGTCAGACGCTGCTGGAGCGCTCCATTCGTACCATACTTATAAAGCTGTGTAGAGCCATCGCGCTCGCTCAGCATGACGATGCCATCGGGGACGAATCGCATGGAGTTGATAAACTCATTGTTGATATATCGCTGATCTTGCTCACGAAGGGTCAGACGAGGCGTGCGACTCTTCGGATTGATGCGGTACACCTTGAGATCGTTCTGCAGACGATTGAGTGTGATGGCAGCTAGATCACTCCCCCAACCGGTGAAGACGATGCGGGGTATGTACCCATCAGCGTCTAATGGAAGCTCTACACGATCGGTGCGCTTGAGATCGAGGTTGTAGAGGAGTAGTGAGACGGTAGAGTTTTGCTCTCCTACCTTCGGATACTTGTAGACGTAGTCTGTGGGATAGAGATCATCTCCGTAGATCGGCATTGAGTAAGCCTTCACCTGACTCTCATCACTGCGTACGAAGGCGAGGAAGTCGCTCTGGGGGCTCCACTCCATCAGACGTGTCGTGCTAAACTCCTCTTCGTAGACCCAGTCGGTCGATCCGTTGATCACCTCATTGCGCTTACCATCCGTGGTAACCTGCACCTCAGAGTTGAAATCAAACTTCTTGATGAAAATGTTGTTGTCTCTGACGAAAGCGACCATCCGACCGTCAGAACTGAAGGTGGGGATCATAATGTCGCCCTCGGTGAGTGGCTCACACAGATTACGACGCACATCATAATGGGTAGCTCGTAGCGTGTAGGAGCGTCGGTAGATCGGCTGGATGTCGGTGTAGATCAGGATATGATGTCCCGAGGGAGCAATGTCGTAGTCCCAGATCGCCTTGAGATCGCACTCACGAGCCTTGGCAATGTCAAAGAGCGTATCGACGGCCCGTCCCGTAGCATACTCATACTTGACGATACGCTGGGAGTCATCGCTGATGAGCGTGTAGTGCTTGCCGTCAGGGAGTGAGCGAAAGCCGTTGCCAGCACCACGAGCAGCAAAAACACCTGAGGTGACCTCAGGAAGGGTGATCTCTCGCTGCTGCTGGGCAACAAGCGTGAGCGAACAGAGGAGTATGAGTGTGGTAAAAAGTGTGCGGATACGCATGGGGAAGAGGTTAGAGATTAGAAGTTAGAAATTAGAGGCAAGACCACAGCGTAGACCCCGAGAGAGGGTCTACGCTATGGTGCTATGTAGTGAAGGGGTTACTTACGCCTGAAAGTCAAGCTAGGCTGACCCGAGGCGTCGTGCGTAGAGTAGAGCTTGAGCGTATTCGCTCCATCCATGCGAAATACCTTAGCCTCCTCTAGAGCTGCTAGGAAGATACGCTCGTACATCATATTAGAACAAGCCATACGAGTCGACATGATGTTCCCAATCTTGATGCGACCGTCAGAGTAGGCGAAGCACTCGCCACCATAGCTATTACAGGCTGCATGCCCAGCGATACGCGCTTCGCTAATGCTGATAGTAGCTGTCTGGAGCGCATCCTTATTGATCTCGATGCCATCCATGTGGGTGAGCTCCCAAGAGCTACCATCGAGTGAGGCTAGATTGATCTTGCTACTATTCTTACAAGTGCCGCAGCTGACGCATAGTAGAGAGGTCAGCAGGAATAGTGCTACAAAATAAAATCTCTTCATACTGATTCGTTTGCTATTTGTTATTCATTAGTATTGTGATAGAGACAGATGCTCTACCGATATGGGTGTGTCAAAGAATATAGATGCCGTACGGGAGAAGCGCTCCGTCTGCTCCGTCGTGTAGTAGCGTGTCGTGCCACTATGCGTGAGCTGAGCGTAGACCCAGCGAGAGGATCTACGCTATGGCTATATGTCGTGACGGGCGTGGAGATTACTTGCGCTTGAAGGTTAGGCTAGGCTGCCCCGAAGCATCGTGCGTCGAGTAGAGCTTGAGAGTGTTCGCACCATCCATACGAAAGGCCTTAGCCTCCTGCAGAGCTGCTAGGAAGATACTTTCGTACATCATATTGTGACAATCCATCAGGGTAGACATCATATCTCCGATCTTGATGCGCCCGTCAGAGTGCATTATACACTCACCGCCATAGCTATTGCAAGCAGCCTGCCCAGAGATACGTGCTCCGCTGATGCTGATAGTTGCTGTCTGGAGTGCGTCTTCATTGATCTCGATGCCATCCATGTGGGTGAGCTCCCAAGAGCTACCATCGAGTGAGGCTAGATTGATCTTGCTACTATTCTTACAAGTGCCGCAGCTGACGCATAGTAGAGAGGTCAGCAGGAATAGTGCTACAAAATAAAATCTCTTCATACTGATTCGTTTGCTATTTGTTATTCATTAGTATTGTGATAGAGACAGATGCTCTACCGATATGGGTGTGTCAAAGAATATAGATGCCGTGCGTGAGAAGCGCTCCGGTTGCTCCGTCGTGTAGTAGCGTGTCGTGCCGCCACGTGTGAGCTGAGCCGCCATCTCGGGGTGTCGTACGAGGTACTCCTCGAGAGACTTAGCGACCAGTTCGCCCTGAGCCACCACCTTGATCGAGGGAGTGAGCAGGCGCTGTATCTTAGGCATTAATATCGGGTAGTGCGTGCATCCGAGGATGATCGTATCGATCTTCTCATCCTGTGCCAAGAGTCGCTCCAGATGCTTGCGCACGAAGAAGTCTGTCCCTGGACTATCGCTCTCGCCCGTCTCCACGATAGGTACCCAGAGCGGGCAAGCCTCCTGCACGACCGTCACATCAGGGTAGAGCTTGTGTATCTCAGCCACATAGCTCTCACTAGAGACGGTACCCTCAGTGGCGAGGATACCCACATGCTTGGTGCACGTGAGCGTGTCGATGCACTCGACCGTCGGGCGGATGATCCCCAGCACACGACGACGCATCGAGCCCCCGTCGAGCTTAGGCAGATCCTCTTGCTGTATCTGTCGGAGCGCCTTCGCCGAGGCGGTGTTACAGGCCAGGATTACCAACGGACAGCCTAGGTCAAAGAGCTTTTCGACCGCCTCTTTAGTAAACTGATAGACGACACGCATCGACCGCGAACCGTAAGGCGAGCGCGCATTGTCGCCGAGATAAACGAAGTCGTACTGAGGCAGTTGCTCCTGCAGTTTACGCAGGATCGTCAATCCTCCGTACCCTGAGTCAAAAACCCCGATCGGACCCTCTATCTGTTGCATCGATTGTATTACTAATTAAGTGGTGTCTTGAGCTGAAAAAACGGCAGTTGCTCTCACAACTCCACTCCAAAGGTACGAAAAAGAAGTTAGTGGGTAGAGATTAGTTCCTAGAAATTCTAGAGACTCAAGCTTCTCTGACCAACAGTCAAGAATCTCTACGGAGGAAAACCCTGAATTCCTCGGTGGATATTTTTTATTTTCCACGGAGCAACGGAGAAATTCTTCGGACTTATGATTTGATTCTTCCGAAGTTTCATTTGATTCCTCCGAAGAAATTTTCCTCTCCTCCGGGGAGAATTTCCATTTCCTACGTAGAGATTTGGAAATACCCACGTGAAAGTCGCCTCTTCGCCCCAAAAAGAGCTTCTAGGTGTACGAGAATATGCCGGTTAAGCTACACCCCTGCCGTCTTGTTAGTGAGGACCGGTTGCTTTTCTCGAAAAATAGTGTTAGCTTCGTAGCGACTATTACTCTTAAATGTTTCAAGCGATATGACAAGAAAACTACTATCTTCATTACTCCTACTCCTTGCGCTGAGCTACGCACTGACAGCTCAGCAGACAGGATCTAAGATCACGCAAGAGCCGAAGGCACTACCTGCCGAGGCGTGCAACTTCTCCATCTATGGTACGAGTCCTAATGGGCGATACATCTACGGTGGCAGTCCTAACTCGACAGCCTTCTGCTACGACACCGAGCGAGACACTACCTCGCTCTTCCTCTCTGAGACGGGTGCTGAGAAGTACATGATCTACGCGGTCTCTGATGCTGGTGAGATCTTTGTCGCTCAGGACGAGGTAGGCGCTTTTGTCTACAATATGGCACAAGAGAAGCTACACGAGATTAAGACCCCTGAGAGCAACTGGCCTGACGTGAGACCTGTCTATGTGACTCCAGATGCTAAGTTCCTCGTGGGTTATCTGATGGACCCGACCTATGCTCAGGAGAGTATGACGCTCCCGATCTACGGCACACGTGCTGAGGACGGCTCCTGGACTATTAAGACGCTCCCTGTGCTGGACAAAGACTACCTGCAAGAGAATCCGAACTACACGCAAGCCTTCTTCTGTTCGAATGACGGAAAGAAGATCTTGGGCAGACAAAACACCCACAACGGATCTGATAGACCACTCTTCTGGCAGCTAGATGAGCAGGGGCAGTACCAGTGCTCTACGCCTTGCGACTCATTTCTCTACAATTTAGATGCTCCCCTGCCAGGTCCCCAGCCTGAGTGGGACGACTATGTGACAGCAGATTATGAGCAAGATCCTGATCTATACGAAAAGCAAGAAGCCGAGTTCAACAAGGCTTACGACGCTTGGGAGAAAGCTTACAATAAGGTCGTCAAGGGTGTCGCACCTGATCTTGCTTGGCAGATGATGGCTCCAACGAGTGGCTACTGGATGATATCTATCCAAGAGGGAGTCGGTGAAGGTGACGACTATATGACTATCTCCTATCCTGGAGCACTAAGTGTCGCAGATGGTAGCATTGATCGAATCAATATCCCGGAGGCTTATGGCCTCGGAGGACTCGGACGTACTCAAGATGGTGGCTGGCTCTGCTATCCCGATGGGAGCTTAGATCCTTCTGATCGTACGACTTATGTGGTTTATCCTGACGGCAAGAAGCTCACAATGCTGGAGTACTTAAAGCAACTTACGGGCAAAGACCTATCCCCTGCTTTCACCTACTCCTACACTCCTTATGGTGAGACGGAGCTACAGAGTATCACGGATATGGGTACTGTGCAATTCTCCGCAGATGGTAAGACCTTGGTCTCTTGCGCAGTGGATATGACTGGTGCACAGTACTATCGTAATGCTTATCTACGTATAGATAAGCACTTCCTCGCTCAGCCATTGGGAGTTGCTCCCATTCAGATCGAGCGTGGCGATCTCTCGATCCGCTGGCAGGGCGATGCGCTCCACTTCTCAGAGCCTACTACGGGTGCGCTCTATCTGTATGACACGACAGGTAGACTACTAGACAGCTATACGCTGACAGCCACTTCAAGCCTCTCTTTGACTGATCTAGCGCAGGGTCTCTATATTGGTCAGCTCGTCACGGAGCGCGGCGTGAGCACTGTACGATTCATTCGTTAGAAGACGTCTCTGACCTCAATTCTGCAAATTTCGCGAGTAAAGATTTGCGGATAAAACGAACCAGTCCCGCAAGGAGTCTACAGTGATGTAGCGCTCCCTGCGGGACTGCTTTACTTGTATTTATGCGAAGCTATTGCTCTGCAGCAACCCAAGCAACACCGATTGTCTCGATGCCCACCAGGGCTGCTTGTCCTGTAGCTTGCCTCAGCTCGATGGTGTAGAGCCCTGGATGTGGAGGCATTAGTAGGGTATTGACCTTATAGAGTTGCTGCCGCAGCGCATAGCCCTCTCCAGACCAGATGCCAGGACCCTCTGTGAGAGGTAGTGCCAGTGTCGTCGTAGCACTCCACCCTAGAGCGGAGCGAAGCTCCACAGTGAGCGGTAGGGTAGTGTATGCGTAGCGGCTGTTGTACCGCACGTAGAGGTAGAGCGTGTGAGTTGTCCTAGGCTGCTCGACGAAGCTGTCGAAGCTGATACGATGCGCTGCAGTCCATACACCCTCGAGAATCTCTTCCGTCTGCATTTGCTTCTGATAAGCTGCATAGCGGCAAGAGCCAAGCGTCAGGACGGCCAGCAAAACTAGTCCCCCTACGACACCTCCTCTGCAGGCTCTGCTCATAGCTACAAGTGATCTTGCGGTAGTGGACTACTCCTCCTGAGGCTTCGTGCGTGGACGGCGACGACGACCACCCGCCTGAGGCTTGTGTCTCGGCTTAGGAGAACGCTGTGTAGCTGTCTCTTCTTGAGACTCTGGCCTATCTTGAGACTCTTCGACAGTGTTAGCAAGCTCCTCAGCATCGCCACTCGTAGTGTCATTGCTTTTCGACCTAGGAGCATTGTTATTGTTGAGGTTCTTTTTTCGATTGTTTTTGCGACGCTTACGCTTCTTCGGCTGGTCAAAGCGGTTGATCGCATTGTCAAAGAGTATGTCCTTAGGCTTCTTCGGAGCCTCCTGCTGGTCAGAGAGCGTCTCCGGCGTCTCGCCACGCTGGTTCATCTCTATGATCTCCTTAGCCCGCTCCACGGATATGGTCTCAGGCTCTTCGAGGCTCTTAGGAGCTAGGCTGTAAGTGATCTCACCTGCCAGGAGGTCGCACTTGTTAAAGTAGTAGGTGCCACTCTCCGTTTCTAGGGGAGTACGACTCGAGGGGAAGGCTTTCTTAGCCTCCATGTAGACATCTACTTCATAGTTGGTACAGCACTTAAGCTTACCGCACTGTCCCGTGAGCTTGAGCGAGTTCTGAGCTAAGTTCTGAAAGCGTGCAGCAGCGGTGCTAACGGAGTTAAAGCGCGAGAGCCACGTAGCGCAGCAGAGAGCTCGTCCGCAGGGCCCAATACCCCCGATACGTCCCGCTTCCTGTCTAGCACCTATCTGACGCATCTCCACACGTATGTGGAAAGCGTCCGCCAAGAGCCGTATTAATTTGCGAAAGTCTACTCGCTGATCCGCTATGTAGTAGAATATGGCGCGCGTCCCGTCAGCCTGATACTCTACGTCACCGATCTTCATATCTAGCCCTAGCGAAGTGGCGATCTCGCGCGACTCGATCATAGTCGGGTGCTCGCGTAGCTTAGCAGCGCGATAGTGATCCATATCGGCAGGACGTGCCTTGCGATAGATCGCTTTCGCACCATCTACATACTGCTCGTCATGGTTAGCTCGTATCCTTGTGGAGACAAGCGCCCCCGTGAGAGCCACCATGCCAACATCGTAGCCGCCGCTGTCAGCCTCCACGACCACATAGTCTCCTCGCTTGAGGTCGAGGTGATCCACGTTGCGGTAGTAGTTCTTGCGCGTGTTCTTGAACTGTACCTCGACGATCTCCTGCTGCTGTACGCTGTCGGGCAGATCAGCTAGCCAGTCATAGGTCGAGAGCTTGCAACAGCGTGACCCTAGGCCTTTGCATCGAGGACAGTCTATTTTATCTAGTAGGTCTGGTTTGTATTCCATTAAACAGGTTCAAAAAGAGAGAGTAGGGTAGGGAGAACGCGATGGGGAGAGGGAAAAAGGTTACTTCCTCTTTCTTCCAGTCACCCGTTCGAGCGAGTCAAAGCCCTGTCCATACACGCCGTGCACCGTTGATTCGGATATAAAGGCGTTGGGGTCTACTGAGTTGATCACTTGGTATAGACCTCCGCGCAGATTCTTACGGATGGTCACTAGTACCACGTGCATCGGTTGATGACTATAGCCTCCCTCACCGTGGAGTATGGTGCATCCATGCCCTAGACGACGTGTCACAGCCTCGCTAAGCTGCTCGTACTTGGTACTGACGATGAGTAGCTGTACAGACTGCTTGTTCGCATCCATAATGTAGTCCAACATCTGCCCCACGATCGTGATCTCTATAAAGGAGAAAGCGAGCTTGCCTAGAGCGGTATCCCAGCTGTACTGTGGCCCGAAGAAATGGCTCACGAGCGCACCCGTCGTGACGATGATCGCATCCATAAAGATCATGGCACGTCCTAGAGAGAGCGTGCTGTATTTATTGATGATAGCCACGATAATGTCGGTCCCGCCCGTACTGCCATTGGCAGAGAAGACCAAGCCTAGTCCAGCACCACAGAGTCCCGCTCCAACGATTAGAGCGACAAATGGCTCATCAGGAGCCAAGAGTGGCCCGAAGTTGGGAAGTGTACTCGTCAGCCAGACAGGCAGATTGTTGTACACCTCTAGCCCTTGTCCTACCATGGGGGTAAAGAACGCCTGTCCCACAGGGATCGTGACGGCAAGCATCAGGACGGCTATGATTGTCTTCATCGAGAAGCGCCATCCCAGGATCCATATCGAGAGGAGTAGCAAGCCGACATTGATGATATTGTAAGGTATACTGGCGGGAATGTTTGTCGCCAGCTGAATGATAGTGGTCAGTCCCGCCAGTCCCCCTGAGGTGATGTCTTGTGAGAGGATGAAGGCTGTCCAGCCAAACGTGTAGACGACTACACCAGCGAAGATAAGTAGGACATCCTTTAGAAAGCGCGCAGACTTGCGTGGATCGGGATAGCGTAAAGGTCTTTTAGAAGTCATGAGTGACAAGATTATTACTTGACGAAGGGGGACACGTCCCTCGGACGCCAAATTCAGAAGTAACACAAAGGTAGCAAAAAAGAGAGATAGAAACCTCCACGCCGGCAACCGAAAGGAATACAGTGCAGCTCTCTGCCACGCTCATACGCCTTGCCTGTCATGAGGGTCCCAATCTCTTCGAATACGTTACACTTGATCAGAGCGAACTCTGTGTGTCTTAGTCGGGATGAGAAGACTCGAACTTCCGACCTCCACGTCCCGAACGTGGCGCGCTACCAACTGTGCTACATCCCGATAGTGACTACCGCCCCATGGCGACTAGCCCCTACTTGCGACTGCAAAGGTACTAAATAATGCGACACCACATACTGCTCAGCAGAGCGCTGAGTATCGCAAGTTTTGCAGTGAAACTATTCAAAACATTGATGTCTAAGCCTTGTAAGTCTAGATACTTCGTGCGCTCGTCGCTTAGCACAATGGCTTTAACGAACACATAGATCGTGTGCCCCTAGTTGTCGCGCCTCGTGAGACTTGCGAAGTCAAGAGGAGCTGACACATTATAATAGGTAACCAAAGGACTCCAGCTGATAGCCACGTGGAAAATATCAAATCCCTACGAGGCTATTTTTCATTCTCTACGTAGGCGAGAATCATTTCCTCCGAAGTTTCAGATGATACTTCCGAAGTATCGTTTGATTCTTCCGAAGTATTTTCTCTTTCCTCCGTGGAAAATAAAAAATAGTCACGGAGGAAATTTGCATTTCCCCCGTGACCAATTCTAATTGTTATGACCCTTAGGCGGGTAATGCTTACCAGCTATCGGTCTAGTAGACAAATGACGGGGCGATCGAGTGCCGTCATACCGCTTTGCAAAGCTCGATGTGAGAGTCTTTGCGGTCCGTGGTAGACCTGATCCATGCTCTCCTTCGGAACAAACTGGATATAGCAACAGTTGAAGAAGAGGTCGATATACCCCATACAGGCGTCGCCCTGAGCGTTCTCAGCCATGACCGTCTCCTTGATAATTTGGTAGTTCTTGTCAAAGCCAATATTAGCTAGATAATTCTTGAAGTCGTCAGAGTAAAGATCGGTATATCCAGCCACTGCATTGGTCTGCGAATTGATGAAAAGCTTGTCGCTGAAGAATGAAGTGCGTACATAGAGTACCCACTCCAGGTTCGTCTTGCTGACACATTCGGGCTTGGTTTTGAAGCGCTGGTTGATATTGCCTTCTTCACTCTCCTCTAGCACACGGAGGCCAAGGGTGTTTTCAAACTCCTCAATCTTCTTACTATCTTTGGTGAGTAGTGTTTCGATAGAGGGCGCATCCTTAGCACTTACGAGGATCTTATGCTGTGTAGGAATCAGATAGTGACGCTGAATCTCGATAGACATATTAGTACCAAAATCGTCCTTGTGCGAGTCGTCCTGCTTAGCTATGAGAGAGATCTCCTTGTTCTGGTCATTGCGTGAGCGGAATCCAGGGACGGTATTCCCATCGTCATCGATTCTTACCCTGACCTTCTCAAACTTGGTGAAGCCGAGCTTACGAAGCATTTCTTTGGTCTTCGTAGCGTTCTCGATAGGCTCCTTGCTGTAGCATAGTATGAGATCAGCTGTCTCCTCTATCTCTATACCATAAGCGACAGCTGGGATGACAGACAAATCTTTGTTGACGAAGCCTGGGACAGATAGCTCGCTAGAGTATTTGATCTCTTGGGGCTGACGACCTAGCTTCTCTTCATAGGCTAGGATCTCAGGGTCGATGATTTTCTCGGACTCGTCCTTCTTCGGATCAAAGTTCAGTAGAGGTAGCTCCTGCTCGGCTGAGATGGTGGCTCCCTTGACGGTTACCTTAGCTGTAGCTGAGAGATCTCCTACCTTGGCGGTAATCATTGCTTCGCCTTCGGCGACAGCTGTGACTAGACCGTTGTTGTCGACGGTAGCTACCTCAGCCTTGTTGGAGCTATAGGTCACGGAGAAGTTCTGATCCGTAGGCTCTACGACCGCTGTCAGTTGCTGGGTCTCACCCACGCTGAGAGAAACCGTAGTAGGGCTGATGGTGATGCTCGTTGGGTTGACTGGTTGGGGTTGGGGCTGAGGAGCTGGCTCGGGTTTGTTACAGCTAGAGGCTATCGCCAGTAGGGCAACACATGAGAGTAAGACTGCAATTCGTTTCATAGAAATATTACTTTAGTGGTTAGTATGTGATCTTTGTCGTCGCAGATCAGTAGTGTACATGCTGACCTTTAGGCAAAGGCAATGTACGGACAATTAATGAAAAATACAATAGTTGGATGTGGAAGTTAGGCTATTAGGGGAATGCGTGTTTTTGTATGCTTGCAGCGAAGTCTTGCGGGATCTTTTAGGAAAGTCTTGCGACATCACCCCACGTGTGGCGTGGCGGTCTGGAATTGACTACAAGATGGGCATCTACTCAAGCTCAAACCTAGTTCATCGCATAGGCTTGAACATGGGCTTTTCGATCAATTTCTAGTGTCCTAAAAATATTTCTGTCCGACAAAAGTCAAAAACGAGACAACTAGGAGCTCAATCGCACTATCCAGCGGTTGGGCCTCTTTTTTATCTAGATCCGCTACACGATTGCAGCCATATCACCACTCTTGAGTCCGCACGGTGAGATTTGTTCGATAAATGCTTGTAGCATAGTACCATCCAATTACGTATATTTGCGCGTAGATAATTCGTGTTACTCATTCAATTTCCGATCTTATCAATAAGTAAGCGACTAACAACACAAGCCTAAAACAGATATAAGTCATGAAAATAGCTACAAAAACATTGCTCTGTGCCTTGCTTCTGATATTGCCACTCTTGGCTACTGCTCAGACTTCTGGCGATGAGACACAGACTACCATTCCAACGATCGTGCTTACCACTGAGACTTCCGTTGGAGACACTATCTGGCTCTCCTTCGAGACAGATGATTGGGAAGATCCGATTATCGAGGGCCTCAAGCCCACGGGCGAATCAACCTTCGCAGGCAATCAGTACACGGTGACCTCGCCTACCATCAAGCTCATGGGGGAGATAACCGACCTGGTGTGCCAAGAGATCAAGCTCACAGCAATAGACCTATCTGGCATCTCATGTCTACAAACGCTCAACTGCTCAGGCAATCAGCTCACAGAGCTGAATGTAGGAGACAACACAAGCCTATCGGCACTCTACTGCCAGCAAAACAAGCTCCAGCAGCTGGATCTATCTAAATGCAAGAGCCTATACGAGGTTTACTGCTTTGATAACCAGCTCCAGAGCTTCAAGCTCGGAGAAAGTCACACCTCTTTTACAATGCTCAAGGCTGCCAACAATCAGTTGACATCCATCGATCTGAGTGGGTGCCCCAACTTAAAGGTTGTAGACCTGGGGACTAACAATATAGAACACCTAGACCTAGCCAAAAACGTAGCTATCACCTGGCTACTCGTAGCCAACAACAAGCTTACGGATATAGACCTCTCTGCACAGACCAAACTCGTACGACTAGACTGTTATAACAACGAGCTCTCCTCGCTAGACCTCTCTAAGCTCGAGCAGCTCACCGTGCTAGCCGCTGAGAGTAACCAGCTACAAGAGATCGATGTGTCACACTGTCCTAAGCTACAGGTGATGTCTGTAGAGCATAACTCGATAAAGACGATGGATCTGTCACACAATCCCGAGTTGAAAAGCATCTGGTGCATAGAGAACCGCATCTACCCCAACGATATGCAAGCTCTCGTGACATCTTTGCTACAAAAAGAGGGAGCCAAGCTGGTTGCAGTCAATACACATAGCGACAAAGAGCAAAACGTAATCCTCAAAGCTCAAGTCGCAGAGGCAATCGCCAAGGGATGGACTGTCTACGACTTCAATCCTGAGACCAAGGACCTCATTCCATACGAGGGGAGCGATACGACATTCCTCCACGTGACACTATCTGTCGGAGAGGGCGGCACGGCAAAAGTCTTAGACGTGACTGACCCTGAGCGGATCCCCTTTGCTACCGAGATAAAGGTCGAGGCGACACCTAACGAAGGCTATGAGCTAGAGAGCATCAAAGTCGGAGATCAGGATATAACGGAAGACAAGGTCTACCTAGTCACAAAGGATGTAGAGGTCACCGTTACATTCCATCGTGTCAAGAGTATAGCTGATCCGACTAAGAGACAGAATCTCACGATTACGCCCAATCCTGCAAGAGACTTAGCGAGAGTATGTGGTCTCAAGCCTTACAGCGACTTCTCTGTTTATACGCAGGAGGGTAAATGCATAGCAACCATTCAGGCTGATGCCCTAGGACAGGGCGAGATAGACCTATCTAGCTATCCTGCTGGTAAGTATCTTGTGATCGCTGAGGAGCATAGCGGATGGCTCATCGTCCGATGATGCGATTGACAAGAGCCTCCCGACACGCTCCACTGATGCCCGCACAGTACCTCTGCGGAGTCTCTCCCTCTTCTCTCGACCTCGTAAATCTCCCTATGACTAATCAGCTATGGGTGAGATTTGCGGGGGCGAGATTCGTTTTTTAGGAGCAGTAGGGTTAGGGTTCTATTTCGTAACTTTGCGCCACACGCTTAACCACAACAGGAGATAGCACCTATGTATCCAGACAATCTCATCAAGGCCTACGAGGCGAGCTTCAGAGAGCACTTCCGACAGCCGGCTCTCTCGGACTACGCCACCGGCTACACCATATCTTATCGCGACTTAGCGCTACAGATAGCGCACCTACACTACATATATAAGGAGATCGGCATACAGCGCGGTGATCGCGTTGCTTTGATGGGTGCTGACTCGGTCCACTGGTGCGTCATCTTTATGGCGACGATCACTTACGGTGCTGTGATCGTTCCGATACTGCAGGACTTCAATGTCGAGGATGCTAAGACAATCATCAATCATAGCGAGGCGAAACTCCTTTTTATCGATGATCTCATCTTGTCGAAACTCAATCCTGAGGAGGATCTGCCGATGGTGCAGACTATCTTTGACATTAAGAAGATCACTTGGCGATACGCCCGCTCTGGCATGCCTTATGACTACAAGCGGCTCCTCCCCTTCGCCCCCTTTGTGGCACGCTTTTACCCCAAGGGCTTCCGTCGCTCTGACATCGTTTACCCCGAGGTGGGCAATGATGAGTTGGTAGTGATCAACTACACCTCAGGGACGACAGGCTTTAGCAAAGGCGTGCTGATCACCGCTGGCAATCTGGCTGGCAATGCCCTCTATGCGAGTAAGCTCGACCTCATGTATAGCGGTGAGCAGATTATCTGCTTCCTCCCGCTGGCACACACATACAGCTGCTCCTTCAACATGCTCGCAGCCCTTTACATAGGCGTCCACACCCATATCCTAGGCAAGGTGCCCTCGCCCAAGATCTTGATGAAAGCCTTTGCCGAGATACGCCCCGTGCTGATCATCTCTGTACCGCTCATCCTAGAGAAGATCTATAAGCAATCCATCATTCCCGTCCTAGAGCGTTCCTCCATCAAAACACTCCTGCGTACCCCGCTGCTGCGCAAGCTGGTCTACCGAGTGATCCGCAAGAAGCTCACCGATGGACTAGGGGGTAACTTTCGTGAGGTCATCGTCGGTGGGGCACCGCTCTCTACAGAGGTTGCAGCCTTCCTACATCGTATCGGCTTCCCGCTCACTGTCGGCTACGGTATGACCGAGTGCGCTCCGCTCATCTCTTACAGCAACCATCGCCGCTGGGTGCCACTCTCTGCGGGACGCGCTCTGCCACACATGGAGATACGTGTCGAGGAGCCAGAAGACTTTGACCAGCCTCTAGCTCTAGGTGTCGGCGAGATACAGGTACGCGGTGACAACGTCTGCCTCGGCTACAACAAGCTTCCCGAGATCAATAAGCACCTCTTCACCCCTGACGGCTGGATGCGCACGGGCGACCTAGGGCGGCTGGATAAGCGGGGCAACCTTTTTATCCTTGGTCGCTCCAAGACAATGATCCTAGGGGCTAATGGTCAAAACATCTACCCCGAAGAGATCGAGGCGAAGCTCAATAACCTTCACTTTGTGGCGGAGAGTCTGGTCTATCAGAAGAATGGACGTCTCGAGGCGCTCGTCTATCCAGACGAACTGGCAGCCAAGCAGGCGGGGATAACTATCGAGGAGGCATGGGAGCAGATTAAAGATCAGCGTAAGCAGCTCAATGCTAAGCTTGGCTCCTACGAGATGGTGACCAAGTTCGTCCTCCAGAGAACTCCCTTCATCAAGTCGCCCAAGCACAGCATCAAGAGACATCTATATAAGGATGGCATTGAGGTGACGCAGACCAATGGGTAGCATGGCTGAGCCAACCTATCATATCGAGGGAACGCTTCGTCAGTTGCCTCTAGCGGAGTATATGGCGGGGTACTTCGACCCAGATCGTTTCTTCGCTCTGTGCGAGCATTGTCCCACTTACTTGACCAATTGGTCTTGCCCGCCCTTTACCTTTGATGTACGTGAGGCTCTGGAACGCTACCGCTATGCGCATATCCTCGTGCATCGTGTCACGCCCGACGAAGAGTCGTGGGCAGCGTGTCAGCCCACCGAGGTGGGGGACTACTGCTTTCGCCTGATGAGTACCGTGCGGGATCGCATCGATCCGCTCCTCTATCAGCTAGAGCGACAGCATGCTGGGAGTCGGCTCTTTACGGCTGGCCGCTGTCGGCTTTGCCAGCAACAAGCCTGCACACGCAGTGCCGGCGATCCTTGCCGTCATCCCGACCAGATGCGTTCGTCGCTCGAGTCGTGGGGCTTCGACCTGAGTGGCACCACAGAGCGACTGGCGGGTATACAGATGGTGTGGGGTCAGGAGGGGCATCCGCCACGCTACCTCACGATGGTCTCGGCACTGCTCTCGGCAGATCCGATCCCTGCGGAGGACTTTGAGAGGTTAGAGATTAGAGGTTAGAAGTTAGAGATTAGGGGCAGGGCTGACGCATTATACCCTGTATCCAAAGAGCTATGGCTGACGCCAACCGAGTAATAGATGGATTAAGTCTTGCTACATAGCGCAATGGACTTACACTATTGCTACTCCTATATCTCCATTGAGGTCAATTCCTCGGAGC
>UWSO01000023.1 GCA_900538385.1 uncultured Porphyromonas sp.
TGAAGTCATCAAAAACATCATTCTTGAGAAATTGCATTAGCGGGTGGAATGTACGCTCTCGTTACGCTTTGTAAGTCTAAAGAAAGCATTACCTTTGCAATACTATGCGAGACTGCCAAAGTCAACAGCCTCACAAGATTGCAAGCAATGCCTGCATGCAGATAGATTTATAGAGACGAGATATGCAATTTAACTACTATTCGGACAACGAACTGTTGATGCCACCGATTAGGCGACAAATCGCCAACCGTTGGATGCGTCGTGTATGCGAGGAGATGAATCGCACGGTCGGGGAGATTAACTTTCAGTACACTGATGATGAGGGTATCTTGAGAGCAAATAAAGCATTTCTCCAGCATGATTACTACACAGATGTCATAACCTTCCCTAGAGAGAGTGAGCAGGAGGGCGACGATGCAATCTATGGCGATATACTCATTAGCATCGACACTGTCGCAACAAATGCGCAGGAGCTGGGTGTGCCGTTCAAGCAGGAGCTGTACCGTGTGATGATACATGGCATCTTGCACCTCTTGGGCATCGATGATCAGACGGACTCCGAGCGGGAGCTGATGCATATGGCTGAGGACAGAGCACTCATGCAGCTGGAAGAGATGCTAGAGGGTCGCGACTACTTTCGTGAGCAGGGCGGAGCGAGGTTCTTCAAATATGTCGATAAGGTGTGCGCCGAAGACAGGGCTGCAAACTAATCTTACGATAAAGCATCATGACATCTTCATCTTCTCTAATCTTAGGTATCGAGAGCTCGTGCGACGATACCTCGGCAGCTGTGCTACGGGGTGGACTACTCTGTAGCAATGTGATCGCGAGTCAAGAGGTACACAGCAAGTATGGAGGCGTGGTGCCCGAGCTGGCTTCACGAGCTCACCTACAGAACATCGTCCCCGTCGTTCAGCAGGCGGTAGCACGGGCTGGTGTCACGCTAGCCGATCTAGATGCTATCGCCTACACACGCGGTCCAGGGCTTCTCGGGTCGCTCATCGTCGGGACCAACTTTGCCAAGGGGCTGAGCTTAGCGCTACAGATCCCACTCGTCGAGGTCAATCACCTGCAGGCACACGTTCTCGCACACTTCATCGCTAAGCCTGAGGAGCCACATACACCACCGCCATTTCCATACCTATGCCTACTCGTCTCGGGAGGTAACTCACAGATCGTACAGGTCAATGCACCTGATGATATGCGCATACTGGGGCAGACGATTGACGATGCCGCTGGCGAAGCCTTTGACAAGTGCGCCAAGGTGATGGGTCTCGGCTACCCAGGGGGACCGATCGTCAATAAGCTCGCCAATGAGGGTGACGCTGAGCGTTTTCACTTTAGTAAGCCACAGGTGCCAGGGCTGGACTACAGCTTTAGCGGGCTGAAGACCTCTTTCCTCTACACCCTACGAGATGAACTTGCCAAGGATGCTGACTTTGTTGCGAAAAACAAAGCGGACCTCTGCGCTTCACTTCAAAAGACGGTCATCGACATCCTCATGAGCAAGCTACTACGCGCCAGCAAGGAGACAGGTATCAAGCACATCGCAGTGGCTGGTGGTGTCTCGGCCAATACGGGTCTGCGTGACGCTTACCACACTTATGCTGAGCGATACGGCTGGCAGGTCTACATACCACCCTTTGCCTTTACGACAGACAATGCCGCTATGGTCGCCATGGCGGGAAGCTTTGCCTATGAGCGAGGAGCGTACGGATCCATAGATGCCGTCCCCTTTGCCAAGACAACCATCTAATCCACACCTTATGCTGACACCTCAGACGACAGAAGAGCAGCTACAGCGTCTCATCGCACACTGGTTAGAGCAGCATGAGACCGTCTCGACCTGCGAGAGCTGTACGGGAGGCTATATAGCGAGTCAGCTCACGTCGCATGCGGGCAGTTCGCACTGGTTCCAGGGAGCCCTCGTGACTTATCAGATAGAGCTCAAGGAGAGGCTAGCCTACGTGCCAGCCGCCACCATCGAGCAGTATGGCGTCGTGAGCCGAGAGGTCGCTGAGGCGATGGCTAGCGGAGCGCGTCAAGCTTGTCGTAGCACCATCGGCATAGCAACTACAGGCGTGGCAGGACCAGCCGGCGGTACGGCTGAGACACCTGTCGGGACCGTCTGCATCGCTATAGCGTCACCTAGGGGCATTTACTCAGCACGCTTGCAGTTCTCAGGCTCTCGACAAGAGATCATACGACAGACCTATGGCGAAGTGATCGATCGGCTCTACCAATTGACACTACACTAACCCTTTTTCACTATCACACGCAACGAATAGACTACAATGAAGCGACTATACCACACCACCTTGCTAGTTATCCTAGCACTTTGCTCCTTTGCCCTGACCGTGCAAGCTCAGAAAGCTTACGTCGGTCTGGAGTATCAGTTGAGCTACAACGACAACTGGGGAGCCAATCGCCCTGTCATCCTAACCGTCTATCCCAACAGCCCCGCTGCGCAAGCTGGACTACGAGGTGGCGACATCATCGAGGCTATCAATGGACGAGAGACCCACACTATGCCTGAGGAGGAGATGATACGCCTGCTGCAAGGTGCGGGGGGCGCCTCTGTCGATCTGCTCGTTTCTAACTTTGCATACCATCGTGTGGAGCGTCATCTCAAGCCGATCGCTCAGCCTGCCGATGCGCTCACGGAGCGTGACATAGCTCATGCCTTTGGTATGTATAGCCTGGAGGACGAGTCCGATATATTGATCTCTTACCCCATCAGCTCAGGCACGGAGGGCAAGACAGACTTGATCAACTATGAGACCTTCGGCTTCGTGCGAACCAATAAGCAATACACCAATCGGGACGTCCTCATTGAACAGCAGATTACCGAGGCGCTACAAGCTAAGGGGCTCACCTATGATCAAAAGAATCCTGACCTCCTCGTAGATACTTACTATAGTATCTCCGAAAACGGGACCTACGACGCTGCTGCAGCTCGTCGCTCTGCCGTGCAAACGTCGCTACGCATCGACCCCAAGGCGCATAAGCTCGTCGAGCTACCAATCCTTCCTATGGGGAGCAACAAGTCGCTGGCTCGCTTTTATCTTAAGTTTGGCATCACCATATACAGTGGTGTCAACGAGCACAAGATGCTATGGACGAGCGAAGCCGAGGAGCTACTCTCTGACGACTATACGCTGACCGACTACACTGCCCTGACGGTGCCTGTGATGCTCTTGCAGTTTCCCTTCACGCGCTACTTCAATTCGCTCGTCGTGCGCTTTGCCACTCACAGACACCTGTCGCTAGGCATCAACTATCAGGCAAACAACATCTCAACCATCCACTCGCTACCGCTGCACTCTCCTGCTGCCGAGGCGGGACTACGTGCTGGTGACGAGATTATTGCCATCAATGGTCGCCATCTAGGCACTGCAGACGAACTCTCTAAGGGTTATCTAGCATTTGTCAAGAAGAGCATGGCCTGTCGCACACTGGAGCTACCTTTTGCGATTAAAAATGGACCAACCAATTGTCGCTATTGGGATTCGGAGGACTATGCTCGAGTCGCTAAACTACTCGACAAGGATAAGTACTTCGGGGGCTTTAGCTACCTCTTCGCGTTCAACCCCTGGATCACGACAGCTCCCCGCACAGGTGTCACCATCGATTACCTGCGTGACGGTGTGATGCTGCGTGTCGTCGTAGAGCCTAAGCTACAGGAGTCTTGCTACGTGACGCTTGAGTAGTATCGCAAAACTAATCAGAGGATCGAGAGAGTATGTGTGACAAGCCCCATACGCAGCACTGGGTCGATATAGATATTAACGACTACGACTACCCGCTTCCCGACGAGCGTATCGCAGCGCATCCGCTGGCGGAGCGTGACCGGTGCCGGCTCCTCCTGAGCGATGCCACGGGGAGGCTGGAGGATCACACCTTTGCCGAGCTGCCACACCTGCTCCCGCCTCATGCGCTCCTCATTCGCAATAATACGCGAGTTATCAAGGCGCGAATTTTCTTTGTCAAAGCCACGGGAGCCCGCATCGAGATACTCTGCTTAGACCCATACAGACCTGTCAGCTATGAGGAGAGCCTTGCCTCGCTCGGTGCATGCTCCTGGCACTGCCTTGTGGGCAATTCGAAGAAGTGGCGCCCCGAGCAGACCATCGCTTGCACGCTACCATTAGCTGGCGGACAAAGCATCACGCTACAAGCGAATAGGGAGGCGGAAACGCCAGACGTAGTTACCTTCAGCTGGAGTGACGAGACCAAGAGCTTTGGCGAGATACTAGAGCTGTGTGGCCAGCTACCCATTCCCCCCTATCTCAATCGAGAGACTGAGAGCAGCGATCTTACCGACTATCAGACCGTCTACGCTCGTATAGAGGGCTCCGTGGCAGCGCCGACAGCGGGACTACACTTCACGCCAGAGCTCGATGACAGGCTCCTAGCGGAGGGGCATCGCATCACCGAGCTAACGCTCCATGTCGGTGCGGGAACCTTCCTACCAGTCAAGGGTCATCAGGTCGCTGATCATCAGATGCACAGTGAGTATTGTAGTGTGCCGACCGCAACCTTGGAGACACTACTAGAGCATATCGACAGCCCCTTTGTACCCATTGGGACAACCTCTGTACGCACCTTGGAGAGCCTCTACTGGTATGCCGTTGCTTTGCAGCAAGCAGAGCAAGAGGGTGGGGAAGTGGCAGAGCCTTTTCACCTAGATCAGTGGTATAGCTATCGTATGCGTCAGAGCTGTGGTGCAGCGTTGCCGTCACGTTATGAGGCTCTGGAGATCTTGCTCCGCTATGCTCGCCATAGGGGGCTTGATCGGCTTACCTTCTCCACCGCACTACTCATTGCCCCAGGCTATCAATATCAGATGGTAGACATCCTGGTGACCAACTTTCACCAACCGAAGAGCACGCTCCTGCTGCTCGTCTCGGCACTCATCGGCCCCCACTGGCGTGCGCTCTACGAGTATGCCCTCGCTGATGCGCAGTACCGCTTCCTCAGCTATGGCGATGCCTGCCTGCTCTACCGACAAGAGCTATAAATAGAAATCAAATCATACACACCCTTTCAGTATATCACACTCAAATGAAAGTCATTACAACGGTTGCTGCGCTACAGCAAGAACTCTCTAGGCTACGCCAGGAGAACCCCTCAGCCCGTGTAGGGCTAGTGCCTACTATGGGTGCCCTGCATGCTGGACACCTAAGCTTAGTGGCAGCTGCTAGAAAGCAATACGACATCGTCGTCGTATCCGTATTTGTCAATCCTACGCAGTTCAACAACCCCGAAGACCTGCGTACTTATCCCCGCAAGCCTGAGGAGGACCTGGCGCGCCTGCGTGATGCTCAGGTAGATATCGCCTTCCTGCCCACCGTCGAGGAGATGTATCCCGAGGCGGACACACGTCAGTTTGACTTCGGCTTCCTCGGAGAGACTATGGAGGGAGCGCATCGTCCAGGACACTTCAACGGAGTAGCGCAGATCGTGAGCAAGCTCTTCATGCTCGTGCAGCCCGATGGTGCCTTCTTTGGCGAGAAGGACTTCCAGCAGATAGCTATAGTTCGGGAGATGGTTCGCCAGCTCGCTCTGCCCGTAGAGATACACAGCTGTCCCATCATCCGCGAGGCTGACGGACTAGCCCTGAGCAGCCGTAACCTCCTCCTGACCAGCGAGCAGCGTGACGTAGCGCCTCGCATCCACGACACACTCGTAGCTAGCCAAGAGCTCGTCCCGGCGCACACACCTCTTGAAGTCGTCGACTTCGTCGTCTCACGCCTCGCAGAGCATCCGCTCCTGCGTCCTGAGTACTATCAGATCGTCGACGGCAAGACGCTTCGACCCCTCGAGTCGTGGGCTGATAGCAGCGATCCCGTCGGCTGCATTGTCTGCTACTGCGGCGAGGTTCGTCTCATTGACAACATCCACTACAAGACCTCAGCCAACTAGCTGATCGATCCACAAACATATCGATAAAAGGGGCGGACCTCATAAGGTTCGCCCCTTTTTAAGTGCACTCTCTTGACCTAACTATCAGTGCCACCTAGAAGAAACTCTAGTTTCATACGGAAGAAACTAGAGTTTCAAATAGAGGGGTAGGGCGACTGGATAAAGAAAGGGCTGAGTCCGCTGTGATGGACCCAGCCCTCTGTGGATGGTTGGTTGCTTAGTAGCCTTTGGCTAGAAGCGATTGCGCACGGAGCGTGTGGAGCTGCTCTTGGATTGCTTCGGTTGCTCGGTTTTGGCTGCTTTTGGGGTAGCCTTCTTAGCACGCTTTTTGTTCGAGCGGCTCTTTTTCTTTGCCTTGGTGGCTTTTGTAGCTTTGCGCTGGTTGCTCTTGCCCTCGCGGAGCTCTTGTGCGCGACGGGCACGGGCGGTGTCGAGCTGCGAATCGTCCTCACTGTCACGCGCCTCCTGGAGGTCGTCGTCGCTTGCGGCAGGGGTGGTGTACTCGGTGCCGTAGAGACTCTCCTCAAACTGCTGTAGCTCGCCCTCGATCTGGTTGCTGAAGGCTTGACGAGCAGCCATCGCTGTCGAGTCGCTCATCTCGCTATTGAGCTCGGCGGTCTCACCGCCTAGCGTCATCGAGATCTGTCCGCGATACAGGTTGAGACTGAAAAAATCGTCCATCGTGGCGGTCGTGGCGTTGTTCTTGGTCGAGAGCATGACAGGTTGCTGCGAGAGGTAGGGCTGCAGGTCGGAGTACTTGACCCAGAAGAGCGGTATGCGTACGCTACCCTCCATCGATATCTCGTCGTCCATCACGGGGCAGATAGCTACGATCTGACTGCTCACGTCGCTGGTCTTGACATCATAGTAGTACTCCTCCTTGACGTAGTAGCTACGGATGGACTGTGTGGGGATGTCTACTGGGAGAATCTTGAAGGCGCGGTTGCCTGTCTGGCTAGGGTCTTTGTCATACACGATGCCAAAGCGGTCGAGGAAGTCCTCGAAGCGCAGCTGTCGCTCTGGAGTTAGGTTTTCGTAGCCTAGGTCTTCGTACTCATAGACGGTGAGGCTCCCCTCGTTGAAGCGTTTGAAAAGAAGCGAGAAGAGGCTCTGCAACTTTCCCGACGGACGTACAGGACGGAAGATCGGGGCATTGGCGAGGCTGTCTATCGAGAGCTGTCGGTAGACTACTCGGCGCCAGGGGGCTGCCTCGGTATCCTTGACCTGCTGGTCGGCGTAGTTCTTGGCGCGCATGGAGATACCGTTGGTCTGTGTCTCCAGCTCCTGCTCTTTTCTATCGCGTCGCTGACGTGCCGTGGGGCGCTGGCGTGGCAGCTCCGTGGCGACTTGTGTCGAGTCGGTCGGGGTAGCGGAGAGCGGGTCGAAGTTTTGCGCCTCAGCGGTCAGTGTGAGCGTGAGGGCAAGGAGTACTATGAGTAGAGACTGAATGCGTTGCATAGTATAGTGGGAATGGGTCTATTCTTAAAAATGGGTCTATTCTTAAAGCTGTGAAGACTATCGTACGATTACTTCGATGGCTGGGATCTGTCGCTCGATACCATCGGGACCACGAGCGGTCACTTCGCTCACGAAGAAGCGCTTACCCTTTGCCATATTGCGGATCTTATCTCGCTGTCTAGCGGAGAAAGTGGGCCCGTTGGACACCTCGGGGATAACGCCACCGACAGAGTCAAAGAAGAGGAGCTGGAAGCGCACTACTTGGTAGGGCACGTCTAGCAGATCATCGTCGATTGCTGCCCCGATACCATTGGCGGTGAGGAGGTCGCGCTTGGCGATACGACCGCCCTTAAAGCGCTTGGTCGCACCATTGGCATCGGTGTACTGTATATAAGGAAGTGGGTCGGGGAGTGCTCGTACCCGTAGCGAGGTCTCGGCCATCTTGGTGGTGCGTCCGTCCGCCTGCTTGGCCATGACGGTGATGACGGCGGGAGTACCTATCTTGGCGGGCTTAGCTACCCAGCCATTGCCTTGGCGGGTGAGCGTGCCGTTGGTCATCGTGGCGGTCACGTTTTGCGAGGGGACGCCAGGCACGGCGATGCTGATCGGGTTGTTGATACCCGCATAGAGGACGTTCATCATAGTAGGAGCGACCGTAGCAAAAGGCTCGGTGACGTAGTACTCCGACTGGAAAGGCTGCTTGACAGCGGTGCCATCGGGCAGCTCCGTCTCGATGTACCCGGAGATGGGGAAGGTGCCAGCCTTGGACGCCGTGACACGGTAAATACCTCCAGCGCTCTCGGGGAGAGTCGAGCCATTGACCACAATCTTGGGAACGCGTGTCGAGTCGTAGCTAGAGAGGACGATGCTCGCCTCGTACTGACTGCCCTGCATGACGAGCTGACTGCGTGGGATCACTTGCGCCGCTATCTTATTGACGCGGAGGTCTCCACTGTCGATGTTCTGGACAAGGTCACTCAGCACGTCTCCCTCGACGGTGCGTATGTCGCTCTGGAGCTTCGTGAGCATCGTGAGCGAGGCGATGGTGGGGATGTTCTCAAAGATCTGCTGCTCCCAGCTGAGTCCGCCTGCGCGCTCCGTGCTGAGCATCTCGGAGATATGCTCACGACGGCTATCGCTGCGAACCATCTGTGTGGTGTAGGTGCGGAATGCATCGATCGACTCGCGTAGCTTAGCACCTCGCCGTGTGAGCGGGTTGAGCATGACGGTCGTGGGGGCGTTCATATCGTCCTTGCGTGCCACATCGTTGGGGTTGGCATCCTTACCGTCTGCCTCTTGAGCTATGAGGAGGCGCAGCTGGTCTATCTCGTTGTAGAGCGAGTCGGCATAGGCGGTGAGTGCTAGTCCTTTACGATACCAGGGCTCCGCTTTGCTAGGGTTTTTGGCATAAGCAGTCGAGAGTCCCTTCATGATGTTGTCATTGCTCTGCTGCGAACCCTCGATGGTGTGCGTGAGACTGCGCTCCACGAGGACAAAGCCCGAGAGCACCTCCGAGGAGACATTGAGTGCTACCATCGCAATGAAGACGAGATACATCAGATTGATCATCTTCTGTCTATTGCGGTTGCCACTGCTTCCTGCTGCCATAATGCCTAGATTGTGTTAGTTGAATAGCTATCGAGTAGATGAAGGGGAAAGCGCTCTACTCTTGTGGCTCCTGTGGTGCACCCGTATTGCGTGGTGCTTGATAGGGCTGTGATGCGTAGTAGTCGGACCGTGCCGAGGGGTACTCTTGCCGTGGAGCGTAGTAGCTAGGCTCGTAGCCTCCCTGATAAGGACGACCCGCCATGCCGGGGGCACCCATATTGACCGTCAGCGCCTCCAGAATGCGAGCGTAGACACGATTCAGCTCAGAGAGCTGCATGGTCAAGCGCTCATTTTGCGTGCGGAATGTAGTACTATCGATAGCGGAGTCTTGGTACATATTCTTAATATGTTCCAGACCTTGGTTGATCTGGTCAATGGTAGCGACCTGTCCTGTGATGCTTGCCAGCTGCGACTCGTAGATCTGGTTGAGACGAGCCAAGTGCTGTGAGGTCGTGTCCATCTGCGTCTGATACTCCACGGCACTCTCACCGAGGGTGCGACCGTCTTGCTGCATAGCGACCCACTGATCAGTCATCTGCTGAGATAGCTCGCCCAGTCGGCTGAGCTGCGAAGCGGCATTGGCTAGCTGGTCAATGGCAGAGGAGAGACGCTCCACCTGAACCTCAGAAGCTGGCGCACCGTAGCCACCCTCAGGGGCAACGTAACCTGTTTGAGCTTGCGCCTGGACTTGTGGTTGAGCTTGAGGCTGAGCAGCGTAAGCTCTCGTCGGCTCGTGATGCTCGCCCTCAGGATAGGCATAAATGGGTGTAGGTGCTGCAGCTGCCTCCTGAGCTTTGCGGAGGAGGTACTGTCGGCGAGCCTCCATCTCCTGCTTGTCCATCGGGTTCTTAGAGTCTAGCTCGGGGAAAACCTGCTCCCACTGGTAGTGCTCCTCAGGTTGCTCGAAACCTGAGATAAAGAAGACGAAGAACTCGGTGATCATACCGATGAAAAGCATCTCATTGCCGAAGGGTAGGTGGAGCAACTTAAAGAGAGCTCCGAGGATTACCACTGCGGCACCCCAGCTGTATGCGAAGTTGAGCACTCTGCGCCCTTTCTTGCTGGAGAGATACATCTCCAGACCATTCTTGTAGCGTCTATATTTCTTTGCCATGAGTCTATCTATCTGAAGGGTAAAGCCGTTGTTAGGGCTGTCTGTTGCGTTGCTTATTTGGAGTTGTTGATGATGCTGCGCACACAGCGGAAGCCGATGTAAGAGTGTGCCTCATCTTGTGGTGCGTAGATGCGTCGTGTGGATCTGATGAAGCGGAGGACGTCCTTCCACGAACCACCCTTGGCGACTTTGCGCCGTAGCATCGTGTTGTCCTCGCGAGCTGCGTTGTAGTGCATCTGCGGATTGACATCGTCCATCATCTCGTAGCTAGAGACGAAGTAGCTCGAGCTGGTCCACTCCGCCACGTTGCCCGCCATATCGTAGAGCCCGTAGTCGTTGGGCGAGAAAGTGCTTACTTGCGAAGTAATCACCTGTCCGTCGGCTGCATAGTCTCCCTCGAAGGGCTTGAAGTTTGCCAAGAAGCATACGTCTTCCGAGTCTAGGTCTTCGCTATTCCATGGGAACTTCGTGTTAGTTCGTCCAGCACGCGCTGCGTATTCCCACTCAGCCTCGGTGGGCAGTCTAAACTCAGGCACGATCGCTCCATCGGGTAGGTTCAGCCCCTTACGATAGTTATCCGTACGCCAGTGGCAGAAAGCGGTCGCTTGCTCCCACGAGACACCCACTACGGGGTGATTGTCGTAGCGAGGGTGATTGAAGTAAGTGCGGGTGTAGATCTCATTCTTAGAGTTGGGGTAGTCATTGACCCAGACCGTCTCATCGGGATAGATCGCTACGATGTAGGTATTGAGAAAGTCGTACTCACTAGCGAGCTGACGCGTGATCGTCTCACGGATTATCTCACCACGGTCGTTGACGTAAGCCGTGTCCTTAGAGATCATCACCGGCTCCTGAACGCCCTTGATAGCACGCACCTCCTGCTGCAAGTTGTTGCGGTAGAGTGCTGCTGCGTGGTAGTCGTAGACCTCATACTTGTATAGCATTTGCTTAGGATCGAGCTTGCGCTCGCCCGTCACGGGGTTCGTGTAGTAGACACTCTCCATCGCCTCCAGTTCCTGCTCTAGCGCACGCTTAGGGTTGGGTAGCGGTTGAGACCAGTCGAGGTAAGGCTTGATGGGGTCACCATACTTGTCCGTAGTAATCTTGTAAAGCGGGTTACCCCCGTATAGCGGGTCCGCCAGACGCTCGCGAACGATCGAGTCACGCACATAGTAGACGAATTGTCGCCACTGCGCATTCGTCACCTCCGTCTGATCCATCCAGAAGGCATCTACCGAGATCGCCCGGTACTCAGCAGGGAGTCCCCAGACCGTGTCCGCCTCACGCTCGCCCAGCACAATGTGCCCTTGCGGTATCTGCACCATGCCATAGGGTGCAGGCTCACTCCACGAGGAGAGCCCTACGCCCACTAGCTCGGCACTCACGCCAGAGCCACGCTTGGGAGCGCAGCCCACCATGCTCAGCACGGAGATGAAGAGTAAGAGCAGTGCCAAAGCTCCTAGTAGGGGCAAGGCTCCAGCTCTGATTCTAGTCCTAAGCCTTTGTACAGAACGGACATCATGCGCGCTCTGGGACGGACTGCAGTATGTCGGCAAAGCTTCTTTCATAGCTTCTAAGTTGTTTCAGAGGTCTTCTGATTGAGTTCTATTTATCATAGAGACGCAGCAGCTAGAGGAGTCGTATGCTCTTGTAGCTGTTGGTCCCTTTCTTGTGGCTAGACATCGGGAGTGCGTAGGTGATCACCAGCTCGTGACTGCCCCAGTTGCCCCTTGCCAGCTGACTCGTAGGCATCTCAAAGAGATAACCCACGTGACACTTGCCAAAGAGCGCTCCCAGTCGTAGCCCCGCCGCTTGCAAAGGTCGGTACATCAGACCAGCCTCCCATCGCTGAGCAAGGCGCACATCTAGGTTGACATCCACCCGCCACGACGTCAAGTTTGTCGAGGCAAATAGTGAGGGGTGCCACGATAATAACGCACCTGGTGGTGTAATATTGTACCCACAGACCGCATTGATATGTATCGGCACCTTCTGATAGTAGAGCCTGTCGAGGGTGATGCGCGGCACCGTGAGGTGACGCCCCGAGACACCGATGAAGTACCGAGGCGTGTGCCATAGGATTCCCGCAGAGAGATCAAAGTTGCGTCCCGACACAGGCGTCTGTGGCAGCGAAGGGTCATTTGGCGTCATAGCCCCTCCATCTGGTATGCGTGCCTTAGTGCCATCGTATAGGAGGTTGATCATGCCCAGCCCCGTGCCGATAGAGAGGATCTTGTCCCCCTTCCAGCGAAGCTGAAAAGCATACTCCGCCTGCGCCTCTGTACGGGTAAAGAGTCCCGCACGCTGCGCCACGACCACCAGCCCCACACCGTGGTAGCTCTTGCCCCACTGCTGCTCCGTATGAGCCGAGACAAAAAGGTTCGCAGGAGCTCCCTCTATACCGATCCATTGCTGGTGATAGGCAGCCGTCAGGAGCAGATCTTTCTGCAGACCGATCGCTGCCGGATTGTAGTAGTTCTGTAGCCGACGGTAGTCCGAGAAAAGCGGATCCACCTGTGCCAGCGAACGCATCGGGAGCCAGCAGGTCACGATAAGCAGACATAGCAGGAGCCTCCCGAGAGACTTACGCCACCACCTCTCCGTAACGCATACGCCCCCCTCCGACTGGTGCTCATCTGGCGCAAGCCGTATAGCGCAGATCCGAAGTGGGCGCATCTCTTTCATCCTAGGTGGCGTATAGTCATAAGCTAATAGCTATGCAGAGACTCCCTGATTATGAGTCAGTGTCTTGTATCTCTAGAGCGACGAGCTAGTACTCCTCCTCGTTGAAGAAGAAGTCCTCCTTGCTAGGGTAGTCCGGCCATATATCCTCAATGGTCTCATACTCCTCGCCCTCGTCTTCGATCTCCTCAAGGTTCTCGATCACCTCGATGGGCGCACCTGAGCGCTGAGCATAGTCAATGAGCTCCTCTTTGGTAGCTGGCCAAGGAGCATCCTCTAGCTTTGAGGCCAATTCTAACGTCCAGTACATAGTTAATCTATATCAGTGGTTATATAATAAGGAGTATTCTATCGGATAAAACGGCGACATCGCTAGATTATTGCATCTATTCGCCGACTTGCCCCATAGCGCATCTCCTACGAGCGTGCAAATATAGACAACCTAGACCACATTTACAACTAGTGGGTTAGAAGCGGGCTGCGCGGCTATAGTTGCTTGAGTACCTTCACGAGATGCTCACCGATGTTGATGGTGTAGCCCTGCTGGATGTAGACGACTCGATTGAATGTATCGCAGATGAGGAAGATGGGTAGCGAACTGGAGGTGAGCTTCATCTCCTCGCGAATCTCCTTGAGTATAGCGCCCTCTGAGTCTATGCCCCAGACCACCTGAGCGGGTAGGTCAAAGCCCTCGTCGACAAATCGTGTGGCGGCGTCTTGGCTCTCAAAGAGTAGTACGACAGACTGACCCCACTCCTCGAGAGCGTCCTTATAGATGGCGATGTCTCGTAGCGTATGATTGCTCGGCTCATGATTTGGAGCGATCAAGCCTAAGATGTAGTAGCCACGTCCGGTGGTCGAGATGAGGCTCTTGGTGGTCTGTGTGGCGAGGTCGTAGTAGAGGTTCTCCGCATTAAAGTTGCCGATGACTTGTACCCCCTCATTGCTCTCTCGCATGGTGAGCTGTACGGTAGTGGTCTCCCCACGCTTGATCTCAAAAACTTCGCTATGCGTGAGCACGGCACCGCTAGCCATACGTGTGCCGGTGGTCAGTAGATAGCGGCCCTCGTCTAGCTTGATGCCCTTGGCAAAGTCACGACTCCAGGTAGCCTCCTCGTCGAAGGTCAGCAGCGAGGTCTTGCCATCGACGATGCGACTGATGGTAAAGTGCGCATAGTACTTAGGATTGCTGATATACTTCGAGGGGGTATAGCTTAACTGAAGTGTACCCTGAGGTGTCGTGGCTATGGGGCTGGCTTGGTCGTGCCAGAGGACGTCGACCCAGTGATCGTCTGTGTAATACTGTAGCTTGCCATTGATCTCGTTGATGCGTGCCGGCCATCCGAGACTACGGGCTGCTGCTACGAAGAAGATGTTTCTGCCTAGCTCATCGGTCTGTCGCTCGCGGTAGACGCTCATGGGCTGCATCCTCAGGCGTTGCGGGTTCTGGTCCGTTACTAGCTTAACGTTGGCGAGCGTCCAGTCGATCAGTTCTTGTGGTGAGCGAAGAGCTGCTAGCTGCTCACGGAGGAAGTGCTTGTACGGTGTGAGCCACTCTAGCTCTACTCGGGGATTGAGGACGTACTTGCAGTAGATCTCCGACTGATTTGTCTCGGCCGCTTCACTGTCTTGTAAGACCTCTAGGGAGATGTCTCGCAGATCCTTTTTCGCTAGGACGGAGAGGAGCTTCTGGGCCATCTCTTTATTGCCCGCTTGCGTTATAAACTGCTGTATGGTGGCGTGATTGCCTCGTGACTCATCGACCATCGTCGCCTCGTAGGCTTGCCGGATGCTATCCTCGTAAGCCAGACGCTCGTTGTTGACCCGTCGCATCTCTTCGGAGACTTGTGGTAGAGAGCCAGATATGCTAGGCGGTGTAATGGTTTCGTCGAAAACCTTAGGCAGGCTCTCGGACGATAGGATCACGGTCTCTACAGGCTTGGCACCGAAGGAGACTCTCTTCAGGGCTATGTCTCCGTCCTTTTCGACCCATACCATCATATCCCCGCGCCCAGCCGTGAGTTTGGCTCTTCCCAAGGCATCGGTAAACTTAGAAGCTACGGTGAAGTACTCCGCATAGTTGTACAGCTTGAAGTCTACGCGGGCATTGGCTACCGGCTCGCCAGCGGGCGTCTTCACCTCGATGGTGAGATCGGAGCTAGGGGCATAGTGGTCGATCACATTGATCTCTGTGAAGAAGGGCGTCCGCTGGATCACCTCTTCGGGCCCGTCGTACGCTCCAAACACTTTGGTGTGCATGAGCATACCGCGTGAAGCACTCTCGTTGAACCACCCGAGGTTAAGTACAGGCTCAGGCTCACACGCTCCTAAGAAGTACCACTTGCCATCGACCCACGCCTCGACCCACGCATGATTATCGTCTGTGTGAGCCCAGCGGGGCGTGTAGACCTGCCTGGCGGGGATACCCACAGAGCGGAGTGCCGCGACGAGCAGTGTGCTCTCCTCGCCACACCGTCCGTAGGCTGTACAGACGGTCGCTAGTGGGCTACTGGTGCGAGCGTCTGTAGGGCGGTAGGTGACCTTCTCGTGGCACCAGTGGTTGACCTCCAGCACAGCATCGTACATAGACATGCCGATGACACGATCTTTGAGCTCCTTGTAGAAGACCTCTCGACTATTGTCTAGGTTCTCATTATTTACCCTAATCGGTAGGACGAAGTGTCTGAACTCCCGCTCGGGTATCTGCTTGCCCCACGGCATCTCTTGGCGAGTCTGTAGCGAGAGTCGCACATTGTGCTCATAAAAGGCTCTGCTATAGTCATAACGATCGGGCAGAGGTAAGTACTGATAGAGGAAGTCTAAGTACTGCTCGACCTGATCGCTACTCGTTGGAGTAGCGGTTGGCTTCGTTTGCGCTAGAGCTAGTGATCCGCTTAGGAGCATCACTGTGATGAGGTAAAGGAGAGCTTTTCGTGTCATAAGATTTAGATAGAGAGTTGTATTTGCTGTACAAAGATAAGTGTTTAGTGAATAGCCTTTAGGAAGTCGCGAACGATATCTGCGTCAGTCTCCTGCCTGCCGTCTGGTAGGCGTAGAGATGCCGAGCCATGTATCTCCCGAGCGCCTGTCTCGGTGAGTATGCGCCGGATGTTGCTTGCCGTCACACCGCCCCCAGGGAGTATCGTAATCGCTCCCGCCGCTCGCTCGATGAGCTGACGAATGATAGGTATGCCCGTCTCCGCAGTCTCCTTAGTACCAGAAGTGAGGATACGTGCGCAGCCTAATGATTGTATCGTCTCCATAGCCTCTAGCGGATTCTGCGACTGATCAAACGCCCTGTGAAACGTGAAGGAGACTCCCTGAGACCGCTCCAAGAGCCTCCTCGTAGCGACCTCATCGACAGTGCCTGCGGGTGTCATAGCGCCACTGACGATAGCATCGACGTAGGGTAGTGCCGCCTCGATGTCTCGCTCCATGACGCGCAGCTCCTCCTCGGAGTAGACGAAGTCTCCCTCTCGCGGACGGATCAAGACATGGATGCGGAGCTCGGGATAGAGGGCGCGAACCTCTCTCAGAAGTCCTAGGGAAGGTGTTAGTCCCCCCACGGATAGTGCGGAGCATAGCTCTATACGCTTAGCACCTCCTGCCACAGCGGCCTGCACACTCCGCATACTTGCTGTGCACACCTCTAGCGTGTAGTCTCTTACCTCGCTGCGCTCGCCAAAAGTCACTTCCTGCGTCATACCATAATTGAGTGGATTGTTTCTTTGCTGCGACAAACTTACTAAAAATGGCCCGTAATACACACCTTCTCCATTTCCCTAGATTCCGCAAGTCTCACTACAGATCAGCCGACCGTCACAACGTTTGGGCCCTACATCGGGCTACACATTTTATGTTCAAACGGCTTTAGAACGATAGCCACGTGGAAAATTTCAAATCTCCACGTGGCTATTTTTTATTTTCCACGGAGGAAAAAATCATTTCCTCCGAAGTTTCATTCCATTCTTCCGAAGTTTCATTTGATTCCTCCGAAGTTTCATTTGATTCTTCCGAAGTATTATTGCTTGCCCACGTGGAGAATTTTCTTTTTCCACGTGGAGATTCGCGATTCCCCACGTAGAGATTGGCTCACGTGCAACGATCTGCTTGCATTTGAACTTAGAAAGCACCGGGTTACTCGTCATGTTTGTGGAGTCCAGGTCTTCTGAGTAGTTCTGCAGGGAGATTTGAGTAAATCTGGAGCCAGAATTGAGTAAAATGCGGATTGCTATTGAGCAAAAAGATTTCAGATGAGACGAGTAACCTGATTTGCGAAGTTAAGCTCTATCCGAAAGGTGGCGTAAGTAAAGTAATTTGTATAACTTTGCGACATCGGTCAGCTCCTGCTACACTCGTCGCTCTCTAGTTAGAGGCGATGTGATGTGGAGCGGGTTGCCGTGGAGCGTGTCGCACGAGGTGGCGATGCGTCTCGCTGTGAGGCTACTACAGATGTGGAGGTACTCACGAATGTGTAACGCAGTAAAATGGTAGTATGTCACGCCTCCTAATGATAGGGGAGTGGCGCAGTATGATGTCGGATTTGGTGTCGCCTTTTAAGGCTTTTCTCAAGCAGCACGGCTATCAGCTGACTTCTGAGCGAGTAGAGATCGCTCAGGTGGTCAGTCAGCAGCGTCGTATCTTTACGACCGAGGAGCTGATGGCTCGGCTGAAGGAGGAGGGCTATCGCCAGAGCCGTGGCACGGTCTATAGTACGGTGCGTCTGCTAGCTGAGTCGGGGCTGATCGTACAGCTTCCGCAGTCGAGCGAGGCGCACTACCTGACCAGTGAGCAGGCCAGTCTCTATGCTGTCTGTCGCTGTCGCAGTTGCGGAGCTGAGGTGCTCTATAGACAGCCTCGACGTCTCAAAGTGCTACGTCATACTACGACGCATCGATATCGTCTGGCACAGCCTCTGCTGATCTTCTACGGACTATGCCAGCATTGCGAGCGTGAGACTGCTAAAACGAACAACAAGAAGTCGGCGACCCAATCGGGTATGCAACAGCAAGCACCCGCGAGTCGCTGATCGATAGAGATATATTAAGATATGAACAAGAAAAAGGTAGACGTCCTACTCGGACTACAATGGGGCGATGAGGGCAAAGGCAAAATCGTTGATGTCCTAACCCCAGGCTATCAGATGGTCGCACGCTTTCAAGGAGGTCCTAATGCGGGGCATACACTGGAGTTTGAGGGACAGCGCTACGTATTGCGTTCGATCCCCTCAGGTATCTTCCAGGGCAACAAGCTTAACATGATCGGCAATGGTGTCGTACTTGACCCTGTCCTACTACGTGAGGAGGCTGAGCAACTGGCTCAGAGCGGGCACGATATCAAGAAGCGTCTAGTCATATCCCGCAAGGCGCATCTGATCCTCCCGACGCACCGCTTGCTAGATGCTGCTCAGGAGCTCTCTAAGGGTGCTGCTAAAATTGGCACTACAGGCAAGGGTATAGGTCCTTGCTATACCGACAAGGTGGCTCGCACGGGACTACGCATCGGTGATATCGAGCGAGACTTTGAGACCCGCTACAAAGCTGTACGGGATCGTCACGTGGACCTTTTGCAGAAGATGGGTGCTGATCTTTCTAAGCTGCCTGAGATGGAGGAGGCTTTCTACCAAGCCATTGAGTACCTCAAGGGATATCAGTTTGTAGATAGCGAGATCCTCATCAATGAAGCTCTCGAGGAGGGACTGAACGTTCTCGCTGAGGGAGCGCAGGGCTCGCTACTGGATGTGGACTTTGGCACCTACCCCTTTGTGACGAGCAGTAACACGGTGAGTGCTGGCTGCTGTATCGGTCTCGGCATCTCGCCTAAGGCGATAGGACGAGTCTACGGTATCTTCAAGGCATACTGTACGCGTGTCGGATCAGGACCCTTCCCCACAGAGCTACAAGATGAGGTGGGGCATCTGATGGCTGACCGTGGACATGAGTTTGGCGCAGTCACGGGACGTCCTCGTCGTTGTGGCTGGATAGACCTTGTAGCCCTGCGCTACACGATCATGCTCAGTGGCGTGACGCATCTGATCATGATGAAGAGTGATGTGCTAGATACGCTCTCTACGATCAAGGCTTGTGTCGCTTACCGCATAGGAGATAAGGAGTACAAGAATATGCCGTACTCACTCGAGGCTGACATAGAGCCTATCTATCAGGAGCTACCCGGCTGGCAGACACCACTGGATGGTTGTCGCTCGGAGCAAGATCTACCAGATGCCTTCCGTCACTATGTAGCCTTTCTAGAGGCGCAACTACGAGTACCTATCTCGATCATATCTGTAGGGCCTGACCGCTCACAGACCATCATGCGCAAGCTCAACAATGAACTATAAAGAAACGGTAGACTATCTCTACCAAGCGACCCCTTGCTATCAAAACCAAGGGGGCGATGCCTATAAGCCTGGTCTAGAGCGTATGCAGCAGATGTGCGAGGCTATAGGTAATCCACAACGATACATTCGCACCATCCATGTGGGTGGTACAAATGGTAAGGGTTCGACGACCTCGCTGATAGCTTCTGTACTGACAGCTGCAGGCTACAAGGTGGGACTCTTTACCTCGCCACATCTAGTGGACTTTCGTGAGCGCATACGGATCAATGGTGAGATGATCTCCGAGGAGGAAGTGGTCGCCTTTGTTGAGCGGACACGTCCCCTGATTGAGTCTGTTGGCCCCTCATTCTTTGAGTACACGACCTTGATGGCGTTTGAGCATTTCCACACCCATGATGTGGACTACGCTGTCATCGAGGTGGGGCTAGGAGGGCGACTAGACAGTACCAATGTGATACTGCCTAAGCTCTCGATCATAACCAATATCAGTCTGGACCATACACAATATCTCGGCAATACGCTCGAAGCGATTGCTTACGAGAAGGCGGGCATCATCAAGGAGGGCGTCCATGCAGTCATTGGGAATGCTGGAGGCTCTGTACGTGAGCTCTTTGAGCAGGTGGCTGACGAGCGTCATGCGCCGATTACCTTCTGCGAAGATGAGCACACGATCAAGCGATACGATGAGCTACACCCTGGCATGCGACTAGACACCGTCGACTATGGTCTCCTAGAGACGCCACTATCGGGTGATGCGCAGCTGGAAAATGCTCATACCGTCCTAACCGCATTACGCATTCTAGACGACAAAGTACTCGACACACCGCTCTCTCATGAAGTGGTGGCACGTGGCTTTGCTGAGCTATACAAGCTCTCGGGACTGCGTGGTCGCTGGGAGACGATCTCAACAGATCCTCATATCGTCTGCGATACGGCTCACAATCCTGCTGGGATCGCTGTAGTAGCACATCAACTCGAAGAGGAATCCTATGATCACCTATATATGATAATAGGTATGAGTGCCGACAAGGATATAGATACCAATCTGGCCCTTCTGCCCTCATCAGCTCGCTATTACTTCTGCACGACGGCATCACAGCGTACGCTACCCGCCGAAGAACTACAGCAACGCGCTGAGACTATTGGTCTAAAGGGAAGTGCTTATCCATCGGTAGAGCAAGCTCTGCGGGAAGTCTTAGCACATGCTAATGCTGGAGACTTGATCTTCGTCGGAGGCAGCAACTTCATCGTTGCCGAGTTGCTCAAGAGCTATCCCTTGATACAAAAAGAGCGTCCAGTCCCTACGCAGGGCTAGACGCTCTATCTATAACTACGCATCAACAAACTAAACATACTACATAAAGTAATGACTGAAACTATGCAACTAAAGACCCTGCGAGACAGCGCAGGGATGAGATGGCTAGCACTGGCACTAGTCGCACTCACGATGTTCTTTGCCTACATGTTTGTAGACATCCTCTCACCTGTCAAGACGATGGTTGAGTCCGAGCTTAACTGGAACTCTACCGTCTTCGGCACCTATGGAGGTAGTGAGTTCTTTATCAACGTATTCTTCTTCTTCCTCATCTTCGCTGGTATCATCCTGGACAAGATGGGGGTACGCTTTACCTTCCTTCTATCAGGCTCTCTGATGGTGATCGGAGCGTTGATCAAGCTGTACGCACTGAGTCCCGCATTTAATGCAGGAGGCTTCGGGTATAACTTCCTCAATAGCTTCTGGCCAGCTATGCCAGCCTCTGCAAAGCTAGCTTGTGTGGGCTTTGCGCTCTTCGGGTGCGGTACAGAGATGGGAGGCGTGACGGTCTCTCGATCGATCGTTAAGTGGTTTGAGGGCAAGGAGATGGCTCTAGCAATGGGTATTGAGATGGCTGTAGCTCGTCTTGGAGTTTTTGCTGTTTTTTGGCTCTCACCAATGATTGCTGAGAAGTATGGTACCGTACGCGCGTCTGTCTTCTTTGGTACCTGTCTCCTTGTCGTAGCTCTACTCCTATACGTGGTCTATTTCTTTATGGATAGAAAGCTTGACCAACAGCTAGAAGCCGCTCATGCTGCTGTAGAGCAAGAGGAGGAAGAGCCCTTTAAGTTTAGAGATCTCGGTCATGTCTTTGGCAATTCGATGTTTTGGATCGTTGCGATCCTCTGCGTGCTCTACTACTCAGCTATCTTCCCCTTCCAGAAGTTTGCTACTGAGATGCTTGTAAGCAACGTGGGCTTTGAGCCAGATGTGGCTGCTAAAATCTTTAGTCTCTTCCCAGTAGGAGCTATGGTTATAACCCCAATCTTGGGCTTCTATCTAGATGCTCGTGGTAAGGGTGCGACGATGCTGATGATCGGTGCTATCTTGATGATCGTCTGCCATGGTACGTTTGCTTTCTTCCCATTCAGCACGGTCTCTCACGGGCTAGCTACCACAATTGCAGTCGCAGCAATCGTAGTACTAGGGATCTCCTTCTCACTAGTCCCTGCAGCGCTATGGCCCTCCGTACCTAAGATTATTCCAGCCAAGGTGCTAGGCTCCGCTTACTCAGCTATCTTCTGGATTCAGAACATCGGTCTCATGGCTGTGCCTATGCTCATCGGTGCCATCCTCGATGCTAACAACCAAAACGTAGCTCCTGGACAGCCAAAGGACTACTTTCAGGCTATGCTCGTCTTTACTGCATTTGGTGTAGTAGCGCTCATTACGGCTATACTCCTTAAGGCAGCAGACAAGAAGAAGGGCTACGGTCTTGAGTTGCCGAACATTAAGAAGTAACTTATCCGTCGGGGAGGGGGGTCTTTTGGAGTGCGTCTTAATGCCTTTTAGTGAAGACTTAACTAGGAGGTGTAGGCTACTCGCAAAAATCTTCGTACATTTGTGCCGAGAGAGCTAGCTTTACATGATAGCGTGCTCCAAAAGAACTACCATTCCACCGAAGAAATAAGATAACTCGCTATATGGAAATCAAGAAATCACCCAACGCAGACCTAAGAAGGACGATACCCTTATCGTTGGCTATGGGATTGGTCTTAGCTCTAGGTATTCTTTATACCGCTCTAGAGTGGACCTCTACAAAGGACGATAATGCAGATGAGATGACCTCGCTCAATATCGCCGATATGGAGGATGCGCTTATCATCAATGAGCAGCAAGAAGAGCAACCCGAACCTGAACCAGAAGCTCCACAGGAGGTCGTAGAGGTAGCACTACCAGAAGAATTTAAGGTAGTGGATGATAATAAGGAAGTTGCTAAGATTTCAATTGTCTCTGTAGACCAAGATCGTGAGCTACCACCGCCACCCGTGATCGTGCAGCCTGTACAGACAGTCGAGGAGCCAGAAGATCAAATCTTCGAGATTGTTGAAAATCCCGCTGTGCCACCCACGGGTGATATACCTTCACTGCTCAAGTGGATTGCTAATCATATTGAGTATCCTCAGAGCGCACTAGACAACAATATCCAAGGTAAGGTCGTACTCCGCTTTGTCGTGGAGAAAGACGGATCTATAGGAGATGTAGTTGTGGCACGCAAGGTAGACCCCGCACTAGATAAAGAGGCTGTTCGTGTGCTTAAGTCTATGCCTAAGTGGACGCCAGGTAAGCAGCGTGGAAAAGCTGTGCGCTCCTACTTTACACTGCCTATCGCCTTCGTGCTAGGCTAATGTAAAAAGCGTGAGGACCTTTCTGTAGTAACACTTAAAGCTATCGGATGATATAGGTGTCTTCCCAAGTTGTTTAACTAACCCGCTACCATGTAGATTCGGTTAGGTAGACATCTATATCATCCACTAGCTCCATAACACAGGAAGTCTCTACACCTATACTAACCAAGGAATGTCTCATACAGTAGAAGCCAAAGATTTGGAAGCTTATCGCCAGATAGTGCAGGATACGCTGCAACGTCTGAAGCTAGATAAGCGCACTCCTCAAGCTCTTTATGCTCCGATACGGTACACGCTGGAGCAAGAGGGGGCTAAGCGTGTGCGTCCAGTCTTGGCTCTCTTGATGCAGGCGTACTTACGTCCTGAGGCACCCTTGGTAGCATCACCTATAGTAGCTCTTGAGGTCTTTCATAACTTCACGCTACTACATGATGATGTGATGGATAACTCTCCCGTGCGACGTGGCAAGCCCTCGGTCTACGCTAAGTATGGACTGACACCAGCCATCCTCTCGGGAGATGCTATGCTAATTCTAGCTTATCAGATGCTTACAGAGGATGTCTCTTCTGAGATGCTCCCTGATCTGATACAGGACTTCAATAAGATGGCTACGCTCATCATGGAGGGTCAGCAACTAGACCTAGAGTATGAGCAGCTAGACTATGTCTCTAAGGAGCAATACTTAGAGATGATCGGCTATAAGACTGCGATCTTGATAGCCACGGCAACGCGCTTTGGAGCTATCCTCTCGAAGGGGAGTGCTGCAGAGCTCGAGTCCTCTTATGCTTTTGGGTGGAACCTCGGGTTAGCCTTTCAGCTTCAAGATGACTACTTAGATCTATACGGAGATAGTGAGACCTTTGGTAAGCCTCTCGGAGGTGATATCCTAGAGGGCAAGAAGACTATCCTCCATACACTCGCCTATGCCACTGCTTCTCAAGCTCAGCAACAGCTACTCACAGAGGCGATGCGTAGATCTAATGAGCAGCCTGGAGAGAAGATCTCTGCAGTCAAGGCTCTATATGACGAAATGGACGTAGCTACTCAAGTGCAGACACTCGTAAGAGACTACTTAGCAGAGGCGCAGAAGGCGTTAGAAGCTTTGGAGTCAGCTTGTGGTAGAGAGGCTACGCAGTTGCGCGCTTTTGTGACCAAAATAGCTGAGCGCAATACTTAAACGCTCAGTCCTTAGCGAAGGACTAGCAACTTTGTAGCGAAAGGGAGAGCTTCCCTTTGGTCAGATCGAAGAGGTAGGACAGAGATATGCTGATAGATACCCACACGCATATATATGGTGTCGAGTATGACGCAGATAGAGAGGCTGTCATCTCGGCAGCCTGTCAGGCGGGGGTAGACTATATGGTTATGCCCAATGTAGATCTCACGTCACTCCCTCTACTAGTCGAGACGTACCACGCCTATCCTGATCGTACTGCGATGGCTCTAGGGCTGCACCCCACCTCGGTGGAGGCAGATTACGCAGAGCAGCTACATCAGCTACGCCAATACATAGCTCAGTCTAGTGAGGCGATAGTGGCCATAGGGGAGGTCGGACTAGACTTCTATTGGGATCGTACCTATGTCGACGAGCAGCAGAAAGCTCTCATCGAGCAGGTCGGATGGGCTACAGAGCTAGACCTACCAGTGATACTGCATGTACGATCAGCACTGGACGAGACGATTGACCTCTTGACATCTCACTTCGCTCCCGAGAAGCTCCGTGGAGTCTTTCACTGCTTCGAAGGCGAGGAGATACAGCTGCAACGCATATTGGATCACTTGCCACAGATGATGATAGGGGTCAATGGCAATGTAACCTATAAGCGGTCTCGCACCGCTCGGCTGCTGTCTCAGATACCTCTAGACAAGATGCTTCTAGAGACAGACGCACCCTATTTGGCTCCTATTCCCCAGCGGGGGAAGCGCAATGAGCCAGCATATTTAGTTCATACAGCTAGCTATGTCGCAGATCAGATAGGTATCTCGCTAGAAAGCTTGGCAAAGCATACGACAAGTAATGCTATACGGCTCTTTTCGTTGGACTTAGTTGCTTAGTCGAAGAAGGTAACAGGATCATAACATCTCCTCGATTAGATTGAGAAAAGAAAGATCGGAGGTCTTGATGCATGCTAAGTCACCAAATTTCTTTAGATTTGCACTACTAAATGGATTAAGAGAACCTATTTACTGACAAGCCTAGCTGGAAAGAACGAAGAAAAATAGACTCATAAGGAGAGATGCTCGAGTGGCTGAAGAGGCACGCCTGGAAAGCGTGTAAACGTCGAAAGCGTTTCGAGGGTTCGAATCCCTCTCTCTCCGCAAGTAATAACAATCAAACTAGAAATAATCAACTAACACAACTATCGCAATGAAAAAGTTATTTGCAACGTTATCATGCATGGCTCTACTCACACTGGGCCTCACACAGATGACCTACGCACAGGAGGCTACCGCAGATGCTGTAGACTCTGCAACTACAGAGGAGGTAACACCTACTCCCGTTGATGAGGCTGTCGAGGCCGACATGGTGGCTGTAATGGAGCAGGATGCTACAGCTGATCAGTCTTTCCACCAGGCTCTCAAGACCAAGTTCATCGAGGGTGGTGCAGACTTTATGGCACTCATCGCACTAGTCCTAATCCTTGGTCTAGTTCTTTGTCTAGAGCGTATCATCTACCTCAATCTAGCAGACAATAACTACGAGGCATTCCTGCGCAAGCTCGAAGAGGCTCTCAACCGTGGTGACATGAATGGAGCTAAGGACATCGCACGCAACACACGTGGTCCTGTTGCTTCTATTGCATACCAGGCTCTGATGCGCTTTGATCAGGGCATCGACGTAGTCGAGCGTTCTATCGTCTCCTATGGAGGTGTACAGGGCGGACTTCTTGAGAAGAACCTCTCTTGGATCACCCTTTTCATCGCTATTGCTCCTTCACTCGGATTCCTTGGTACCGTCGTCGGTATGGTCATGGCATTCGATAAGATTGAGAAGGTCGGTGATATCAGCCCAACGGTCGTCGCTGGTGGTATGAAGGTGGCTCTGATCACGACCATCGGTGGTCTGATCGTTGCTATGATCCTACAGGTCTTCTACAACTACATCCTATCTAAGGTTGAGTCTATCCTCAATCGTATGGAAGATGCGTCAATCACGCTAGTTGACTTTGCTATCAAGTACAACCTCCATAAGTAATACGCAACCATGGCAGTAACCAAAATTCGTAAGATCTCTAGCTGGACGCTACTAGTACTCTTAGTAGTCTCCGTTGCGGTCTGCCTTGCGTTCTTCGTCGGGGGAGTCGAGCTAGATGCATCGGGCAATAAGGTCTATGCTAATACAGACTTAGTCTTGTATTGGGGCTATGCACTTGTTGCGCTGACGCTCATAGCAACGATAGTATTTGCTATCGCCTCCTTAATCCAAGGATTCCGCACTAATCCTAAGAGAGCTCTCCAGAGTCTCTTAGTTTTCATAGTCCTGATAGTCATTCTAGGTATCACCTATGCTATAGGCGATGGTACCCCAATGTCTGTCAACGAGGACTCAGCACAATACAACACTCCAGGGTGGCTCAAAACCATCGACATGTGTATCTACACAGCCTACACACTAGTGGCTCTCATCATCGTGGGTGTCATCTGGGGTGCTATCCGCAAGCGTCTTGCCAAGTAAGTAATCAAACATATCAGTAAAGAGCAATGTCTAAAACTAAAAAGAAGGTACCCAGTATCAATGGGTCATCCATGGCCGACATCTCTTTTATTCTTCTGATCTTCTTCTTGATTACTACTTCAATGGACACCGATCAGGGACTAAAGAGGCGCCTACCGCCGTTGGTTCCCCCCGAGCAGCAGCAGCAAGATATTGAGATACGTGACCGTAACGTGCTCCGTATCCTTGTGAACCGCTCGGATCAGATAGCCATCATCAAAAAAGATGCGTCAGGACGTGACGACATGGCTATCGTACCTCTTGATAGGCTCAAAGATCGTACTGTCGAGTTTATCCTCAACCCTCAAGATTTGCCACATCTCCCAGAGAAGGAGACTCGCTATATCGCAGGATTAGGAGATCGACTCGTGACGATATCTTCGTATGCTATCTCGCTCAAGAACGAGGTCGAGACCAGCTATCAGATGTATATCGACGTACAGAACGAGCTACTCCGTGCTTACAATGAGGTATGGGATATCGTCGCTCAGAAGGAGTATGGTCAGTCATACGATGACCTTACACCAGACAAGCAGAAGGTTGTAGTCGACTGCTATCCGATGCACATCTCTGAGATGCCACTCAACTCCTAATCTTCAACTTATAGCGCATTATTATGGGAAAGTTCAAACAAGCTGGAGGGCGTACGATGCCTGAGCTGAATACATCCTCACTGCCAGACTTGATTTTTGCCTTTCTGTTTTTCATCATGATGGTGACGAGTATTCGAGAGGTCACACCTAAGGTAGCCTTTCAGAATCTCCCCACAGCGACAGAGCTAACCAAGTTGGAGGAGAAGTCTCTTGTATCCTTTATCTACGTAGGTAAACCTGTTCCTGAGCTACAGGCTAAGTTTGGTACAGCACCAGCTATCCAGCTCAACGATCAGATTACTACAGATCCCTCTGCCGTTTATGGCTTTGTCAAGGATCAAGAAGCTCAGATACAGGATGAGCGTCGCAAGCTGATGACCATCTCTATCAAGGGCGATGCCTCTACAAAGATGAAAATCATAGCAGATATCAAGCAAGAGCTACGTCGTGCTGATGCACTGAATATATCGTACTCAGCAAGACCTAAGCGAGATAACTAAAAGAGAGATATTGCGCTAAGCAATAGACTCAATCACTCAAGAAAAGGAGGGTGCTACTTAAATGGTATAGCATCCTCCTTTACTTTGTATGACGGGCATGTTATACATCTGTGGTGAAAGTCCACTCGGGGCGTAGTTGCCAACGAACCCCATAGCGACTTGCAAGTTTCAAGGGGTGACCCTTGGGAGAGAAGAAGCAATAGCGAACTCGTGGCCTGACGAACAGGGACCTAATACTAAGGCGTATCAAGCGGACAAGCTGGCAAAGGACAGTAAAGTTCCCAAAGGCAACCGTAACCTTGATGCGTAAATTAGGCAGGTAAACGATGAAAGATGTATGGCTTATCCCGTTAGGCCTCGGCAGTCCTCAAAGGATAGTAACAACGAATGTCGAGGAGTCAGCAGAGGTCGGAGTAGCCCTTCTCGCGCAGAACAAGGCGAAGGGCCGAATAATTCGTAACGTCAATCAAGGATGTATGTTCCGATGTACATTGCTGACGAGTGGCAACGGTCAAAACGTCAATGCGATCGACCACATAGAGCTAAGCACTTATGCATCGGAAGCGGAAGTTAAGAGAGACGGAAGATGAAACTAATCGAACATGATTAGCCACTCTTTGAAAACGAATTAAACCGCCGTATGCCGAACGGCACGTACGGTGGTGTGAGAGGGAAGGAAACGAAAGTAGGTCAGAAAACTTTCGTTTCCCGACCTACTCGATTATGTTCGCTGTGAGGATGCTTAGTCAGTGCAGGGCTTTCTCTCGTAGTGAGTGTCGAGGAAATAAAAAAACATCCACCGAGGGAATGGCAAATTCCTCCGAAGTTTCATTTGATTCCTCCGAAGTTTCATTTGATTCTTCCGAAGTTTTATTCCTTCCCTCCGTAGAGAATTTTCATTTTCCAGTGAGCTATTGGGAGGATTCCTCCATGGGGATCGGAATTTATAGATACAATGCGTCAGCTCTAGTCATTTTTTCCCTCCAGCGCCTCAAAATAGGGATTAGCCTCTAGTGGTGGAGACTGGCTATAAGGAGCTTTGTCCATCGCTTTTTACTATCTTTGTAGCATGATTGTAAAGAGTAGGCACGTGGATCTTTGTAAGTCAAGGTGCCACTACATGAAGTCAAACTACAGTGCTGAGTAAGCAACAGAGAATAGTAAAGGAAAAATAGCAACAGTAATGGTTCGAGTTAGATTTGCGCCTAGTCCCACAGGTCCACTACATATAGGAGGCGTGCGGACAGCACTCTTTAATTATCTCTTCGCACGTCATCATGGTGGCACCATGGTGCTACGTATAGAGGATACAGATAGCAAGCGCTTTGTGCCTGGAGCTGAAGACTATATCATCGAGGCCCTCCAGTGGCTGGGTATAGAGATCGATGAGGGTATCGGCAGTGACAATCAGCCCTACGGACCCTATCGTCAGAGCGAGAGACGGGACATCTATCGTGAGTACGTGCAGCAGCTCATAGAGCGTGGTGCCGCTTACTATGCCTTTGACACTGTGGAGGAGCTGGAGCAGGCACGACAGGAAGTGGCAAACTTTAGTTATGATGCATCTACCCGCTCTAAGATGCGCAATAGCCTCTCGCTTCCTAGTGAGGAGGTGACTCGTCTGTTAGAGTCTGGCGAGGAGTATGTGGTGCGCTTTAAGGTAGATCCTGACCGAGAGGTTGAGGTCGATGACTTGATTCGTGGCAAGGTGGTCATCAGCTCCTCGCAGCTGGACGATAAGGTCCTCTATAAGAGTGCCGATGATCTGCCTACCTACCATCTAGCCAACATTGTCGATGACCACTTAATGCAGATCACGCATGTGATCCGTGGCGAGGAGTGGCTGCCTAGTGCGCCGCTGCATGTCTTGCTCTATGAGGCTTTTGGTTGGAAGGATTCGATGCCTCAGTTTGCACACCTATCACTCCTTCTGAAGCCTCAGGGTAGTGGTAAGTTGAGCAAGCGTGATGGAGATAAGCTGGGCTTCCCAGTCTTCCCACTAGAGTGGCGCAATCCTGAGGATGACTCTATATCAATGGGCTATCGTGAGCAGGGCTATCTGCCGGAGGCTGTGAGCAACTTCCTAGCACTATTGGGCTGGAACCCCGGTACCGATCAGGAGCTTTTTGCAGATCCCCAAGAGCTTATCTCAACTTTTTCGCTAGATCGCTGTAGTAAGAGTGGTGCACGCTTTGACTTTGAAAAGGCCAAGTGGTTCAACCATCAGTACATACAGCTCGTCCCCGTAGAGCGTCTCATCGCATATATACGCCCTGCTCTCGGTGAGCGTGGCTTGAATCCTACTGACGAGCAGCTACGAGATGTCCTACTGACAGTGCGAGATAAGGCGCAGCTGCTACCAGACTTACTCCCCGAGGTGCTTTACTTCTTTGTAGCACCTACCGAGTACGATGCTAAGGGTCTCAAGAAGCACTGGAAGGCAGAGACCCCAGGCTACTTGCAGCAGATGATCACGCTCCTGGAGGGACTCCCAAGCGAAGCATCGCTAGACACGATCGAGCAGGCACTCTATGACAAGATCAATGGTGATGAGCTACCTATGGGTAAGGTGATGAATGGTATACGTATGGCACTCGTAGGAGCACCTCGTGGAGCGCGGATCCATGAGATTATACACTTGCTGGGCATCCCTGAGAGCATACGACGTATGCAGCACGCTATAGAGGAGATCAAGCTGTAGCTATCTATATGGACGAAAGTAATCAATGAACTAAACTTTATATATAACGACTGAATCATGAGTTTGCGGATCAACAAACTTCTGAGCGATGCTGGTATCGGATCGCGCCGTGAAGTGGAGAAGTACATCGTCGCTGGGCGTGTCACGCTCAATGGCGAGCGGGCTGAGCTAACGGATATTGTGGTGGAAGATGATATTGTAACGCTAGACGGCGAGGAGCTCCCTGTCAACGATATCCTACGTGAGGCACTCTCGATGAAGCACTATCTAGAGGCTCAACAGGAGGAGCGAGAGGATCGAGATACTGCCCGGGAATACTCTCCACGGGGTGGAGGACGCTCTAATCGTCCAGCCAAGGCAGGTCCCAAGAGAATGAGATCCGACCGATATGGTGATGAGTCTAGAGAGTCCAAGGTACATCCTAAAGGCAGTAAACCTTACAAAGCAAAGGGAGGCGATGCCCATGGACGTCGGCGTGACAATCGAGGCAAGGACTTTAGCAATGACGATAGGTGGTGACCTCATCACCTATCAAGTCTCTGGATATGAGGAGGTAAAAAGGACAAAAGGATGCAGATAACATTGGTCAGACACACCGCAGTATCACCTGAGTGGCAGGTCATCTGCTATGGCAATACAGATATACCGCTGGCAGATACATTTGCCGAGGAGGCGCCTCGTGTTGCGGCTCAGATAGATCTGTCTCTATATGATCGCATCCTCTCGAGTCCATTGTCTCGGGCGTTCAAGCTGGCGCAGTACTGCGTACCCGCTGGAACCCATATAGAGGTAGACGATCGTCTGAAAGAGATGAATTTTGGCGATTGGGAGGGGAAGCATTGGGATAGCATCTTAAAGGAAGAGCAGGAGGTGTCAGCTTTCTTTGAGTACTTTATCGATCAGCCAGCCCCTCGGGGTGAGTCGCTACGGGACTTAGCACGGCGTGTCGCAGACCTGCTTGATGAACTCTACACCTCAGGCGCTCAGCACGTACTCCTCTTTTCGCATGGAGGTGTCATCAACGCTCTGAGAGCTATGGCGGGTCATATCACGCTACAAGAAGCTTTCGCCCAGATCCTACCTTATGGGAGCGTGACGACGATCGATCTAGATGATCTCATACATATAGACCAAATCAAGCTCTAATGAGCTGTCCTACTTGTATACGAAACTAATGCTGAGAGGAGGTAACTGACGTGGGAAAGCGAACTATCTGGACTATAATCATCTTGCTAGTGACCATTGCAACTGTATCTATATTGCTGCAATTGAGGAACTTTGGATATGTCACTGAGCTATACAATGACTACTTTGAGACTTTGGCTCAGAGAGCATTGGACGAAGTGTCTCGCTCGTTGGAGCAGGATGAGGTAGAGCGCCAGTTGCGTTCGGTACTCACGCAAGACGATGTACGGGGATTATTTGGCTTGCAAGACTCTATCCAGTCTACTGGTGTTCTATCGGCAAGCTATATGTCTGATGGTAGCGAGGTGTGGAACGGTTATGGTAACTCTGAACGCGCTACCTGTCCTCCATGGGCAGAAGCTCGTACGAGTAGTCAGAGCAAAGAGCATACGAAGGCTTTGCAGAGTAAGCTCCTCAACACCTATTTCTACCATCGTAATATCCTTGATGAGGTGGTGCTACGCACTATCCTCAAGCGCAATAACCAGCCACTTCGTAAGAGGGTCAATATAGAGTTCTTGCAGAGATCTTTGGTGTATGAGTTAGCACAAGTAGGGATCACGGAGACATTTGAGTTTACTCTCTATGATCGTAAAGGTCAGGCGGTCTATACGACTCTACCGGATACATATGATCGCTCACGCAAGGCTACTCTAGTATTGCGGAGAGACCTTTTCGTTCGATCCAATTCCTATCTAGAGACACAGTCTGAAGAGGGAGGCTTACCCTATATTGAGTTGGTCTTTACGGAGCACAGTCATCATATGGGCACCCTTATCTATACGCTTCCCTCGCTTGCTACGTTGCTAGTGATTGTGTTACTTAGTATACTAGCCATCACCATTCTCCTGCGACAGCAGCACTACCTACGTGAGCGTAAGGACTTTGTGAGCAATATGACTCATGAGCTTAAGACGCCCGTGAGTTCCATACGCCTAGCCTGTGAAATGCTTGAAGATCCCTCTGTGGAGGAGTCCGAGGAGAGACGTAAGCGTATCACTCAAACGATGCTTAAAGAGGTAGATCGTCTCACGCTACTCGTGGATCAGGTCTTGCAGTCCTCGATGATGGAGCGTGGGGCCATCAAGAGCTATCCTGTGGAGCTAGATGCTCACGAAGAGATTAGAGACCTAAGCAGTGCCTACGCCATGAAGCTCACAGAAGCTCATGGAGAGCTAGTCCTAGCTCTAGAGGCTGAGCACTACAGAGTCTTGTGTGATAAAATCGCCTTTCAGAACGTTATATCTAATGTGATAGACAATAGTTTGAAGTACCGCAAGGAGGACATACCTCCGATCATCACGCTCACCACGCGCAGCGATGATACCAATCTTATTATTGATATCCAGGACAACGGTATCGGTATCTCTCGTCAGGATAGGGCGCATATCTTTGATCAGTTTTACCGAGTACATACGGGCGATCGTCATGACGTGAAGGGCTTTGGACTCGGTCTAGCCTACGTGCAGCGGGCTATTCAAGCTATGGGTGGGGAGGTCAAGGTCTTTAGTAAAATCGGTGTCGGTACCAAGATGTCGCTCCGTATTCCTTTCCTTACGAAGGATGAAACAGGGGCAGAAAGCAAGTAAAAGTAAACGATTCTTATTCAGAACAATCTAATTAATAACAAACGAGATAATTCACAATAAACCAAATAACAGCTATGAACAACGAAGAGATTAGAGTATTCCTCTGTGAAGACGATGAGAGCTTAGGCTTGATGCTTCAGGAGTATCTTATGGCAAAAAAGTATGAGGTAGACCTCTTTACAGATGGCGAAATGGGACTTGAGGCCTTTGGTCAGAAAGAGTATGCGCTCTGCCTCATTGACGTCATGATGCCTAAGATGGATGGCTTCGAGCTAGCTAAGCAGATACGCAATATCAATCCTGATATTCCTATCATATTTGTCTCAGCTAAGGATCAGAAGAAGGATGTACTAGCGGGTTTCAAGCTCGGAGCTGATGACTACATCACGAAGCCCTTTAGCATGCAAGAGCTAGAGGCTCGTATGGAGGCAATCATGCGACGCATCATCGGTGATGGACACGAGAAGCAGCAGTTCTACCAGCTAGGTAAGCTCCTGTATGATACGAAAAAGCAGACCCTCACGACCGAGGACGGCAAGGTGCTGACACTGACAACAAAGGAAAACGAGCTACTGTCGCTCTTCTGTGTATATGCCAACGAGACCCTCGAGAGAGACTATGCACTGAGGACTATCTGGGCTGATGCCAACTACTTCAACGCACGAAGCATGGATGTCTACGTGACCAAGCTCCGTAAGATCCTCAAGGCAGATCCCTCACTGGAGATCAAGAATGTACACGGCAAGGGCTATCGTCTTGTCACTCCTATCACAGAGATCCGAGAAGACCAAATTAAGAGAGTCTAATTGTCTTGTGCGCTACACAGGGCTGACGCACTATACGGGGTAGGTTTACCTACACCTTAATGAAGGATCTCGGGAAATGGAGGAAATCGAACAATCCTCCTTGGAGATCTAGGATTATCCAGTGAGCAAATGAAAAATTCTTCCGAAGTATGAGTT
>UWSO01000024.1 GCA_900538385.1 uncultured Porphyromonas sp.
TGGACACGACGCAACCGCTCAAGTACAACCCAATCAAAGCACCTGTTTCGGTCTCGCTACGCTGGTGGGAGTATATCCTCCTCGTCCTCATGAACCCCATAACGTGGGTGGTGCTGGGCATCGTCGTAGTGGTACTCCTCATCTTGTGGTACCGACACTACAAGCGCACACGACCCGAGCCAGAGGTGGTCGTGGTGCCGCTGACCGCCTTAGAAATTTTCGACCAAAGGCTCGCCACGCTACGTGCGCTACCCTTTGACCAGCAAGAGGAGCAGATAGCTTACTACGATGGCTTGATCACCGCTTTGCGAAGCTATCTGACCGAAGGACTAGGCTTGGAGATAGACGAATTGACCGCTCGCGAACTAGCCCAGCTACTCCAAAAGGCTCCCTACGAAGTGGCTCAGAGTGCGCTATCGCATTGGGTGATCCACTCAGAGTGGGTGCGCTTTGCCGACACCTGGGCAGAGCGTGCGTGGCAAGCCGAAGACGCAACGACCATCTACGAGGTGGTGCATCAACTAGCTAGCAGAAAGGAGGGTAAGTCGCTATGATATGGGTTCATCCTGAGTGGCTCTGGGCGCTCTTACTTCTACCGCTGCTGGTGCTGCTCTACATTCGCTACAACAAGCGTCACCAAGCAAAGCTTTCGCTCTCGGCATACCGTCTTTTACCTAAGGGAAGCGGGTGGCGGAGCTATCTGCGGGCTTTACCTTTTGCCCTAGAGCTACTGGCACTAGCAGCGATGATCTTAGCACTGGCTCGTCCGCAAGACTCCAACCACTGGGAGGAGCGATCGATACAAGGCATCGACCTCGTCCTCGCTATAGACCTCAGTGGCAGTATGCAGGCGCTGGACTTAAAGCCTAACCGCTTTGAGGCAGCGCGTGATGTGGCGAGCGAGATGATCGCTGCACGTCCGAATGATAACATAGGTCTGGTGGTTTTCGCGGGGGAGAGCTTTACGCTCTGTCCGCTGACGGTGGACCACAACGTGATTCTGGAGATGCTCGAGACCACCGAGATAGGACAACTGGAGGACGGCACCGCTATAGGACTAGGCCTAGCGACGGCTATCAATACGCTCCGCGGGAGCGACAACAAGAGCAAAGTGATCATCCTCCTGACCGATGGGTCAAACAATGCGGGCGACATAACCCCCTCGATGGCAGCTGAGCTGGCACAGCAGTACGGCATACGTATCTACACGGTGGCAGCGGGAACCAATGGGGTCGCAAAGTTTCCCGTGCAGACCGCCTTCGGCACCGAGTATGTGGAGGCCGATGTGCAGATTGACGAAGGCTCGCTACGACACATCGCCGAGCAGACAGGCGGCAAGTACTATCGTGCGACAGACGAGACGAAGCTGCACGAGATCTACAAGGAGATCGACTCACTCGAGAAGTCTCGTCTCACCTCTCGCTCGGTGAGTGCCTACGAAGAGCGCTACATGCTCTTTGCCTTGCTCGCTATCGTGCTCCTTGGCGCCGCCTTCTTATTACGAACCACCTTGCTGCGAGCTAACCCATGATACAGTTTGCCTATCCCCTCTTGCTGTGGCTCCTGCTACTCGTACCGCTCCTGCTGCTCGTTATGATCGTCGGTCAGAGACGGCAACGCAAGCAGCAGCTGCGCTTTGCCACGCCTCAGATGCTACGGCAGATCATGCCCGACCGCTCTGCCAAGCGGGACTGGTGGCGCGCTTCGCTCAAGCTCATCGCCATCGCTCTGCTCATCGTGGCACTGGCTCGTCCCCAACTCTACACCCATGCGCCCGTCTCGTCACAGCAGACGATCGGTGTCGACCTAGCCTTCTGCATAGACGTCTCCAACTCGATGGCGGCACGTGACGTCAAGCCCGACCGTATCGGCTTTGCCAAGCAGATTGTGACCCATACGATGCAGGAGTTGGCAGGTTCACGAGTAGCTATGGTCGTCTTCGCTGGAGGCGCTTACATACGTCTGCCACTGACGCCCGACTTGCCGACGGCTCGCACCTTCCTCGCAGACATACAGCCTGGCATGGTCTCCAACCAAGGCACCAATCTAGGGCAAGCGCTCGAGCGCTCCGCACAAGCACTCGCAGCACCCTCACGAGCTGGCAAGGCGGTCATCATCCTGACCGATGGCGAGGATCACGAAGGCGGACTCGAAGAGGGCATCGAGCGACTCAAGAAGCAAGGGATCAAGGCTTACGTCGTAACCATCGGACTCCCCGAGGGTGCCAACATTCCCATTGGAGAAACGCTCCTCACCGACTCACTCGGCGTGCCGGTACTTTCGAAGCCTAACCCTGAGATCACGGCAGAGATAGCCAACGCCACGGGTGGCCAGAGCTTCGTCGGCAGCAGTCCCCGTGCTATTAGCAACCAGCTGGTCAACCAGCTCCGCACATTGCCCCAAGCCAACCTGAGTGGCGAGGGTGAGCAGATCGAGGAGCTCTATGCGCTCCCCACGCTAGCTGCGCTCCTCTTGCTCCTGCTCGCCAATGGGATCATGCGCCGCAAGAGTCGCCTGTTTAGTCGTATTCAAATCTTTGGTCATCATGATGCGTAAGCTTCTATATATTGTCTTACTCTTGCTCTCTAGCCTGACGCTCGTCGGGCAGACCGTACGTCTAGACGCACGGCGGGGCAATAAGAGCTACAATCGGAGCAACTACTCGTCAGCACGCGCCGCTTATCTCTCGTCCGTGGCTCGTGACTCGACCTACGCTCCCGCCCGACTCGGTCTAGGCGATGCTCTCTACATGTCAGGCGACACGGTCGCTGCTGTGCAGATGTGGCAGCGTATAGCGAGCGACAGCAAGGCAGATCCACGCTTGCAAGCCTTAGCGTGGCACAACCTGGGCAACCGCTGTATGGACACGCAGCAGTATGACAAAGCGATCGAGGCTTACAAAGAGTCGCTCCGCAGAAACCCTACCGACGATGAGACGCGCTACAACTTAGCCCTGGCGATCAAGCTCAACAAGCAGCCCCCACAGCAAGGTGGTGGCGGAGGTGGTGGAGGCTCACAGTCCGATCCGTCGCAGACACCTCCCGACCAGCAGCCGCAAGAGCAGCCGCAAGGCAAGGAGCCAGACCTCGACAAGTCACAGGCTGACCGTATCCTCGATGCACTACGCCAGCAAGAGCAACACACACGCCAGCGCATCAACCAGCGCCAGCCACAGCAAAAGAATCAGAACAAGAAGAACTGGTAATGCTACGCCTACGCACTTCGATACAACGCACCCTCCTGACACTCATCTGGCTCTGTGCCGTCGCCTTCGCAGGCTTAGCACAGCTCACGGTGATCGTACCCCAGCAGGTTGCCGAGGGAGAGACCTTCCAGTTAGTTTATCGTGCTGCGGGAGCGCACGAGCTAGGAGCTTTCACCGCTCCTCAGATTGCCGCTGAGCTGAAAGTGCTCTACGGACCTCAACTCAACGTACTGCACAAGATGAGCGGAGGTGTCTCAAAAGAGTACACCACAATCACCTATACGCTGCAAGCGACCAAGGCGGGTAGCTACGCTATCAGTGCCGCTCAGCTACGGGTCGGGCAGCGGAGCCTCACGGCACTATCTAGGCGCATACAAGTCGCCAAGGCGCAGGGGCTGACGCAGCAGGCTATCGCCTCTGGCGAGTCGCTACAGATAGCAGACCGAGACATGTATATGCGTGCCGTCGTCTCCTCGCAGTCGGTCTACACACAGCAGCCCGTCCTCGTATCGCTCTACCTCTACTCACGCTATGGCAACCTCGCAGGCGTAGACCGCAAGCCGCCCGAGGTGACTGACTTCGTCACCAAGGAGATCCCGCTACAGCACACCAGCCTCACCACAGAGCGCGTCGGTGGCAGGCTCATGTACAAAGCACTCATCTGGCAGATCCTCGCCTACCCACAGCGTAGTGGCGAGCTAGTCATCCCCTCCTTTGAGTATGAATTTCAAGTGGCGGTGAATCGAAAGGTGGATAACGAGGAGGATCTCTTTGCCAATAAAGCTATCGCAACGGCTCATAAGAAGTTGCACTCGCAACCCTTGAAGTTGACCGTACGACCACTCCCTGAGGGCGCTCCCGAAGGGTTCGATCAGTTGGTTGGCTCTTTTCAGATCCAAGGCACACTCTCCGCACCTGACCCAACCTACGAGACGGGTCGCGCTATGACCTACCAACTAGATATCAGAGGTCGGGGCAATGTCTCCCTACTCTTAGCTCCAGAGCTAGGCTTGTCCGACAAATTTGAAGTGTACGAGCCGCAACTCATCCGTGACGATCAAGAGGTGCGCAATGGCAATACGGAGGTGCATCGCATCTACGAATATACCATCATACCGCACGCCACGGGACAGCAGACGGTGCCTGCCGTCAGCCTCCCCTACTTCGACCCCGCTACGAATAGCTACCGCACCACCACCACAGCACCTATCCGTATAGAGGTAGCGCAAGGCTCTAACGATGTGCCACAAGTGGGCAAAGCTGGAGAGGCAAGCAGCTCACAGCGATATACGCCCTACCCCTACGATGCGCCTGCTCCGACCATCGTATGGCACCCCTGGAGTCGTGCCGGATGGGCTTACTGGCTCCTGTACGTGCTCCTGCTCATCGGTGGCGGAGTCGCTTATTGGCTCATACGTAGCGGTCAGCGTCTCCGTGCCGACCATGTTGCTTATCATAAGAAGCGCTCCACGCCTATGGCGGAGCAGCAGATCCAGGCGATCCGTCAGCTGATCAAGGCGGGGCAGCAGTCCGAGGCTACTACCCAACTCTACGCTGCCATAACGCACTATCTGCAAGATCACTACGCACTCGCCACCTCCAGCCTCACACGGCAGCAGCTAGCGAGTGCACTCAAGCAGCAAGGCGTAGCGGACGCAGAGGTCAATGCGTGACTCTCCCTTCTCTCAGAGATCGAGCTAGCACGCTATGCACCACAGCAAGAGGGCGACAGCCTGCCTCGCTGGGTAGACCAGCTAGAGCGACTCATCTAGCAGTCGTGATAGCGTCACACTGAGCAGAGGCATAGAGCTACAGCTTCATAGTCAAAAATGCACGATAGCCACGTGGAAATTTCGAAACTTCCACGTGGCTATTTTTTATTCTCCATGTAGGCGAGAAACATTTCCTCCGAATACGGACGACAGCGAGGCTATGCAGCGTGCGGCCGACATGATGCAGCGCATGGGTAGTGCCAACTGGGCTATCGTGGACAAGGACGAAGACCTCTCCTTTGCTGCGGGCGTCTCTGACAATGGCAACATCTTCCAAAAGCTCATCTACGCTGCCAAGGAGGATGTATCGCTCAAGATATGCGGTGCCACTATCGGACAGGACACCCAGTACGGCAACCGCTCCAAGGAGGAGAGCAGCCTAGAGCTACTAGAGGCTAAGTGTAGTGCTGACAGACGTATGCTGGAGCGCGTTATGACCAGCACCGTCTTGCCCGCCCTCGCTCGCCAAGGCTTCATACCCGAGGGCTTGCGCTTTGCCTATCTACAAGAGGAGGACAAGGAGGCGCTCTGGACACGCACCGTCTCCCTCCTCCCATACTACAATGTGGACGAGGAGTGGATACGCAATACCTTCGGCGTGGAGATCACCGACGCAAAGAGCCAGCTACCCTTTGGCGGGCAGTTAGCCATGCGCCAGCAAACGGGCAATCGCCAAGAGCTAACAGCCAATGCGGAAGACCCTTTTTTCGGGTAAGGGAGAGTAGGTACCGCAGGCTCGATGCGCTGCTCTCCCAGCTTTACCAAGGCTCCTGCCACTGTCTACACGCTGACTCCTCCGAGCACCCCGAGATCCCCGAGTCAGCCATCAAGAGAGGTTACAAGGTCGTACTGCGTGCCGGCGAGATGACCCCCGAGATGCTCCGCGAGCGACCCATCAGACGGCTCATCAGTGAGACCGCTGGGGTCTACCTCCAGGCACTCGACGACAGCTCCATACAGTACGAGATCCCTGTCGAGATGAGACAGAGCCTCGAGCAAGACATCTTCGTCTTCTCAGGCTTCAAGACCTATCACCAGCTCAAGGAGGCTTCCGAGCTACTACGAGACAGCCAGGGACGTGTCAAGAGCTTCAATCAGTTCTACCAAGATGTCTCGGCCATACGACAGAAGTACAATCGCAACTGGCTCCACGCTGAGTACAACTTTGCCGTCAGCTCCGCACAGATGGCGAGCCACTGGGCTGAGTACCAGCAAGACGAGGAGATGGCCAACCTGCAGTACCGCACCGCCCTAGACGACAAGGTGCGCCCAGAGCATGCAGCCCTCGAGGGGGTGACGCTACCCATGAGCGACCCCTTCTGGGACACCGCCTTCCCGCCCAACGGCTGGCACTGTCGCTGTCACGTCATACCGGTGCTTAAGGAGGACTTCCCCCTGTCCAACAGCCAGCGGGCGCAAGATGCCTTCGACGATATGACCCAGGGCAAAGCCAGCATCTTCCGCTACAACCCTGGCAAAGAGGGCGTCATCTTCCCCCCGCACCACCCCTACTACGGCAAGCGTGGCTACAAGCACTGCCTCAATCCCCACCTCGCCACCTCACTAGGCGACAACGAGGAGTGCGACGTTTACCATAATACGAACGCTCCAGAGAATCTTACCCTAGAGAAAGAGATCAAGGAGCTGATGGAAAAGGAGGGGAAAAGCGAGAAGGCTGCCACCCGTAAGGCGTATAGTAAGACTTTGAAAGACAACTTCTACCCCGCTAGTGTAGCCAAGGAGCTACTTCTATCTACGGGAGAGCTAAAGGAGATCAATATCTCATTCCGTGGAAAAGGTATCAGCCACCTCATCAACGATATTCTTGTCGGCAAATGTCCTAGCCTATCAATCGATGACTTGCTCTACCTAGATGAGCATATAGCAGGAGCCAAGCAGATGAACAGAAGATCTGGAGGGTTGAGCAAGTATAGAAAAGATGCTATTGAACATTTCTACTACCTTGATGCTGATATTAGCGGGAAGCAGTTTGTAATAAGCCTTGCTCTAGAGGTCGTTCGTGGAGAACATCAAGTATATCCATACTCTATATACGAGAAAAAAAGCTAACTCCTCAGGTTCTTACTGCAAAGCAGTATATAGCCTATAATTAAAGGCAGGCTGAGTGAATTAGCTCTCTTTGCGCCAGCAAAGGTACAAAAATTCGGAGGAATGACTACCTTTGTCGTAAATCCATATACTGAGTAGATATGAAAAACTCTAAGCAGAAGAAACTATACGCATTCAAAATACAGCCAAATACTATATCTAGAGCTACCACTGACTTCGTACAGCACTTTGACAAGAAGATGGACTCCTTGAAGACAATCAACGATAGACTCTTTGAGCTAAACAAAGAGTCTTCAGAGCAAGACTGTCTACTATTCAAAGAGGAGACTGTTGATGGTGATCTCTTTTGCTTGTTGGCTAGAGTTGTTCCAAGTCTAGAGGTGGGAGCGATCAATGAAGATATGCTTGCTCGTGAGAAGATTACAGCCAATGATCTAAAGTATGATGTCTCTTCATTTCTTAAGTCCAAGCGACTGACCTACTTCCTAATCGGTCGAGAGTACATCATCTCAGATTATATACACATCAACAGTCTGATGGTATATGCCAATCACTTCCTTGGAAGAGGAAAAAAGGACTCTTTCAAAGCTCTGCCCCTCTTGTCACCCCCTAAGGAGATAAACCTCTCAAGTATTAAGAGCATCAAAATTGGAGATGCCTTTCGCATTGACAACTCAATTCGGAGTATACGGCAGAGGGTAAGTGCAGAGCTACTTGCCCTTATTGTAAACGATAAACGCATTGCAGAAGAACTTATTGACAAAGACTTAATTGATGCCTATGTAGACCTCAGACTCAAGTCTAAGCCAAAGGATATGACTCAAGAGCAATTCGAAGACTTGCTCTCCAAAGCAATCTCTGTAGACGAAGGTGTGGAAGTTGAGACTAAAGATAGACGAACAATAAAGGGGGAGGAAATACGTACTCAAAAGTCGGTCGAAGTAGAACTACTATCAGACGCTCTCATCAATGAGCAAGACTTAAAGAGCAAGATGACAGAGTTCCTAAACGAATTAGAGCAATGAAAGTCCTAATCACAAAGCTCCTAATCGCTATAGCTTTAGCAAGCCTAGCGTCATGCTTGGGAGCCTCTCCAGGATCCGATGTCCTAAGCACTCTTTTGACAGCCTATAGCGTTGTCTTCTCCGTCTTTGTAAGCTTTGCCGCCTCCTTTAATCTAAGAGAGGTGCGAAATAGTACAGTACGCAACTCCATCCTCAGGCCCATCTCTAGCATGACTCAATGGGCTATCATCGACTTTGTCTATACGACCATCTTCTATGCACTATGTCCAGCGAAACCTATGCGAGTCTTTTGGCTTGACATATCAACCTTCTTGCAGGTATTGATCTTGATTAATATGATCTCTGTGGCGTTTGCCTTTTGGACTTTACGCAAGCTAAGGACTAAGCTAGAGGAGGTGCTTCAGAAGGAAGATGAGGAGAGAAAGCTCTAGGATAAACAAGAGGATGAAGTCCGTAGTCATTCCGCCTAAACAGGTCTCTTGAAGAAGACCACAGAACTCCATACTTACCGCTAACTGACTATGACTCTGTGTTGTAGTCAGTTTTCTTTTGTCTGTACTCTTCGTTACTTTGGCTTGCCAAAGTAACATAACAATGACCGAGCTACTACAAACCCAAGCGACCACCTCGCCTCTTACCTCCAAAATTGACCATTTTGCGTCCATTTTCCCTGCCAGCTCCATTCGGGGTACACCTCCAAAGGCTAGACCTTGGTAAATTCGCACGGAAAGTTGGTAAATTTCGCAGATAACTCCAGCGAGCATAAATCGCTCATCGCAACAAATAAAGTCGCTTAAATCGCCTGCAAATAGCCTCTTGTATATCCTCAACCCTCCAAAGAGCCCGAAATCCCCCCAACTCCTCATTACTAATTACTCATTACTAACCGTCCTAACCGCTCATACTCAACAACTTTACCAATTTCTGACCCGCATTTACCGCCCTCTAATCTCTAACTTCAAATCTCTAATCTCTAAATGTACCGACGCTACCACGGCATCATACCGAGCTGCGACCCGACTCTACGCTACCATAACGCACTATCTGCAAGACCACTACGCGCTAGCCACCTCCAGCCTCACACGGCAGCAGCTAGCGAGTGCACTCAAGCAGCAAGGCGTAGCGGACGCAGAGGTCAATGCGTGACTCTCCCTTCTCTCAGAGATCGAGCTAGCACGCTATGCACCACAGCAAGAGGGCGACAGTCTGCCCTGCTGGGTAGACCAGCTAGAGCGACTCATATCGCAGTCGTGATAGCTTCGCATCGAAGCCCTACAAAATAGCTAAGCCCCCCTCGTCTTGTGATGAGGGGGGCTTCTTTTGCCTCTCAGCTGTTCGACTAAACGGTTCCTCCCTTGGAACCGAAAAGTTCCTCCGTTGGAACTAAAGAGTTCCCCCCTTGAAACTTTTTAGTTCCAAGAGGGGAACAACTTTTGGAACTCGTATCTACAACAAGTTCAGCACAATAGTGTGAAGACCGAGCATCCCTACAAATCGTTACTCCTCTTTGTATCCCTACAAACCGCTTTGCGTCTTGCTTTGCCAAGATCTTACGGGCTTCAAGTTATCAACAGTTAAGCGTCTATGTCCAGATTATTCTGTAGCTTTGACTCGTTATTTATGACTGATATGTATCATGGGTAGAATCATCTCTCTTGCTAATCAGAAGGGTGGAGTGGGCAAAACAACCACTACGATCAACCTCGCAGCCTCTCTGGCTGTACTCGAGAAGAAGGTGCTCGTCGTCGATGCCGACCCGCAGGCAAACGCTTCGTCGGGACTGGGCGTCAACTCCACGACCCTCAGCGAGACTATCTACGAGTGTCTCATAGGTGGACTACCGCTAGACAAGGTGGTGCGCCCCACGCACGTGGACAATCTCTTCATACTCCCCTCACACATTGACCTCGTCGGAGCGGAGATAGAGATGCTTCAGCTCAAGGATCGAGAGACCGTGATGAGAGAGATGCTCCGTCCTGTCGTGGATCAGTATGACTATATCCTCATCGACTGCTCGCCCTCACTCGGCATTATCACGGTCAATGCTTTGGTTGCTAGTCATTCGGTGATCATTCCCGTGCAGTGCGAGTATTTTGCACTGGAGGGTATCTCTAAGCTCCTCAACACGATACGTATCATCAAGAGCCGCCTCAACCCTGCGCTAGAGATAGAGGGCTTTCTCCTCACCATGTACGACAGCCGTCTGCGACTGGCTAATCAGGTGTACGATGAGGTCAAGGAGCACTTCGGGCAGCTCGTCTTCGACACGGTCATACAGCGCAATGTCAAGCTGAGCGAGGCGCCTAGCCACGGCTTGCCAGCACTTCTATACGATGCGGACAGCAAGGGGGCGATCAATCACCTCCAGCTGGCCGAAGAGCTGATCCGTCGCACGGCTCAGCGTGCTGCGCTATAACCACACCCTACCCCCTACGATCATCATGACAAACAAGAAGAAAGAGAACAAAGTAATAGGCAGAGGACTAGACGCTCTACTCGGCGATGTGAGCAACTCCTCTAGCATTAGCGAGATAGCTATCGACAAGATCGAGCCTAATCCGGATCAGCCTCGTAGGCACTTCGACCCAGAGAGTCTCGATGAGCTGGCAGCCTCCATACGTGCCCTCGGCATCGTGCAGCCGATCACGGTGCGGGAGCTGACCGATGGACGGCATCTCATCATATCGGGTGAGCGTCGCTGGCGGGCCTCTAAGTTGGCCAAGCTCACCTCTATCCCAGCATACATCGTCAAGGCAAACGATGAGCAGGTGGTCGAGATGGCGCTGATCGAAAACATACAGCGCGAAGACCTCAACGCTATCGAGATAGCGCTCACCTACAAGCGTCTCCTAGAGCACTCGGAGGGGACGCAAGAGGAGCTAGCAAAGAAGGTGGGCAAGACTCGCTCGTCGATCAGCAACTACCTACGTCTCCTGCGCCTGCCCGCAGAGGTGCAGCTGGGACTGACCGAGAAGAAGATCGACATGGGTCACGCACGTGCCATACTGAGCCTCACCGATCCAGCACAGCAGCTGAAGCTTTACCAGACCACCCTTACAGAGCATCTGAGCGTGCGACAGGTAGAGGCTCTAGCCAATGAGATGCGCGAGCCGAGCGAAGAGACAACAAAAGCGAGTAAGAAGAGACAGACGCTCTCCAAGCTCGCTTCCAATGGCAATGACTACGCTCCTCTAGCTAAGCAGCTGAGTAGCTTCTTCGGTACGAAGGTCTCTCTACGTTGTAAGGAGAGCGGTAAGGGGAGCATCACGATCCCCTTTAGCTCTGAGGAGCAGCTCATAGAGATCTGCTCGATCCTAGAGAGCGGAGCTAACCATTAGTCTACAGCCTAAGAGATGCTCCGCACTGCTCTGACTCGCTCACTACTCATCCTCGTGATGAGCTGCGCTATAGCTTGCTACAGCGGGCTGGCTCTCTATGCGAACCCGCTCATAGTGCTACAAGATACGACCGCTCTAGCTCTAGCCGCTGACACGTTGAGAGCGCACTCGTCCGACACGGTCCGTACGGAGACTCCGAGCGAACTGGTCTCCGTCCCGACAGCGACCCAGGCGGAGCGTAAAGTTATGGAAGACTCGACCGCAACAGTCGCGACGGCAAAGGTGCCTGCGGATTCGCCTGAAGTTTTGCAGCGTACCACAGCGGCGAAGGTGAATAAGCGATCGAGTGACATACCTTTTACCCGTAAGATGGCTAGGTGGTTCACACGCTACCCCAACTCTGGCGTGGCTCTCATTTGCTCCATCGTACCTGGTGTCGGTCAGCTTTACAATCAGCGCTACTGGAAGATCCCGATCGTGCTCTCGGCCATGACAGCGGGCGTCTATGCGGTTACTTGGAATCAGCGTCTCTACAACGAGTACCACACCGCCTACGCTGATCTGCTGAGCGAGAATCCACTCGATCACACCTCCTGGCAAGCCTTTGTTCCTGCAGGTGGAGATCCTGCTAAGTATGTCTCTGACGGCAATCTGCGTTCGCGCCTAGAGCGTGGCTCCAAGCAGTACAAGGAGAGTAGAGACCTGAGCATCGTCATCACGGTCGCACTCTATCTCCTCTCAGCGCTAGACGCTTATGTAGATGCGGAGCTATACTACTTTAATGTGTCCCCTCAGCTCACGATCGATATGGGTGAGGGACTAAGTGACAAGCCTTCAGGGCCTCGACCGCAAAGTGTTATGGTCGGTGCCTCGGTTCGCTTTTAAACAAAGACCTCTTTATGAAGATCCATTTCCTAAGACACGCTTGTGTCAAAATCACGACCTATATAATTCTCTGTTGTTGCTTGCCGACACTCCCAGCAGCGGCACCTTGGTATGAAGCCCTAGACAGTGTAGACACGGAGGGTGCTGTCGAGCTGGACGCTATCACGGCTCGCAAAGAGCTCCGGGAGAACCTCCCGAAGAGCTTAGACACTGACCTAGGTTTGCTCATGGAGACCTGGCGCACGGGCTATGCGACGCAGCAACGCTTTGAGGTGCCGTGTGGCTCCTACAAGACGGAAGACATTCGCTCGCTGAGTGACTCTGTACTAATCTCACGCCTGAAGGCTCTACCTACCGTCATACCGATCCCCTACAACGCTATGGTCAAGGAGGGTATAGCAACCTACATCTCTGATCGTCCTCGGCTGATACGAGTCATCCTCGCGCTTGGAGACTACTACTTCCCCATTATGGAGGAGATCTTCGATCGTCATGGGCTACCGGTCGAGCTGGTTTACCTCACGGTCATAGAGTCTGCGCTCAACCCCTTTGCTGTTTCACCTGCTGGCGCCTCTGGACTCTGGCAGCTGATGCTCCCCACAGGACGCAGCTTGGGATTAACAATCAATAGCCTTGTCGATGAGCGATTTGACGTTTACAAGAGTAGTGAGGCGGCAGCGCTCTATCTCAAGCAGCTCTACGGACTCTTTGACAATTGGCTCCTAGCTATCGCGGCATACAACTGCGGCCCTGGCAATGTCACCAAAGCGATCCGACGCTCTGGTGGTAAGACCACCTTTTGGGGAGTCTATCCCTACCTGCCCCGCGAGACGCGCAACTACATTCCGCTTTTCATCGGGGCCTACTACGCCTGCTACTACCACAACGAGCACAACATCTGTCCACAAGCACAGTCGATGCCTCTTGCGACCGACACGCTAGCCGTGCAGATACCGCTCACCTTTGCCCAGATCTCACAAAGCACAGGCATACCCACCGAACAGATCCGCACACTCAACCCGCAATACAAGCGAGGAGTCATCCCCGCTGCTGGATCGACGCCCTACACCATCCGACTACCACTGAGAGGTATCTCTAAGCTCGACGATGCGCTCATCAATCTGCGTCGCAATCATAAGGAGGAGCTATCCAAGCAAATAGCCGAAGCGCAAGAAGAGATCAAGCAAGCGCCCGCACCCACACAAAAGAGCAAAGCTACAAAAGCTCGTTACAAGACTTACAAAGTACGACGCGGTGACAATCTTGCCAAAATTGCCAAGCGACATGGCACCTCAGTCGCTGCCCTCAAGCGTGCTAACGGACTCAAGGGTCGTAACCCCAAACTCCGTCCTGGTCAGCGCTTAAAGATTCCCAAATAACTCGAACCTCTAATCTCTCACTTCTAAAGTCTAACTTCTAAATATGCCCTCCATCCAAGACCTCTACGCTCCCGAGTACAGCCACTGCTGGGGTTGTGGCGCTGCGCACCCTTACGGTCTGCATCTCAAGAGCTACCTCAGCAGCGATCACACCTACTGTTACTGCCACCACATACCCGATGCGGTCTATACAGGCGGAGTGCCAGACAACCTGTACGGAGGCTTCATCGCCATGCTCTTCGACTGCCACGGCACAGCAGCAGCTGCCGCTCTCTACTTAGCAGCTCATGGGGAGGAGCTTACCGCGGACAGCCTCGAGCGCTTTATCACCGCACATCTAGAGGTTGACTACCTCGCACCGACCCCAATGGGCACCGAGCTAGAGATCCGAGCCTACCCTGTAGAGGTAACCGACCGTAAAGTCATCCTATCGCTCGAGCTGCACTGTGGCGAGCGCATCACCGCTCGTGGTAAGATGGTCGCCGTCAAGCATCATCGTCCCACAGCGGAGTGAGTAAGCCCCAGCGAGCGAAGTCACACAAGCCTGTAGAGTCTGCAAGATTGAGTATCTTTGTGAGCTTGCTTGAGGGTACAGCCTTACCATTGCAGGGCTTCGTGCGCTCTACTTAGCATTGGACACATCATTCATTAGCATCCATGCCTACATCTACGTCCGGTTCTACTCTATCTACTCCTACAAAGAGAGCTATACCGCCACACGAGCGACAGACCTTTACCCCGAAACGCTCTCCGCTAGCCCTGGAGATACTCTACCTCGTCATCGGTGCTATCTGTCAGGCTGTCGCCTACGCTTGCTTTATCGCTCCGGCAGACATTGTCCCTGGAGGATGCTATGGAATCAGTATCACGATCAACTACCTGACGCAGGGGACCTTTGAGGCGTTTCCCGATGGGCTACCCATTGGTGCCGTGGCACTCTGCTTCAACGTACCTTTCTTCCTCTTAGCTGCTCGCTCCCTTGGGTTGCGTAGTGGAGGCAAGACGATCGCCACCTTCCTACTCATCTCCATCTGTACTGACCTGATTACCTCGATGACACGAGATGTGGTCATCGTGAGCAACGATAAGTTTCTTTCCTCCGTCTATGGCGGTGCTATCCTCGGGCTGGGCGTGCTACTCACCTTCAAGGCGGGTAGTACCAGTGCTGGTACCGATGTCATCGCACGGGTACTCTCTAAGGGTAACAACATCAAGACCAGTCATATGATCATAGCGGTAGACTCCGCCGTGGTACTCTTCGGACTAGTCGCCTTTGGAGACTTTAGCGTGCCTCTCTACTCGTGGATTACCATCTTTGTCTACGGCAAGGTGGTGGACTTCCTACAGCCTGAGAATCCCAACAAAGCGATCTTCATCGTCTCCGAGCATACCGCCGAACTGCGCACACTCATCATCGAAGAACTCAATCTGCGGGGTACCTTCCTCCATGGTAGCGGTATCTATGCGGGAGCCGAGCGTGACATTATCTTTATGATTGTGGAACGCAAGCATGTCAACAAGCTCAAGAAAGCGGTACTCCAGGCTGATCCCAAAGCTTTTATCGCAACGACCAATGCAACCAACGATACAGCTCCTAAGATTATCTAGTCTATGAAACAGTTTGTCTCCCTCTTACTCCTTTGCGTACTTTGCGTCACCTCGCTCACAGCTCAGACAGCAACTGAAGCACTCCCCGCAGGGCGACGGGTCCTTGTGGAGACTTCTCTGGGAGACTTTACGCTCCTACTCTATGACGACACGCCTCTACACCAAGCTGCTTTTCTAGAGCATGTACGTCGGGGAGACTACGAGGGAGTCTTGATGCACCGTGTCATAGCGCAGTTTATGATCCAGGGTGGCAACCTCTCGACCCGTGGAGCGACACGCCAGACGGATGTCTCCATAGATACCCTCTCGACCACCATTCCTGCGGAGATCCTACCCAACCACATCCATAAGCGGGGCGCACTAGCAGCAGCTCGTGTCACTGGCGAGGAGAATCCCGAGATGCGCTCCTCAGGCAGTCAGTTTTACATTGTCACGGGGAGCTACTATACCGACTTTGATCTAGATGATATAACAGCTCAGCGTGAGTGGAACTACACGCCTGAGCAGCGTCAGGAGTACAAGATGCAAGGCGGCGCTCCTTGGTTAGATAGGCAGTACACCGTCTTTGGCGAAGTGATCGATGGCATGCGCACGATCACAAAGATCGAAGACCTTCCGACCGACAGCACGAACCGCCCTAAGCGAGATGTGATCATCAAGCGCATGACGCTCTTGCCCTAACACCTCCGACACAATGCAGACTCCCGTCCCGTCAGAATTAAGTGCAAAGCTACATCTAGACTACCCCGAGCATGCCACCCGCATTGTCGAGGCGCTAGAGACACCCCCATCGGTCTCCTTGCGGCTTAACCCTGCTCGCACCTGGACGCACCGCCCCTATGCAGAGCTTCGAGACGGGGATATACCATGGCTACCGACGGAGCTGGAGGGCTACTGGCTCAGCGAGCGTCCTGTTTTTGCGTTAGATCCTCTGTGGCACGCTGGCGTTTACTATGTGCAGGACGCTAGTGCTATGACGCTTGCCACCATCTGGAATCAGCTCGACTGGCACGCCGCGCCTCGGCTAGCACTAGACCTCTGCGCAGCACCTGGAGGCAAGAGCACGCTTCTTCGCGATCTGCTCCCCGATACCACACTCCTTGTAAGTAATGAGATCCTACCTAAGCGGTGCAAAATACTAGTGGAGAATATGGTCAAGTGGTGCGGCTCCGACCAAATGATCATCACGCAAGAGGATCCACAGAGGCTTACACCTTTGCTACGAGGAGCGTGTGACCTCATATTAGTCGATGCCCCCTGCAGTGGCGAGGGGCTGATGCGCCGTGACGAGGAGGCTAGGCGTATGTGGTCGCCTCAGCTCGTTACTGACTGCGTGACCCGTCAGCGGGCGATCCTACAGGAGGCGATGTGTATGCTGGCTCCCAAGGGTATACTCCTCTACGCCACTTGCACCCTCAATCAAGAAGAAAACGATCAGATGGTTCAGTGGCTACTCGACCACTATCCCTGCGAACTCATCGACCTCTCCCGCTCTGCTGAGCGCATCGCAGGAGCCTATGCCACTTCGTATGGTCTGCACCTCTGGCCAGGCATCGTACGAGGTGAGGGGCAATACCTCGCAGCACTACGTCTTACCGATGTCGTCGAGACACCGAGCGAAACACGCAAGGCCAAAGGCTTAACACGCACCAGCCGACAGGAGTTAGCTGGTCTTTCTTGGCTCAACAAAATAACATCCGCCGACTACTACACCATCGGCGAGCGCATCTACCAGCTCACACCCGAGGCGGCTCAGCTCGTTGCTGAGGCATACAGAGAGCACCTCGCCGTTGCCATGCCAGGACTGGAGATAGCCTCTATGCGCCACCAGGCGAAGGGTTACGAACCCTCCTTTGCCCTGCTACACCACAAACTATATGATGCAGTTAAGCTGCCTGCTCTAGAGCTGCCCCTGCAAGAAGCTTTGCGTTATCTGCGAGGCGAGGCACTCACGACAGAGACATCGACAGAGCGAGGCATCACAGTCATCACCTATCAGGGCATCCCTTTAGGCCTGGCACACAGCACCGGCGCACGGTTCAACAACTTATACCCTAAGCCGTACCGCCTACGCATCTAAACAAACACCTAACCTGATATACAACATTATGGACAAGAAAAAGAAAGTACTCATCTCCTTTGATACCGTACGCCCCGGCTTCGAGGAGCTTGCTGAGTGGGCCGATATGACCCGCCGTCCTGAGGGCGAGAGCTTCACACGTGAGGAGATGATGAAGATAGGCGCACAGTATGATGCGCTTGCTACGCAGTTTACCTTTCCCGTAGATCGTGAGCTGATTGACGCTTTCCCAAATATCAAGCTGATTGCCAACTATGGGGTCGGCTACAACAATATCGATGTCGCCTACGCGCATAGCAAAGGCATCACCGTGACCAATACTCCTCGTGCCGTGATCCAGCCTACCGCTGAGCTAACCATGGGGCTACTCCTAAGCTGCAGTCGCAAGATCGCTATGTGGGATCGTCATATGCGCCGCACTAAGAGCAGTAGCAAGTCGCTCTCTGACAGCTCAGGTATGGCGACCAACCTCTGTGGCAAAACTATCGGCATCATCGGCTACGGTAATATAGGTCGTGCCGTGGGACATATGGCGCAAGCCTTCGGTATGACCGTCCTCTACAACAAGCGCCACCAGCTCGATACCGCCACGGAGCAGGAGCTAGGGGTCACCTATGCCGACCTGGACAAGATCTTTACGGAGTGTGATGTCGTATCCCTCCACACCCCTTACAATGAGGACTCGCACCACCTAGTCTCAGCTAGCCGCCTAGCACAGATGAAGCGCTCAGCTATCCTCATCAATGCAGCGCGCGGAGCAGTCGTCGACGAGGCAGCTCTCGTGCATGCGCTCCAGACTGGCGAGATAGCCGCTGCGGGACTAGACGTCTTCGAGCATAGCGACAACCCGCTCCCCGAGCTGTACGAGATGGAGCAGGTGACCATGACACCACACGTCGGCACGCAGACCTACGAGGCACGCGTCGCTATGGCACGTGAGCTGTGCAACTGCATCATCGGCTACTTCGAGGGCGACCGCCCCATCAGCGTCGTTCGGTAAGGGCAAGTCGCTTCAATACGACCACGAAATAGCAACTCCACGGAAGGTGTCCTGCCACACCCTCCGTGGATTTTTTTGTTTTCTCAGACTACTACTCAGACTACTGTTCCTGACTCTCGTCGAGCTGCTGTAGGAGCTGTGAGACCTCCTTATCGATGGATGTGAGCCGTGTGGAGCAAAACTGTATCAAGCCAGTCGCCTCCTCGATGAGCTTGGTCAGTTCGTCCACCTCTATATCGCCCGTCTCGAGGAGTCGCACGATCTCTTGAATACGTGTGATAGCCTCTTGGTAAGTCTGCTGTGGATGCTCCGTCTGAGCGTTGATAGCGTCTGTCATGGGGTATGTATTTAATTATTAGTATCTTTGTCTCGTGTAGTATCTCTTCAGGATACCTCATCGCTATGCAAAAGTAACTATATATATCATACCAAACGAACTAAGAATATGCGTAGACAAGTAATTATGCTACTAGCCATCGCCATGATGCTGACCGCTTGTAACAAGCAAAAGCAGCAACAGACCGATCTGGCTGACAATCCATTCGTTCATCCAAGTGAAACTTACATGAATGCACCCGACTTTACCAAGATCAAGGCAGAGCACTTTGCTCCCGCCTTCGACGAGGGTATGCGTCAGCACAACGAGGAGATAGCAGCCATCGTGGACAATGCTGAGGCACCCACTTTTACCAATACCATTGAGGCTCTCGAGCGTGCTGGACAGGTACTCCAGCGCACCTCGGCCGTCTTCTTCGCTCTAACTAGTGCCGACACCAACGATGAGCTACGCGCCATCGAGGAGGAGTACGTACCTAAGCTCACCGCACATAGCGATGAGATCATGCTCAACGACAAGCTCTTCGCTCGCATCAAGACCGTCTACGAGACTGGTCTAGAGGGACTACAGCCCGACCAGGTACGACTCACCAAGCAGTACTACGACAACTATGTCAAGGCTGGTGCCAACCTCTCTGCCGAGGATAAGGAGAAGCTCAAGAAGCTCAACGGCGAGGAGGCCGAGCTCACCGCTAAGTTTGGCAATATGCTGACCGACGCAACGAACGTACCTGTCTTCTTCACCGACAAGGCACAGCTCGACGGTCTCTCCGACAGCGAGCTACAAGAGGCTGCCGACCTCGCTAAGGAGGAGGGCAAAGAGGGCCAGTGGGCTATACGCCTAGTCAATACGACCCAGCAGCCTGTCATGGCTAAGCTCAACAACCGTGACAGCCGCAAGGCTATCCTCGAGGCTTCCATCAATCGCTGCAACAACGGCGACAAGTACGACACGCAGGAGATCATCAAGCGTCTCGCTACGCTCCGTGCTGAGAAGGCTCAGCTACTAGGCTTTAAGACCTTTGCCGACTGGACGCTACAGGACGCACTTGCTAAGAATGGTGAGACAGCTCGCAACTTCCTCGATCGTCTTGCTAAGCTCTACCAGCCTAAGGCTGCTGAGGATGCTAAGATGCTAGAGGAGTTCGCACGCAAGAGCGAGGGACCAGACTTCAAGCTAGAGGCTTACGACTGGGCTTACTTCGCTGAGAAGATGCGCAAGGAGCAGTACGACATCGATGAGGCACAGCTGAGCGAGTACTTCGTTCTAGACAACGTTCTACATGACGGTGTCTTCTACGCTGCCAACAAGCTCTACGGTCTCACCTTCGAGCAGCGCACCGACGTCTCCGTCTACAACCCAGACGTGACAGTATATGATGTCAAGAACGAGCAGGGCGAGGTGATCGCACTCTACTACTTAGATCCCTACGCACGTCCCTCTAAGAGCGGTGGTGCCTGGATGAGTAACTTCGTCGAGCAGTCTACGCTCCTAGGCAATAAGCCAGTCATCTACAACGTCTGCAATAACAAGAAGCCCGCTGCTGGTCAGCCCTGTCTGATGACTTGGGACGAGGTGACGACACTCTTCCACGAGTTTGGTCACGCTCTACATGGCATGCTCTCTACGCAGACCTATCCTTCGATCGCTGGAACTAATGTCTCAAGAGACTTTGTCGAGTTCCCCTCACAGTTCAACGAGCACTGGGCTACCGAGCCTACCGTCTTTGCGAACTATGCTAAGCACTACAAGACAGGCGAGCAGATGCCTGCCGAGCTACGTGATAAGATGATTGCTGCTGGCAACTTCAACCAAGCTTACTCAATCGGTGAGAACATTGCCGCATCACTCATCGACCAGTGCTGGCATGCACTCGCTGTAGGTGATAAGGTTGATGACGTTCAGGCTTTTGAGCAGGAAGCACTCACTAAGTACGGAATGCTCAATGCGCAGATTCCACCACGCTACCGCTCACCTTACTTCCGTCACATCTGGAGCAACGACTACTCTGCTGGATATTACTCTTACCTCTGGAGCGAGGCTGTAGACAACGAGATCTACGCTTGGATCGAGGCTAACGGGGGCATGACTCGTGAGAACGGACAGCGCCTTGCTGACATCCTCCTCTCTCGTGGTAACAGCGAGGACCTGATGGTACTCTTCGAGCAGTTCACCGGACACAAGGAGGTCGACATCGAGCCACTCCTACGCTTCCGCGGTCTCCGCTAATCACACAGCGCAGCTAGCTGATCAAACAACAGCTAGCGCCTGACTCATACAAATAACTCAAGAGCCTGTCACGATGTCTCGTGGCAGGCTCTTCTTTTCTTTTATGCAGAGATGCACGACTATACGTCCATACAGCTCTCCACACTGCTCCGATATCCTCCCGTTGCTCCGATACCTCCACGTGGAAAATTTCCAATAGCTCCGAGGAAAATAAAAATTCTCCAGGGAGGTAAGAGAAATTTCTTCGGAAGAATCAAATGATACTTCGGAAGAATCAAATGATAAGTCCGAAGAATTTTTTCTTTCCTCCCGAGGAAATCGGAAATTCCTCGGGAGCTATTTGGGAAATTCCTCGGGAGGAATCCGAATCTTCGGCAAGGTAAGCGTAATCAGAGAGGTTTCGTAACCACTGTGTGGCAATACTCGAACTAAGTATCCCTAGTTATCGTCATATGCAGCTACTAGCGGACTGATTATAATGCGTCAGCCCTGTTCGGAAGAATCAAATGATAAGTCCGAAGAATTTTCCTCTTCCTCGGTGAAGAATGAAATATCCCCACCGAGGGAGTTTTGCATTGGTGGAACCGTCACAAGAGATCGATTCGACGCACTCGTAGCCTATCAGCCTTCACGCTTTATCTCGATGAGATATGGCTGTCCAAAGCCTGTATAAGCTCGTAGTTCGAAGGTCTCTGGGCCTCCCGCTGCGACCGTGAAGGTCTTCTCAAGGTCGTCAATCGTGATGTCCTCTGGATTACCACTTACATTGAGTCCGAAGTTGCAATCACCGAGATCGCGTTCATCAACGACGTTACCATCAAAATCTGTAATATACATCGTCCCTATCACTTTACCAGACCCGCCCTTCGAGGTAAATTGACTTGGCTCGGCTTTGAAAGAGAATCTCCATCCGCCACGCATGATGAGGACCGTCTGCTTACAGCCCTTACCCTTGCCACTGGTGACCTCAGCTTCAACCTTAAAGGTCTCAGCATTTATACCCTCTCGGACAAAAAACTTATTACGTCCATATTCACAAGGCTCTATCCCAGTTGGATACCTCTCAAAGTGCAGCGTAAACTCTGAGTTCCCCAGCGGGGTCTCATGGAGTAGCTCTCCGCTGGGAGATAGTTCTTGTAGCACTCCGTGAACCTTCCCATAGCCTCCATAGCCTGAGAAGGTATTGGGCGTGGCCGTAAACTTGGCTTTGAAGGTGTTCTCTTGTGGCTCCTGAGGAGTCGGGGGTTCCTGAGGAGTCGGTGGCACACTGTTACAGCAAGAAGTGGCTAGCAACAAAAGCGCAAGAAGAGAAGCTGCGCATCTCATGTAGGTAATGTACTTCATCATTGTCATAGGGTTTTAGTTTGTGGATGTCTAGCGTATTACACCTGCAAATATACAAAAAAAAACACTCATAGAGCGCTACGTCTTTTGCATTTGTCAGTCCGGGTGATGGGCGAAGTGGCTGGTCGTACGAATTCACTACCTTTGCAGCGGTGAGGCTGTCACAGGACGGTCGCACCCTCCTGCTCAGCAGACCCTATGGCACAAGATCTACACGACAAGACCACCGACGAGCGTCCTATGCCGTCGTCTCGCTCGCAGCGTATCGCCCGCAATACGCTCTTCCTCTTTGTGCGTATGGCGGTGGTCACCCTACTCTCCCTCTACATATCCCGAGTCCTCCTGGCAGCACTCGGCGTGGAGGACTTCGGTATCTACCAGGTGGTGGGAAGCTTGGTGACCGCCTTTGGCTTTATCAATGGAGCGATGGTCTCCGCTACACAGCGCTTCTACTCCTACGAGCTGGGACGAGGCAACTACTCAGGCGTAGGGCGCGTCTACAGTGTATCCATCGTTGTGCAGCTCCTGCTGGTCCTGCTGGTATGCGCTATCGCGATCCCCTTCGGTCTATGGTACGTGCCAAACAAGCTTGTGGCACCGCCCGAACGTATGACGGTGGCGCTGTGGATCTACTTCATCTCCTTGGGGACCTTTGTGGTTAATATGCTGCTCACCCCGTTCCAGAGCCTCATCGTCTCACACGAGCGGATGAATCTCTTTGCCCTACTCAGCATCGTGGACATCTCTCTGCGGCTTGGTGCCGTACTACTCCTTAAGGGCTACGCTGGCGATCAACTCCTCCTCTACCCGATCCTGCTCCTCGCCGTCAGTGGCGTGATGGCGCTCTGCTATGTGGGGAGCACGAGACGGCTCTTTCGTCAAGTGCACTTCCGCTGGGTACGAGACAGGTCGGCCTATCGCGAGATACTCGCCTACTCGGGTTGGAACCTCTTTGGCAATCTAGCTGCTGTGGCGCAGACGCAGGGCATCAACATCGTCTACAACTACTTTTTCGGGCCACTGCTAAACGCTGCTTTTGGCATTGTCAACTCAGTGCGCAGTGCGCTGATTGCCTTTGCTAATAACTATCAGATGGCGGCTAATCCACAGATCATCAAGTCGTACGCTGCTGAGGAGTATAGCTACCTCCACAAGCTCATCTGCGCCAGTGCTAAGATCTCTTACCTACTGATGCTCTGCGTGGTGATCCCCTTTGCTCTAGACCTAGATCTACTGCTCCGCTTATGGCTAGTCAAGCCTCCTGAGTATGCCTCGCTACTGCTCCAGCTGACGCTCATCGTACTGCTCATAGAGAGCCTCTCGGGGGCGCTAATGACAGGCATTCAGGCGACAGGACGTGTGCGCACCTACCAAGTGCTGGTCGGAGGAATGATCATCATGATCCTACCGCTCTCTATGCTCGCCTTCTGGCTGGGTGCTCCACCAGAGTACTCGGTATACATTAATATAGTAGTCTCTATATCGTGCCTGGCGGTGCGACTGGGACTCTCCTACAAGTATCACGCACTAGGCGTCGGCTACTACCTAAAGCGTGTGGTACTGCCTATCTTACCACCGACCATCGTCATGCTACTGGGAGCTTACCTCTACCGGCACCTCCTCCCCTACGCCGGCTCTATCTGGGGACTCTTGGTAGCCTCTATCTTACTCGGCGGACTGTGTGCCGTGGTGATCCTAACGCTCTCGCTGACAACCGAAGAGAAGCGACTCGTCAAGGGCTATCTGCATCTCTCCAAAAGGCGACAGGCTCCAAACGACTGACTAGACTAAACAAAATGACGACAAAACGGATCCATATACTGACGCACCCCCTAGGAGCTAACTACGGAGGTATCATGCAGGCGTATGCATTACAGCAAGCCTTGCATAAGATGGGGTATGAGCCTGTGACGCTAGACATCCCCTTCGACCGGCGATCTCCACTAAGACGGTGGGCTAAGTCTCAACTCCTAGCACTAAAGCATATACCCTACGACCAGTCTAGGAGTGCGGAGCGTATCGTATTGCAGCACACGGATCGCTTCGTACAGCAGCACATCACGCTCTCACCACGACTCCGCAGTGCCAAAGAGCTACGGGAGTACTACCGCCAGCAGCCCGCCCATGCTTATATCGTGGGGAGTGATCAGGTGTGGCGACAGGCGTTCGTCCCGATGCTCGACGATTACTTCTTTCGCTTTATCCCTGAGACAGACGATGTGCGACGGATCGCCTACGCCGCCTCCTTTGGCGTGGATCCGATCGACATTGCTCCCGAGCGGACGGCTCTCTATAGCGACCTCTTGAGTCGCTTTGTGGCGATCTCGGTGCGTGAGCTGTCTGCAGTGCCGATCTTGGAGCAGCGGTTTGGTGCTTTAGCGCAGTGGGTACTAGACCCGACAATGCTCCTCACGAGAGAGGAGTATATCGACCTATTTGGATTGCGGGTGGAGCCTTCGAGCGGGGTCTTCGCCTATATGCTTACCGATACACCACACAAGGAGGCGCTCGCTCAGCAGATAGCGCAGTCGCAGCATACGACCTACCAGCTCTTCTCTCCGTGGCGGCACTGGACCGCACGCGGCGAGAGTCTGGAGGAGTGCATTCTCCCCCCTGTAGAGGCGTGGCTCGAGGGGATTCTCAACGCCCAGTGTGTGGTGACAGACTCCTTTCACGGGGTTGCTTTCTCGCTCATCTTTGGCAAACCTTTTGTGGCTATGGTCAATAACCGTGGTGGCTGCAGTCGCTTTGACACGCTTATCAAGACTTTCGGCTTGGAGAGCCATCAGGAGGGTACCTATGAGCTTGTTAGCTCGCCTAAGCTCTACGATGTACAGACCATAGCACAGAGTATGGCTCAACATCGAACAGACTCTATCGACTTCCTACAGGATGCTTTGAGGTGAAGAGCTGAATCTCTTCCCGCGACTCTTATGATGGAAGGAGAGCTTGCCAGTGATATGAAACGACGAAGCCCTGCACACCACAAAGGTGTACAGGGCTTTCTCAGTTAGGCTTCATAGCCGCCCGAGAGCGACTACTTATCCTCAGTATTGATTTAGTCTTCGTTTAGATTGACACGCTTGAAGCCTGTAGCCGTCAGCGTCTTAGATGCCGTGTGCAGGTAGCCCTGGACATCCATCTTGTTGTCACGAACGAAAGGCTGGTGTAGGAGTGTATTCTCCTTGTAGAACTTCTGGATGGAGCCCTCTACGATACGCTCGCAGATAGCCTCAGGCTTGCCACTCTCACGAGCACGATCCATAGCTACCTTGCGCTCCTCCTCGAGGATATGAGCTGGTACGTCCTTCTCGCAGACTGCGACTGGATTCATGGACGCTACCTGCATAGCTATCTCACGAGCCATCTCCTCATCGATAGCCTCGTTGAAAGCTACGATAGCAGCCAGCTTATTACCGAAGTGGATGTAGGATGTGGTGTAGGGAGCCTTGAGAAACTCATAGTTGCCCAGCTCCATCTTCTCACCTGTGCTACCAATGCGGTCGGTGATATGCTCAGCGACAGCACGTCCATCGGCTAGAGGGAGCTTGAGCAGCTCCTCCTTAGTAGCGGGTTGCTCCTTCATAGCAACGTCTAGAATCTGCTGTGTGAGAGCGATGTGACCCTCGTTCTTAGCAACGAAGTCTGTCTCGCACTGGAGTGATACGATGGCAGCAAAGCCCTCGCTGTGTGCTGCTAGGACACAACCCTCAGCAGCCTCACGGTCAGAACGCTTGGCAGCGACAGCCTTGCCCTTGGCACGTATGATCTCGATAGCCTTCTCAAAGTCTCCGGCAGTCTCGTTGAGTGCATTCTTGCAGTCAGAGAGACCCGCACCGGTCATCTTACGAAGTTTCTTGATATCTTCAATTGTTACGCTCATGGTGTATAGTATTATTGTTGGTTAGCTGCTTCCTCATTAGCTGGAGCAGTCTCTTCAGCCTCTACAGTCTCGGGAGCTACCTCCTCGGGCTGCTCCTCAGTGCCTTCCTCCTCACGCTCTGCCTCAGCATTGGCGGGACGGATGCGCTCACGACGAGCACCTGTGCGCTGGCGACGTCCTGAGGGAGCTAGCTCAGCAGCCTCCTCAGCCTCCTTCTCAGCCTTGATAGCCTTGTACTCTACCTGCCCCTCGTTGATAGCCTGGCACATAGCCGAGATAATCAGCTCGATAGCCTGCGTAGAGTCATCATTAGCTGGGATGACGTAGTCGACATCCTTGGGGTTAGCATTCGTATCGACGATAGCAAACACGGGGATACCTAGACGCTGAGCCTCACGTACAGCGATGTGCTCACGCATGACATCTACCACGAAGAGTGCGTTAGGCAGACGGTTCATGTCTCGGATAGAGCCGAGGTTCTTGTCTAGCTTAGCCTGCTGGCGATCGAGCTGTAGGCGCTCACGCTTAGAGAGGTTGTTGTAGGTGCCATCCTCACGCATCTTGTCGATTTGTCCCATCTTCTTGACCGCCTTGCGGATCGTGGGGAAGTTGGTGAGCATACCACCAGGCCAACGCTCTGTGACGTAGGGCATCCCTACGCTCTTAGCGAGCTCTGCGACAGCATCCTTAGCCTGACGCTTGGTGCCAACGAAGAGGATCTTCTTGCCAGAGCTGGCCATATTCTTGATAATCTCAGCACACTCATCGATCTTAGCTACAGTCTTGTGCAGATCGATAATGTGGATACCGTTGCGCTCCATAAAGATGTAGGGAGCCATAGCGGGGTTCCACTTACGTGGCATGTGACCAAAGTGTGCGCCAGCCTCTAGTAGCTGGTCAAATGATACTTGTGACATAGTCGTCTTTGTGTTTTCGTTTACGTTCTTGTGAAATAAGCAATTGCAGGGTAGGGCTACTGATCTTATAGACTGAAGCAAGAAACAACTAAGGTCTAACCTCTAATTTCTAACCTCTAAGGTCTAAGCTCTAGTACGCCATCGATGCAATTTAGATACTAAACGCGAGAGATCGTGCGGGGTGTGCAGTACCACAGGAAGAGCGCCATAATGAGACACTCACGCTGCAATAGCATCCCCCCAGCACCATCAACGCTTGCTGAATTGGAATTTCTTACGAGCCTTAGGACGTCCTGGCTTCTTACGCTCTACAACACGTGGATCACGCGTTACGAAGCCTGCGGCACGGAGTGTAGCCTTGTCCTCAGGATTGATCTTGATCAGTGCACGAGCGATGCCAAGACGAGCAGCTTCGCTCTGTCCCTTGAAGCCTCCACCGACAAGATTGATCATAACATCATACTTGTCAGCTACCTCTAGCTTGAGGAGAGGCTGCTTCACAATGTACTGAAGAATTGATGAGGGGAAGTAGTTGGCGATATCCTTCTTATTGATCGTTATCTTGCCAGAACCCTCTGTGAGATATACGCGGGCTACCGCAGCCTTACGTCTACCTATAGCATTGATTTGTTCCATCGTTTACCGCGTATTTATTTAAGTGTATTGATATCGATCTTACGGGGTTGTACACCCTCCATAGTATGGTCGGGACCATCGAAGACCCGAACGTGCGTCAGCAGCTCAGCACCGAGCTTGTTCTTAGGGAGCATACCTTTGAGAACCTTCTCAAAGAGCTTGCGAGAGCTCTTGTTCTGATAGTCTCTTGGTGAGAACTCCCTCTGTCCTCCAGGATAGCCTGAGAAGGTCAGATAGCTAGGTGTGTCCCACTTATTGCCTGTAAGTTCGATCTTGTCGGCATTGATGATGATGACATTGTCGCCACAGTCTGCATGAGGGGTAAAGCAGGGCTTGTACTTACCACGCAGTATCTTAGCAACAATAGAGCAGAGGCGTCCGAGACGCTGCCCCTCGGCATCTACCACGAGCCACTCTTTCTGAGCAGACTCCTTGGTGGCGGATTGTGTTTTATAGCTTAATGTGTTCACGCTAATAGTTTGATTGGGATTAATACAAAAGGAGATCTCCCTAGGCGCAGGCTCATCGAGCTCCCCAACGAAGACCTGTCATCATGACGAAGGCGCTCTGGGGCCGTCATAAGTAATCTGTTCACCTGTCGGTAGGCTATCGATGGAGCGTGGACGCACTCCTTATATACCGACACAGATGCCATTACGACACTCTTATAAAGTCAAAAGCTTGCACTGGTTATCTCGTTTCGATAATAATCAGCACCGCAAAGGTACAACTATTTTGCAAACTGGCAATAAACCAGCCCGAAAGAAGAAAGCAACTCTCCAGAGACTCCGACTAGGGAGCGACTCCAGAGAGTTGCTTTATTATTGTAGTTAGCTTAGCGAGGGACGCGTTCTGCAACGAGAGCGGAGCTCACCTGCGCTGCTTACTTCTTCTTGTCCTCAACGGCGGCACGAGCTGCTGCTAGGCGTGCGATGGGCACACGGAAGGGTGAGCAGCTGACGTAGTTGAGACCGACACGGTGGCAGAACGCTACCGATGAGGGATCACCACCATGCTCACCACAGATGCCGAGCTTGATCGTAGGCTTTGCTGAGCGACCCTTTTCGGCTCCCATTTGTACCAACTGACCTACACCCCTCTGATCCAACTGCTGGAAGGGGTCTACCTTAAGGATCTTCTTGTCCAGATAGATCGGTAGGAATGTATTGACATCGTCACGAGAGTAACCGAAGGTCATCTGCGTGAGGTCGTTCGTACCGAAGGAGAAGAAGTCAGCTTCCTTAGCAATCTCGTCTGCTGTCAGAGCAGCTCGTGGTATCTCTATCATTGTACCAACGAGGAAGTCCACTCGATCGCCCTGCTCCTTAAAGAGAGTCTCTGCAGTCTCTCGGATCACACGTGCTTGTTGCTTAAACTCCTCGACGACACCAACGAGTGGCACCATAATCTCAGGATGCGTCTCGACACCCTCCTTCTTGAGATCGAGGCAAGCACCTAGGATAGCACGAGTCTGCATCTCGGTGATCTCGGGATAGGTGTTGCCTAGACGGCAGCCACGGTGTCCGAGCATTGAGTTCAGCTCGTGGAGCTGCTCGACACGATCATGGACGACCTTAGGCTCGACACCCATAGCCTTTGCCAGCTCTATCTGACCGCTCTCCGTCTGAGGTACAAACTCGTGGAGAGGTGGATCTAGCAGACGCACGGTGACAGGTAGACCCTTCATAGCGCGGAAGATACCCTTGAAGTCCTCCGTCTGGATCGGGAGGAGCTTTGCCAAGGCCTTGCGACGACCCTCTGTGTCTGTAGCGAGGATCATCTCACGCATTGCCTTGATCTTGTTGTCCTCAAAGAACATGTGCTCCGTACGGCAGAGTCCGATACCGACAGCACCAAATTCGCGTGCCGTAGCAGCATCGTGAGGCGTATCAGCATTGGTACGTACAGAGAGCTTGGAGTGCTTGTTAGCTAGCTCCATCAGCTGGCGGAAGTCAGCATCCATCTCTGCAGCCTTGGTCTCTACTTGACCCTCGTAGATCTCACCCGTAGAGCCATTGATTGAGATGAAGTCTCCCTCGTGGAGTACCTTATCATCGATGGTTACAGTGCGAGCCTTGTAATCAACGATAATACCGCCAGCACCTGTGATACAGCACTTACCCATACCACGAGCCACGACAGCTGCGTGTGAGGTCATACCGCCACGTGCCGTAAGGATACCCTGTGCTACACTCATACCAGCCAGATCCTCAGGCGAGGTCTCGATACGAACCATGACCACGTTCTTACCCTGCTCATGCCAGTTAGCAGCGTCATCTGCAAAGAAGACGATCTGTCCCGTAGCTGCACCTGGTGAGGCGGGCAGTCCCTTGGTCAATACCTTGGCGGACTTTAAGGCTTTCTTGTCAAAGACTGGGTGCAGTAGCTCATCAAGCTTAGCAGGCTCCACGCGCAGTAGAGCCTCCTCCTCAGAGATTAGGTTGTCACGAAGCTGATCCATTGCGATCTTGACCATCGCTTGACCTGTACGCTTACCATTACGTGTCTGAAGGAGCCATAGCTTGCCCTCCTGTACAGTGAACTCAAGGTCCTGCATATCGTGGTAGTGTTGCTCCAACTTGTGCTGTATAGCATTCAGCTCAGCATAGATCTCGGGGAAGGTCTCCTCCATAGAGGGGTACTGGGCCTTGCGAGTTGCCTCATCGATACCAGCACGCTCAGCCCAGCGACGAGAGCCTTCTATTGTAATTTCTTGAGGCGTACGGATACCAGCGACGACATCCTCACCCTGCGCATTGACTAGGTACTCACCATTAAAGAGGTTTTCGCCTGTAGCCGCATCTCGAGTGAAAGCCACTCCTGTAGCGGAGGTGTCACCCATATTACCGAAGACCATCGCCTGGACGTTGACAGCTGTACCCCAATCATCGGGTATACCCTCCATCTTACGGTAGAGGATCGCACGATCGTTCATCCATGAGCCAAAGACTGCCATGATAGCGCCCCAAAGCTGCTCGTATGGATCGGTGGGGAAGTCATGTCCCGTGGCCTTCATGACGGCCGCCTTGAATCGCTTGACCAGATCCTTCAGATGGTCTGTGGTAAGCTCGTTATCGAGCTTGACGCCAGCCTCCTTTTTGACCTCCTCGATGATTGCCTCAAAGGGATCAATATCGTCCTTATTGACAGGCTTCATGCCGAGCACGACATCGCCATACATCTGCACGAAGCGGCGGTAAGAGTCCCACGCGAAGCGCTCGTTGCCGCTCTTACGTGCCAATCCATCGACGACCGTGTCGTTGAGACCGAGGTTGAGGATCGTATCCATCATACCAGGCATGGAGGCTCTACTGCCCGAGCGGACAGAGACGAGAAGAGGATTCTCTACATCGCCAAACTTAAAGCCCATGATATTCTCGATATCCTTGACGGCAGCCATCAAGTCATCCTTGAGGTCAGCGACAACCGCTTCACGGCCACGCTCATAGTATTCTGTACATACCTCAGTCGAGATAGTAAATCCGGGAGGCACAGGCACACCGATGCGGTTCATCTCCGCAAGGTTAGCTCCCTTACCTCCGAGTAGATCTCTCATCTGAGCATTGCCCTCAGCACTTCCATTGCCAAAGGTGTAGATTCTCTTCTTGTTCTTCATTTGGGGAAATTATATTTGGTATTCTGTTCGTAATTAAGTAAGTGATTGAGGGGAGCGACCGTCACCACTGTGATGATCACTCCCGATATCTTCGTCTCACGCAATCTGCAAGACAATAATCCGATGCAAAGATAATAAAAATCTCCTTTCCTACGACATACCGTCGACTCCACAGCTCTACTTCACCGCTCTATACAAGGCTCCCCTCTCCCCTTCTCAAGAAGAAAAGGTTGCCAAGACTATGCCTTAGCAACCTCAAAAAGAAAGTTATAATCAAAAACTGATCGAAATAGCGACGCTAGAACAGAGAAAAGAAAAAACCTAGCGAAGCTATAGGGTGACCAGTGGGATTCGAACCCACGACCCTCAGAACCACAATCTGATGCTCTAACCAGCTGAGCTATGATCACCATCAAGGCATCCGCAATAAGAGTAGCCACATTGCCACTCCAGAGAGAGAGAGAGAAGTCCTCTTGCGTTTGCTGGTGCAAAGGTACATATTCTTTTTGGATCTCACAATACCCCACACGCTGAGGCATGGCATGGCCATGCACTTGGCGAGCAAAGCGATTCGTCGACCTCTCCTTTTATGAATAGTGTAGAGACAGAAACACCCATCCGCCTCTACACTAATCGGTCTCTTACTCAGCAGGGGTCGGAGCCCCTCTCACTCGATCACTTAGTCCTCGAGATGCTCCGCATCACACCTTTTCTGGCAAGGGGCTTTTGAAACATGAATTGAGTCGGGAGCTGTCGCCTCGCCTGCTGCTCTTCCTCTTCGAGATCCGACTTGCAGATGAACTGCATCATACAGGCATTGCCATCCTCATACTCCTGTATGAATAGGTGGCAGAGGTCTCCCTGTGCGTTGTAGACTTGGATATAATTGCCCGTTGTGATGCTGTAGTTGCGGTCAAAGCCGTTTTTGCTTAGGTAGTTACGCACACCGTCAGAGGTCAGCTCCCGCAGCGTGCTGATACCCGTCACCTCAGAGTTGATAAAGGCGGGCCCTGCGTCTGATTCATTGACATAAATGACCCAAGCAAGATTGCTCTTGTCCTCCTTGTCGCTCTTTGTATTGAAGCAGAGATTAGCCTCGTAAGACTCATCTTCGCTAAAGTCTCTAAATCCAAGACGCTTTTCGAAGGCTTTAATCGCATCCACATCGTGCTTGGCAAAGATCTCCAAAGCGGGGAAGTCGGCCACATTCGGGATGAGCGGGTGTAGTGCCTCGACCGTAGCTATACGGCTAAACTGGATGTACATATTGGCCTTGATGTCCTTGTTACTCTGGTCGTACATAAGGACAGATAAACTAGGATCCCTGTCATGGATTGCATAAAGTCCAGGCGTTGTCTTGCCTAGAACATCCAGCCCCACTACTCGCTCCTCTATGTGGCTGAAGCCCAGCTGGCGCAACATCTCCCTCGTCTTGGGGCAGTCACTGATAGTCTCTGTACCATAGGCGACGATTATCTTCGATCCGTCGCCCAGCTCTAGACCGTAGATCACGCCCGTGATGGTACTAAGATCTGTGTTTACGAACCCCTTGTAGACGATTGATTCAGTGTAAAATATAGGACGAGACTCACGCCCGAGGCTCCGTTCATAGCTTAGGATATCCTCATCAGAGACATTCCCCGAATCGTCGTAAGAGACGTCAAACTTAATCAGCGGTAGCTGCTGGGGAGCGTCGTTTTTGTTGGCTACGACTGTGACTGGCACTGAGGTCGTACCAGTTCCGACTTGAACTGTGATGGTAGCAGAGCCAACTTGAACGGCGGTCACACTCCCTTTAGCATCGACAGTGGCGATATCTGGCGCACTACTTGTGAATGACACCTCTAGTCCTCGAGCACTGGCTCCTGTCGAAACGGATAGCGTTTGCATCTCCCCCACCTCTAGGGTCAACTCAGCGGGAGCCACCGCTATACAAACAGGCTCGTTGCAGCTGTCTGAATCACAAGCTCCGAGAGCCAAGCTTAGTAAAATCAGCAGCGGGGTAAAGCATAGATTCTTTCTCATAGTACTTCTATTACTGGTTAAACGATTTACTAGAGAGAAGGCAAAGAGGCAACTCTTGTCCCAATCCCGATATAGGCAAATATAAAACAATATATCTACCTACACAAGAGCTTACACTCCACAAAGATAGCGTCAGACGTTTCGGAGACTAGCCTGACACTCAACAAAGAGACCCGTATTTTCCACTCCAAAATGCAATTTGGAGTGGAGCTCGCCCTGCTCCGGAC